>JBKPSU010000060.1:0-40123 GCA_046735135.1 Actinomycetota bacterium
GACGAACTCGTACGCCTTGTCGATGTACGTCAGCGTCTGCTGCAGATCGATGATGTAGATGCCGTTGCGGTCGGTGAAGATGAACCGCTTCATCTTGGGATTCCAGCGACGGGTCTGGTGCCCGAAGTGGGTGCCGCTGTCAAGCAGCTGCTTCATGGTTACAACAGCCATTTCGGCTATGTCCTTCAGTTGTCGGTTGTCGCCTGGCGTCGGGTGAAGCCAGGCCCTGGCGTCTGCTGCGTGCCGGACCCGGTTGGAGAGTTCTGCTAACTCGGGACCGCCCGGCATGCGGATGCAACCCTTGAAGATCGGGGCTGCGGCGCAGGCGCGCGAAGTCAATCCGCTCGCGCGAATTGCGGGTCTGAGTTTACACGGTCCCAGCAGGTGCTTTGTCCACAGCACCGCGCTGATCCCCAGCTGAACATCCGGTGGCTTCCCGCGACGGTGTTGAAGCCGCTGAACTGAGCGTATGCGCGCGGTGGCCTGGATCGCGGCGGTGGCGATGATATGCGCGGCGCCCGCCAACGCCGACGACTCCCGCCTGGCCTGGCCGTTGCGGCCGCGACCAGCGGTTATGCGGACATTCGATGCGCCGACGCCGAACTGGCAGCGCGGCCACCGCGGTGTCGACCTGGCCGGAGTGCCTGGTCAACCGGTGTACGCAGCCGGTCAGGGCACGGTCGTCTTCGCGGGCGAGCTGGCGGGCAGGCCACTGGTGTCGGTCGCACATCCGGGCGGCTTGCGGACCAGCTACGAGCCGGTTATGCCGTCGGTGCGGGTGGGACAGCTGGTGAGTCAGGCGACACCACTCGGCGAGCTGGCCGCCGGGCATCAGGACTGCTCTGCCCCGGCATGCCTGCACTGGGGTGCCATGTGGGGTCCGGCGGCAAACGCCGACTATGTCGATCCGCTTGGCCTGCTCGCGACGACACCGATCCGGCTCAAGCCTCTGCACGGCTGATTCGCACCGCTGGCGCGCCCGAGGGTGTCCGTAGGCTGGAATTGATGAGCGTTTCGCCTGACACCACTGTCGTGCTCGGCAACCGTTTCGCCAGCGAGTTGCCTGAAATCGCGGTGCGCTGGCAGGCCGAGTCGACGCCCGATCCGCGCTTGCTCGCGCTGAACGAACCGCTCGCGGTCGAGCTGGGGCTGGACCCCCAATGGCTGCGCAGCGCCGACGGACTGGGATTGCTCGTGGGGACCGCAGTGCCGGAGGGTGCCCAGCCGGTCGCTCAGGGCTACGCGGGCCATCAGTTCGGCGGCTGGGTACCGCGGCTGGGCGACGGGCGGGCGCTGCTGCTCGGTGAGCTTGTCGACACCCGTGGCGAGCTTCGAGACCTGCACCTGAAGGGCTCTGGTCGCACGCCCTTCGCCCGCGGCGGTGACGGGCTCGCGGCAGTCGGCCCGATGCTGCGCGAATACATCGTCAGCGAAGCGATGCACGCGCTCGGCATCCCAACCACGCGATCGCTTTCCGTCGTCGCGACCGGACGCCCGGTGCGCCGCGAAACCATGCTCGACGGGGCTGTCCTGGCCCGTGTCGCGAAGAGCCATTTGCGCGTCGGCAGTTTCGAATATGTCTCGGCCGCAGGCGAACTGGACGTTCTGCGTCGCCTCGCCGATCACGCCATCGCCAGGCACCATCCCGCGGCCGCAGCCGCTGACAACCCGTACCTCGCACTGCTTGACGCGGTCATCGCCGCGCAGGCGACGCTCGTCGCGCAGTGGATGGCGGTCGGGTTCATCCACGGTGTGATGAACACCGACAACATGACGATCTCCGGCGAGACGATCGACTACGGGCCGTGCGCGTTCATGGACGCCTTCAACCCCAAGACCGTGTTCAGCTCCATCGATTCCTGGGGCCGCTACGCCTACGGCAACCAGCCGACCGTCGCCGGCTGGAACCTTGCCCGCTTCGCTGAGGCCCTGCTGCCGCTGATCGCCGACGAACAGGACAAGGGAATCGTCCTCGCCACCGCGTCACTCGAGGATTTCCCCCGTCAGTACGCGGCCTCATGGACGGCACGCATGCGGGACAAGCTCGGCCTGCCCGACGACGTCGACGACACAGTCGTCGCGGAACTCGCCGAGGATCTCGTGGAGCACCTCGAGCGCGACGGCGTTGACTACACCTCGTTCTTCCGTCGGCTGAGCAGAGCCGTGCGTGGCGATGAGGAAGCAGCCGCATTCGATGGCTGGGTGACCCGGTGGCGAGCCCTGAACCCGGACGCCGACGCGATGGATCGCGTCAACCCCGTCTACATTCCGCGAAATCATCTGGTCGAGGAGGCGCTTTCTGCGGCGTCGGCCGGTGAACTCGGACCGGTCGAGCAACTGCTGGCGGCCGTCACCGATCCTTTCGCCGAACGGTCGGGTTTCGAGCGCTACGCCGACCCTGCTCCTGCCGACTTCGGCCGTTGCTACCAAACCTTCTGCGGCACTTAGCAGTTTGCGATTTCGGCGCGCTACCGTGCGCTAAGCGCCGGTTAGCGCGCCGAAATCGCTCTACGCCCGCGGGTGGGCCTGGTCGTGCACCGCTCGCAGCCGCGCGACCGTGACGTGGGTGTAGAGCTGCGTGGTGGCCAGCGTCGAATGGCCGAGCAGTTCCTGCACGATGCGCAGATCCGCGCCGCCCTCGAGCAGGTGCGTGGCCGCGCTGTGCCGCAGGCCGTGCGGGCCGATATCCGGCGCGCCGCTGACGGCGGCCACCGTCTGGTGCACGACGGTGCGGGCCTGGCGTTGGTCGAGCCGACGGCCACGGGCACCGACCAGCAGCGCCGATCCTGATTCGCTGGTCGCCAATTCAGGTCGCCCGTCGGTGAGCCACGCCGTCAGCGCGGCCTGGGCCGGTTGTCCGAACGGCACCGTGCGTTGCTTGTTGCCCTTGCCGAGCACCCGCAGCAGTCCGCGCGATGTGTCGACGTCGTCGATGTCGAGCCCGCACAACTCGCTGACGCGGATGCCGGTGGCGTAGAGCATCTCGACGATCAGGCGGTCCCGCAGCGCCAGCGGATCACCTTGCTGCGCACCGGAATTAGCGGCGGCCATCGCATCGAGAGCCTGGTCCTGACGCAACACCGCGGGCAGCGTCCGCCGCGATTTCGGCACCTGCAGCCGGCTGGCCGGATCACTCGACAGCAGTCCTTTCCGCGCGGCCCACGCGGTGAAGGTCTTCACCGCCGAGGTTCGGCGCGCCAGCGTGGTGCGCGCGACACCCGCGGCGGCCTGGGCCGCGAGCCAGGACCGCAGCACCGGAAGGCTCAGGCCGTTCAGACCGGCATCGCCCGAGCGTTGCGACAGGAACTCGAACAGCGACCGCAGATCGCCCAGGTAGGCACGACGGGTGTGGTCTGAGCGGCCACGCTCGAGGGCGAGGTGCTCGTCGAACTCTTCGAGAATCGCCTCCACGACCCAAACGTTGCAGACGGGCCCGCGGCGGCTCAGTTGACGCGCCGGAGCGTGTCCGGAGTGAGATCTTTGAGCGTCGGATAGCCGTCAACAGCCATGATCAGGTCGGCCTCGGCGAGCAGGGATCGCAAAACGTGCACGACGCCGTCCGTGCCGCCCAGCGAGAGCCCGTAGGCGTAGGGCCGCCCGATCCCGACGGCGGTGGCGCCGAGAGCCAGTGCCTTGACGATGTCCGCACCGCTGCGGATCCCGGAGTCGAACAGGACCGGAACCCCTTCTGCGGCTTCGACGACGCCGGGCAGGCAGTCGATCGCCGGGATACCGCCGTTGGCTTGGCGCCCACCGTGATTGCTGCAGTAGATGCCGTCGACGCCGCCATCGATCGCGCGGCGGGCATCGTCGGGATGGCAGATGCCCTTCACGATCAGGGGTAGCTTGGTCAGCGAGCGGAGCCACGGCAGGTCATCCCAGGTGAGCGGGTTGCCGAAGACCTGCGCCCAGCGCAGCACGACGCCCTGTGGGTTCTGCTCCGGCGGCTGATCGAGGCTGGCCAGAAACACCGGATCGCTGGTGTAGTTGGTCAGACATTTCCCGCGGAGTTGCGGGAAGTTCGAGGTAGACAGGTCGCGGGGGCGCCATCCCGTCACCCAGGTGTCGAGCGTGACGATGATGCCCTTGTAACCTGCCGCCTCGGCGCGGTTCACCAGGCTGGCGGCCAGATCCCGGTCTGTGGGTGTGTAGAGCTGGAAAAAGCCTGGGGTGTCGGCGAATTCGGGCGCGATCACCTCCATCGGATCCTGGGTCAGCGTCGAGATGACCATCGGAACGCCGGTGCGTGCCGCGGCGCGGGCGGTGGCCAGGTCGCCGTGGCCGTCCTGGGAGCACAGCCCGATCACACCGATCGGCGCCATGAAGACCGGCGACGGCAGCTTCAGTCCGAACAGTTCGATCGAAAGGTCGCGTTCCTTGGCGCCGACGAACATTCGCGGCATGAGTCCCCAGTTGTCGAAGGCAGTGCGATTGACGCGCTGGGTGCGCTCGTCGCCCGCCGCGCCGCTGACGTATGACCACACCGACGGCGGCATAGCGACTTCGGCCTTGGCTTCCCAGTCCGCGTACGCCATCGGAAGCGTGGGAACGATGCCAGACAGGCCCTGCAGGTAGATCTCTAGCTGATAGTCGCCGAAAGCCATGGGGCTAGCGTGCCAGGCCGACGATCAGGCGTTGGCGCCTTCCTCCGTTTCGGCGAGTTCGCGCTTCCACTGCCGGAAGGTCTCTTCGGTGCGGCCGCGGCGCCAATATCCGGAGATCGAGGACGCCCACTTGGCTTCGACGCCACGTTCCTTGCGGATGTACGGCCGCAAATTGTGCATCACCGTCTGGGCCTCGCCGTGGATGAAGACCTGCACCTGACCCGGCAACCAGTTGGCCTCTTTGACCGCCGCGATCAACGGGGCGTGGTCGCCCGCCTGGTCCTCGGACACCAGATCGGCGCGGCCGCCGCGGTAGATCCAGTTCACCCCGACGCCGGCCGGCGCCTTGAGCGGGATCTCGTCGTCGGGTCCCGCCACCTCGATGAACACCTTGCCAACTGCGTTGTCGGGCAACGCTTCCAGTGCCGCGCTGATCGCCGGAAGGGCGGCCTCGTCGCCCGCCATCAGATGCCAATCGGCTGCGGGGTCGGGGGCATAGGCACCGCTGGGCCCCATCAGGTAGGCGGGTTGTCCTGGTGTGGCGGCTTGTGCCCACGGGCCCGCAACACCGTGATCGCCGCCGTGCACGACGAAGTCGACGGCGAGCTCCCGGCGCTCGCTGTCAACGCTGCGCACGGTGTACGTGCGAACGGTCGGCCGCTTCTCGGCGGGGAGCTCGTTGAAGCTGTCCAATGTCAACGGCTGCGGCAGCGCGTCGACGTCGACGCCATACGGCACGAACACGATCTTCACGTAGGCGTCGGTGAAGTCGTTGGGCTTGAACGTGTCGAACCCGCCGCCACCGAGCACCACGCGGATGGTGTGCGGCGTCAGCTTCTCGCTGCGCAGCACTTCGAAGGTGTGCACCGGACGTCCTGCCACGCTTCCTCCCATTTCATTAGCCAGCCTCACCAACTATACGAGCCAAGCCCGCTCCGTGGAGGCTACGTCCGGCGGCTGAGCTTCCAGTAGCCGTCCTGACGCGTCACCAAACCGGACAGTTCCAGCATCGCGAGCGGGCCGAGAACCTGCGTCGGCGGCAGGCCCGATGCGACTGCGATCTGGTCTGCGGTGCGGCGGCCGCGGGCGGGCAGCGCGTCGTAGACCCGCTGCTCGCTCTCGCCGAGACCGTCGAGCGCTGACCCGGGGCGCGGCTCGTCGGGCGCGAGTTCACCGACGCGGCCGATGAGTTCGACGACATCGGCGGCGCGGGTAACCAACTCGGCATCATTGCGCAGCAACGCATGGCAGCCGACCGAGGCCGCCGATGTGACGGGACCCGGTACCGCACACACCATTCGACCCAGCGCCCGTGCCCATCCGGCGGTGTTCGCCGCCCCGCTGCGGGCGCCCGCCTCGACGACCACCGTCGCCCCCGACAGTGCGGCGACCAACCGGTTGCGGGTCAGGAACCGATGGCGCGCCGGACGCACGCCGGGCGGATACTCGCTGACCACCAGGCCCTCTTGTCCGACCCGATGCAGCAGCGCGGCATGGCCTGCGGGATACGGGACGTCGACGCCGCCAGCGAGCACCGCAACGGTGAATCCGTCCATCGCGAGGGTCGCGCGATGCGCGGCGCCGTCGATCCCGTAGGCGCCGCCCGACACCACGGTCACGTCCCGCTCGACCAGGCCTGCAGCCAGATCTGCCGCGACGTGTTCGCCGTACGCGGTGGAGGCTCTGGTGCCGACGATCGCGACGGCGCGCTCTGCCATGTCATCGAGGCGAGCGGAGCCGATGGCCCACAGCGCCAGCGGCGGGTGCGCTTGCGGCCGCATCCGGTGATCCACACCCGCGAACGCCGTAAAGGATAGCAGCGGCCACTCAGCATCGTCGGCGGTGATCAAACGGCCACCTCGCCGAGTCAGCAGATCGAGATCCTCTGCGGCAGTGTCGATTTCGCGACGAGCCTCGACGCGGCGAGCGAGGTCGGCGGCGATATCACCGGACTTGACGCGCCCGGCCGCCTCGATGGGCCCGAGGCGGGTCACCAGTCGGGTCAGCTCGGGACAGGGCGGCTCCGCCACCCGCGACAAGTACGCCAGGGCAAGACGTGCTTCATCCGTCATTGCGCACCGCCCGCCTGCCGGAAGCTCAGCGCGGTCGTGACGTTGTCGAGTCCTGGCGATGTGCGTCCATCCAGGTCGGCCAGCGTCCATGCGACCCGCAGCGTTCTGTCGACACCGCGGATGCTGAGCACCCCGCGGTCGAGCGCCTTCTTGAGCGGCTCCATCACCTTCGGTTCGAGGCGGAATCGGCGACGGAGTAGTACACCGCTGACTTCGGCATTGGTGCGGATGCCGTGCTCTTTCCATCGCTGCGCGGCCGCCTCGCGCGCCGCCCGGACGCGGACCCGCACGGCCGCCGTCGATTCCCCGGCTTCGGCCTCGAAAGCGCCTGCCCTCTCACGATGCATGAAGACCCGCAGGTCGACGCGGTCGAGCAGCGGGCCCGACAGCTTGCACAGGTACCGCCGCTTCTCGGCCGAAGTGCATATGCAATCGGTTGGCTCCGGCGACGCGCAAGGGCAGGGATTAGCGGCCAGAACCAGCTGAAAGCGCGCCGGATACCGGGCCACCCCGTCGCGGCGCGCCAGGCGGATTTCGCCGTCTTCCAACGGAGTTCGCAACGCCTCCAGCGCGCTGTTTCCGACCTCGGCGTACTCGTCGAGAAAGAGGACACCGCGATGCGCCCGGCTGACGGCGCCGGGTCGTGCCATCCCGGTTCCTCCCCCGACGAGCGCTGCCACGCTGGACGTGTGGTGAGGCGCCACGAACGGCGGTCGGGTGATCAGCGGGGTGTCGCCCGACAACATACCGGCCACTGAATGGATCGCGGTGACCTCCAGCGACTCGCCGTGCGTCAACTCCGGCAGTAGGCCCGGAAGCCGTTGTGCCAGCATTGTTTTCCCGACGCCCGGCGGACCCGTCAACGTCAGATGATGTGCACCCGCGGCGGCCACCTCGACAGCGAACCTCGCGTGACACTGCCCAACGACGTCGGCGAGATCGGCCTTGGGCTCCCCGACGGATGTCACAGTGTCGATCCTCTCCTCGAGCTGGGCCTTGCCCGAGAGCCAGGCATGCAACTGGCCGAGCGTCCGCGCGCCGAGCACCTCGACACCGTCGATCAGGCTCGCTTCACGCAAGTTGTCAACGGGCACCACCACGACGGGCCACCCTTCGCGTTTGGCGGTCAGCACGGCGGGGAGCACGCCCTTGACCGGGCGCACGCGGCCGTCGAGCGCCAATTCGCCCAACAGCAAGGTCTTTTCGAGACGCTCCCACTCCACCTTGTTGTGCGCCGACAGCACTGCCGCAGCCAAGGCCAAGTCGTATACCGAGCCCATCTTCGGCAGGGTCGCCGGTGACAGGGCCAGCGTCAGCCGGGCCATCGGCCAGCTGTTGCCGCAGTTGGTGATTGCGGCGCGGACGCGGTCCCGCGACTCCTGCAACGCGGTGTCGGGCAACCCCACCAGATGAACGCCGGGCAGGCCCGACGTAATGTCGGCCTCGATCTCCACGATCTCACCCTCCAACCCGCGCACCGCCACCGAGAACGCCCGACCCAGCGTCATCAGCCCACCCCCTGGACGTGAGTGATCTCCGGCTGCCGTTGCCTGCCGATGCGCACGCCGATCACGTCGATGCGGACCGCGGCCCAACCCCCGTCGTTGCCGGCCAACCACAACCCGGCCAGCCGTCGCAACCGACGGACCTTGTCCGGCGTGACGGCCTGCTCCACTCCCCCGAACTGGTCGCTGGTGCGGGCCTTCACCTCGACGAAAACCGCAGCGCGGGTGGCGGTGTCGGCCGCGATGATGTCCAGTTCGCCGTACCGGCAGCGCCAGTTGCGGTCCAGGATCTGCAGCCCGAGCGATGTCAGGTGCTCCACCGCTAGCGCCTCACCCAGCGCGCCGATCTCGGCCCGGGTCCATGTAGTCATGGCTCGCACGCTTCCGTTGGTTGCCGACAAACTGCGGCCGCCGAGCCCGGCCATCCCCAGTTGCGAATTCATCCACACGAAGCGGCGCCGCAACGGAACGACAATGGTTATCGTCGAGCACTTATGGCGGTCATCGTTCTGGTTCACGGTGGTGGACACGGCGGTTGGTGTTTTCAACCTCTCGCCCGGTGCCTACGAGACAAAGGGCACGAGGTCTATGCCCCCACGCTGACCGGTCTGGGCGAGCGCGCGCACCTGTTTCGCGCAGGCGTCGACCTGGACTGTCATGTGAACGACGTCGTGGCGCTTCTGCACTACGAAGACGTACGAGACGCCATCCTGGTAGGGCACAGCTACGGCGGCATGGTCATCACCGGCGCTGCCGATCGCGCACCCGAACGCGTCGGCCATCGGGTGTACCTGGACGCAAAGCCGCCAAGAGATGGGCAGTCATTGGTCGACGTCTCCGGTCCGTTCATGGCAGCGGCACGGTCAGACAGCCGGATCATCGACGGTATTGAGATGTGCCTGTTCCCCACCGACGAGACGATCCAGTTCTACGGGGTAGTCGATCCGCAGACGTTGGCGTGGATGCGTGAACGGCTCACTCCGCATCCGTGGAGATGCTTCGAGCAACCGCTTCAGCTGACGAATGAAGCAGCGCTGCAGTCGATTCCACAGTCCCACATCAGTACGACGCTCTTCATGTCGCTGCGCAATGCCGATAAATTGCGACAGCAATCGCAAGGGCGACTATGGGACATCGACACCGGCCACGACTTGATGATCACCGAGCCCGGCAAGGTCGCTGATCTGCTCGATCACATTGCGCGGCTGCCATCCGGCGGAGCTTCCTAGGAGCCACCTGCCAGAACGTTGGTTTCGTGGTCGTCAAAAAGCGGTACTCCGATTCCGCAGGAGGTCGAGATGAGCAATACGTCAGTTCACGGTGTGGTCGACAAGGCGACCCATAGCAAAGCGTTCGAGTACACGGCCCGCGCCGGCTTCGCGGCCAGCGGGGTGTTGCACCTGCTCGTCGCCTTCATCGTGCTGCGCCTTGCCTTCGGCTCCGGCGGCAACGCCGACCAGTCCGGGGCGCTCGCCACGCTGGCCAAACAGCCTGGCGGGGCGATCATGCTCTGGGTCGCCGCCGTCGGCCTGCTTGCGCTGGGCCTGTGGCGCGTCGCCGAGGCGATCGTCGGCTCCAAACCCAGTGAACAGGTCGAACAGCAGCAGAAGAACGGCTCATCCGTCTGGAAGCGGGCCAAGCCCCTCGGGCTGGCGATCGTCAACTTCGCCATCGCATTCTCGGCGCTGAAGTTCGCCATGGGCAGCGGAAAACAGAACACCCAGCAGAACGCCGGAATGTCTGCACAGCTGATGCAGTCCGGTTGGGGCAAGACGCTGCTCATCATCGTGGGACTCGTGGTGGCGGTCGTCGGCGGCTATCACGTCTACAAGGGCGCGGCGAAGAAATTCCTCAAGGACCTTCAGGCGTTCGGCGGCACGGCCATCACCGCGGTCGGCGTAACCGGCTACGTGGCCAAGGGGCTCGTGCTTCTCGGCGCCGGCCTGCTCGTCATCTTCGCGGCGCTGACGGCAGACCCTTCGAAGGCCACCGGCCTCGACGCCGCGGTCAAGACGCTCGGCCAGGCGCCGTTCGGCAAGGTCCTACTGATCCTGGCCGCGCTCGGCATCGCCGCATTCGGCGCCTACAGCTTCGTGCGCAGCCGCTACGGCCGGATGTAGCCGCGGCCGACTACTGGAACGACTCGACGAGCGCAGCCAGCTGTCCCGGTGACACCGACACACCGCACTGGCTGCGCAGGTCCGTCAAGGGCTGGGCGATGCCCTTCAAGTCCAGAAACTCGCCCGGGTGGGCCAGGAAGTACGACTGGACGCTGGCTTTGGCCTCGTCTGTCGGCTGCGAACCCGCCTTGGTCAGCACGTCATCGGCGGCCGGGTGCGCTGCCAGATAGGTTCCGGCAGACGACAGCACCCCACTGGCCGTAGTGCTGAGGCCGCTTGCCGTGCACGGTGCGGCGCTTGCCGTCGGCGCCGCAACAGTCGTCGCGGCGACCCCACCGAGCACGGCGGTGGCAAAAGCGCCGGCCAGTCGGCGTCGCATCACAGTTGCAGACATTCTCATTCGTTCCCTCGGTGTTGGTGGCTCAGGTCGATCCTCGGCGATCGTGCCAGCCTATTCACAGCATTTCAGTGCTGTCTCGTTTCACGAGGGCCATCAGATCGAGGGGCAGGAAAGGGTATGTTCATTTAGGTTACCCTCACTAAAGGCGCCGCGCGGCGCGGGAAGGACCTGCTGGATGCGAGCTCGTTGGCGCAGGATCGCCGCAATCGTCTCGACCATCGCCATGGTGGCGGGCTTGACCGCCTGCTCTGGCTCGGGGGGCGGCGACGAACTCCTCATCTACAACGCCCAACACGAGTCGCTGACCAAGGAATGGATCGACGCCTTCACCAAGGAAACCGGTATCAAGGTGACGTACCGCCAGGGCGGCGACACCGAGTTCGGTAACCAGCTGATCGCCGAGGGCTCGGCGTCGCCTGCCGACGTGTTCCTGACCGAGAACTCCCCCGCGATGGCCGCCGTCGAGAAGGCCGGACTCTTCGCCGATCTGAACCAGGACACCCTTGACCAGGTTCCTGCCCAGTACCGTCCCGCCACCGGCAACTGGACCGGCGTCGCCGCGCGCAGCACCGTGTTCGTCTACAACAAGACCAAACTTCAGCCCGATCAGCTGCCCAAGTCCATACTCGACCTCGAACAGCCCGCATGGCGCGGCCGCTGGGGCGGCGCTCCGGCCAAAGCGGACTTCCAGGCCATCGTCTCGGCGCTACTTGGCCTCAACGGCGCACAGGCCACCGCCCAGTGGCTGACGGGCATGAATACCAACGCCAAGATCTACAACGACAACATCGCCACGATGAAGGCCGTCAACGCGGGCGAGGTCGACGGCGGAATCATCTACCACTACTACTGGTTCCGCGATCAGGCCAACACCAAGGAAGGCAGCGGCAACACCGCGTTGCACTACTTCAAGAATCAGGATCCAGGCGCGTTCGTCAGCCTGTCCGGCGGCGGCGTGCTCAAGTCCAGCAAGAAGCAGGAGCAGGCGCAGCAGTTCGTCAAGTTCATCACCGGCAAAGCCGGACAGGAGGTGCTGGAGAAGGGCACCTCGTTCGAGTACCCGGTCGCCAGTGGCGTGCCCGCGAATCCCGCTCTGCCTCCGCTGGATTCGCTACAGGCGCCCACGATCGACCCGTCGACGTTGGACGCCAAGAGGGTATCGGATCTGATGACGAAGGCGGGCTTGATGTAGGTGGTCGCTCCCCCAGTTTCGCGCCAAGCGGCGCCGGTTTCGCGGTCAAGTCAGACCGCGCGCCCCAGCCCGCTCGTCTCGGCGACGGTCGCGATCCTGGTTGCCGCAACGTGCATTCCGCTCGGCTATGTGGTGTGGGGCGCGGCGTCCGTCGGGTGGGCACGGGCCTATGAGCTCGTGGTCCGACCTCGAGTCGGCGAGTTGTTGGTCAACACCGTCGCGCTGGTGATCGTCACGGTGCCGCTTTGCGTGGTCGTCGGCGTCGGGTTGGCCTGGCTGGTCGAACGGACAGACCTGCCGGGCCGCACCTTCTGGCGCCCGCTTTTCGTTGCGCCGCTTGCTATTCCGGCCTTCGTCAACAGCTACGCATGGGTTGGTGTGGTTCCCTACCTGCACGGCCTTTGGGCAGGTGTCCTGATCACCACGCTGTCCTACTTTCCGTTCATGTATCTACCCGCCGCCGCGACACTGCGCAGGCTCGATCCCGCCGTCGAGGAATCCGCGCGTGCGCTGGGCTCCGATTCGGCAGGTGTGTTCTTCCGCGTCGTCCTGCCCCAGCTGCGGCTCGCGATCCTCGGCGGCGCGCTGTTGATCGGGGTGCACTTGCTCGCCGAGTTCGGCGCATTCGCCATGGTGCGGTTCGACACCTTCACCGTCGCGATCTTTCAGCAGTTTCAGGTCACCTTCGACGGTGCGGCGGGCAGCATGCTCGCCGGAGTGCTCGTCGTGTTGTGCCTGGCATTGCTGGTTGCCGAAGCGTTGGCGCGCGGCACGGCGCGGTATGCCCGCATCGGCGCGGGTGCACCCAGGGCCGCCACGCCAATTCATTTGGGCCGCACCATGTTCCCCGCATTGCTTGGTCTCACGCTATTGGCGGTGCTGGCGCTCGGCGTGCCGGTGTGGACGATACTGCGCTGGCTCTGGATCGGTGGCACCGACGTGTGGGCACTGGACGACATCGGCACCTCCCTCGCCCAGACCATCGGCCTGGCGGCTGTGGCGGCCGTGCTGACGACGGTGCTGGCATTCCCGGTGGCGTGGGTGGCCGTCCGGTCCAACGGCGTGCTGGCCCGAGTGGTGGAAGGCTCCAACTACGTCACCAGTTCGCTGCCTGGCATCGTCACCGCACTTGCGTTGGTGACCGTCGCCATTCACTTCGTCCGCCCGCTCTACCAGAGCGTGCCGCTGATCGTCTTCGCGTATGTCCTGCTGTTCATGCCGCGCGCTTTGATCAATGTCCGCGCCGGCCTTGCCCAGGTGCCGCTTGGCCTCGAGGAGGCGTCGCGGTCACTGGGCAGGTCGCCGTCGGAGACCTTCTTCCGCGTCACCCTGCGGCTCACCGCTCCCGCCGCGGCCGCGGGCGGATCGCTGGTGTTCGTCGCAGTGGCGACCGAATTGACCGCCACTTTGCTTCTCGCGCCCACAGGCACCCGCACCCTTTCGATGTTCTTCTGGTCGTTCTCCAGCGAGCTCGACTACCCGTCGGCAGCACCGTACGCACTTGTGCTCGTGGTGCTGGCAATCCCGGTAACGCTCATCCTGTACCGGCAGGCGACAAAGGTGGCCGCTCTATGACCACCACGCTCGACATCCGCGGGCTGGCGAAGTCGTTCAACGATCACACCGTCCTCGATCACATCGATCTCGAGGTATCCCCGGGCAGCACCACCGCTGTCGTCGGATCCTCGGGCTGCGGCAAAACCACGCTGCTGCGACTGGTCGCGGGATTCGAGAATCCGGACGAGGGCACGGTGGCGATCTCCGGGCGCCAGGTGGCCGGTCCCGAACGCGCGGTAGCGCCGCATCGGCGCAGCGTCGGCTACGTCGCCCAGGACGGCGCGCTGTTTCCCCACCTCACGGTCGGGCAGAACATCGCCTACGGGCTGACCGGGTCAGCTCGCAGCCGCGGGGTCCGCGACCGGGTGGCCGAGCTGCTCGAGACCGTGTCACTGGACGCCTCGTACGCATGCCGCAGACCTCATCAGCTCTCCGGGGGCCAGCAGCAGCGCGTTGCGCTGGCTCGCGCGCTGGCCCGCAAGCCCGAACTGATGCTGCTCGACGAGCCGTTCAGCGCACTGGACACGGGGCTGCGCGCGTCGACCCGCAAGGCGGTCGCCCGACTGCTCGCCGATGCCGGTGTGACGACGCTGCTGGTGACGCACGACCAGGAAGAAGCTTTGTCGATCGCCGACCAGATCGCGGTGATGCGGGATGGCCGCTTCACCCAGGTCGGCGCCCCGCAGGACGTGTACCGGGAACCCAAGGACCGCTTCACCGCGGAGTTCCTGGGTGACTGCATCTCGCTGCCGTGCACTGTCGCGTCCGGCTTGGCGGAGTGCGCGCTGGGCCGCGTGCCCGTGCAGACCTCTTTCGGTGACGGTACCGCGACTCTCGCGCTGCGCCCCGAACAGCTTGTGGCGACGCTGGTTTCCGACAGCGAGGGGCGGGACAGCATCGGAACGGTCATCGCGATCGAGTTCCTCGGCCACGACGTCTTGCTCACCATCGACCCCGCCGCCGACATCGCGCCGATCATCGTGCGCCAGCACAGCCTCAACCCGCCGCCGATCGACGCCAAGGTGCGGATCCAGGTGCTGGGCAGCGGAGTCGCCCTGAAGTGAGTCGGCTCGTCGCACATCTTCATGGCCACGGTGACCGGGCAGCAGTGCTGACCGAAAGCACATCGCTTACGTACCGCGAACTCGCAGAACGGGTAGCGACCGTGGCCGCCGAGCTCGGTGGGACTCGCAGGTTCGTGCTGCTCGAGACACGCAACGACGTAACGACATTGGTGCATTACCTCGGCGCGTTGTCCGGGGGCCATGTCGTCCTGCCGATGTCGGCCGGGCACGACCAAACCGCGGTGTTGCGCACGTATGACCCCGACGCAGTCATCGACGGTTCCGGTATCCACGAGCGCCGCCACGGGAGCACCCACCGGTTGCACGAGAACCTCGCGCTACTCCTCTCGACCTCGGGCAGCACCGGATCACCGAAGCTCGTCCGGTTGTCCCACTGCAACCTGATCGCGAATGCGACAGCTGTCGCGGAATATCTCGATATTCGCCAAAGTGACCGGGCCGCAACGACTCTGCCGATGTCGTACTGCTATGGCCTGTCGGTGCTCCACAGCCATCTGCTCCGCGGCGCCGGGCTGATCCTCACCGAACGGTCGGTCGTCGACGACGAGTTCTGGGCGCTGTTCCGCCGCCATCGCGGCACGTCGTTCGCCGGGGTGCCCTACACGTTCGAGATGCTCGACCGGATTGGCTTTCACGACTTCGAGCTGCCCGATCTGCGCTATGTCACCCAGGCAGGTGGCCGGCTGGCGCCCGAGCGGGTGCGTAGTTTCGTCGAACTCGGCGAGCGCAGAGGCTGGCAGCTGTTCGTCATGTACGGCGCCACGGAAGCCACCGCGCGAATGGCCTACCTCCCTCCGGATCTCGCGCAGTCGTGCCCGGCGTCCATCGGCAGGCCCATTCCTGGCGGCTCGTTCACTCTCGAACCGCTCGACGGCTGGTCGGATCCCGACGTCGGCGAGTTGGTCTACCGCGGTCCGAACGTGATGATGGGCTACGCGCACAGTTCCGCGGATCTGGCACTTGGCAAGACGGTCGACACCCTGCACACCGGGGATGTCGCGCGGCGGACGCGCGATGGACTGTTCGAGGTGATCGGTCGCAGCAGCCGGTTCGTCAAGCTCTACGGTCTGCGCATCGACCTGCAGCGGGTGGAGGCTGCGCTGAGCGCCGACGGCGCGACCGCATTCTGCACTGACGACGATGAGCGGCTGGTGGTCGCCGCGATCGGCTGCGACGAGCATGCGGTACAACGCATTACGGCGTCTGCTTCGGGCCTTCCCCCCGCCGCCGTCCGCGCGGTCACCGTCGACGAACTGCCGCTGCTGGCGTCGGGTAAGCCCGACTATCAAGCCGTGCGGGACATCGCACGACGCGCCGACGACGCCGCGCGGTCGGCTGTCGACCTTCGCGCACTGTTCGCCGATGTCCTGCAGATCGATTCGCGAACGATCCGCGACGACCAGAGCTTTGTCGATCTCGGCGGGAACTCGCTGTCCTACGTGGCGATGTCGGTCCGGCTCGAACGGGCTCTCGGCAGACCGCCGGGAGACTGGCAGCGGCTCACACTGGCCGAGTTGGGACAGACGTCGCCGCACGAACGCCGGTCGTTGCCGTGGCTGGGCGCGACCCTGGAGACCAGCGTCGCGTTGCGCGCGGCGGCCATCGTTCTCATCGTCGGTTCCCACGCGACGTTGTACGAGATGTGGGGCGGTGCGCATCTGCTGCTCGGAGTCGCCGGGTACAACTTCGGCCGGTTCTGCCTGACACCGCTGCCCCATACCGATCGGATGCGCCATCTGCGCAAGACGATCGCATGGGTCGTCGTGCCCTCCGTGATCTGGATTGCGTTGGCGTTGCTCGTCACCGACGACTACCACTGGACGAGCCTGTTCCTCTCGGAGAAGTTCTTCGGGCCCGACGACAGCATGACCGCGGGCCGGCTGTGGTTCATCGAAGTGCTGGTCTGGATCCTCGTTGCGCTGACCTTCGTGTGTTGGCTCCCCGCGGCCGACCGACTGGAGCGACGACGCCCATTCGCATTCGCGGCCGGCTTCGTGGTCATCGGGTTGGCATTGCGATACGACCTCGTCGGTCTGCATTTCGGTCGCAACGCGTGGTTCACGATCCTCGCGTTCTGGTTCTTCGCCGTCGGCTGGGCAGCCGCCAAGTCGACGGCGGTGTGGCAGCGGATGCTGGTGACGCTGGTGTTGATCGTCAGCCTGCACGGCTACTTCGAGGACACCCGTCGAGAAATGTTGGTGCTCGCAGGATTTCTGTTACTGATCTGGTTGCCGGCAATCCGATGCCCGGCCTGGTGCACCGTCGTCGCCGGCACGGTCGCCGAAGCCTCGTTGTACACCTACCTCACGCATTATCAGATCTATCCGTTGTTCGACGCACACCCAGTGCTGGGCGTCCTCGGCGCGATCGTCATCGGCATTCTGATCACGCGGTTGGTGAATGCCGCGCGCACCCGGATCCGCGAGCGGTCGGAACGGGCTGCTACTGAGGCGTCGATTCCCGCTCTGCGATAAGCCCTTCCTGGGTGAGGGTGGCCGAGATGACCCCGTCGGCGCGGATGAGGCTGCCGGTCACCACGCCGCGGCCGCGTGCGGCGGCTGGCGATCGGGTTTCCAACAGGTTCCATTCGTCGGCGCGCGGCGGTTGGTGAAACCAGATCGACGAGTCCGTCGTGCCGCTGCGATGGGTGCGGGCTCTCATCGAGTGCCCGTGCACCGCGAGGGCGGGGTCGATCATGTACACGTCGGTGACGTAGGCCGCGACCAGGATGTGCACCAGCGGGTCGTCGGGCATGGGAACCGTGGCCCGCCACCAGAATCGGCGCACGAACTCGCCGCTGGAAGTTTGGTCGGCGATTCTGATGTCCAATTCGTCCAACGGCATCGACGGCGCGGGCCCGGCCGGGCCGGTCTCAGGCAGCACGGCCGGATCGCCGGGCAGGCGTTCCCAGTGGCCGTGTTCGGGACCGGGCAGGTCAACCGCGAACGACACCGACGACGTCGTCAGCAGCCTGCCGCCCTGACGGGAGTCGACGCGACGCGCAGCGGCGGTGCGGCCGTCGAACACCCGAGACACCGAATACTCGACGGGATCTCCCGCCTCGCCCCCACGCAGGAACTGCAGGTGCATGTTGGTGGGCAGCCGGTCCCCGTCGACGGTTCGACAGGCTGCGGCAAGGCTCTGCGCGACGAACTGGCCGCCGAACGCACGCTTGCCATCGGGGCCACTGGCAGGCCCCACCCACACGTCATTATCGGTACCCTGTTGCAGCTCAAGCAGTTCGAGTAGTCGGCTCATCGAACGATGCCAGATTCGGTGAGCTCGGCGATATCGCCATCGCTGAGCCCCAGCCACTCCCCGAGCACCCCGGCGGTGTCATCGCCGAGCGCCGGCGCGGCAACGGCCTTCGGGTAATCCCCGTTGATCGACAGTGGCAACCCGGGGGCCAGGTATTCGCCGATCCTCGGCTGCTGCAGCGGTGTGAACAACGGATTGGACCTCACTCGATCATCGCCGACCACTTCGGCGAAGCTGCGGTAGCGTTCCCACAGCACCGACGACGCCGACAGCGCGGCGGTGATCTCCTCTGCGGTATGCGCGGCAAACCATTCGGTGAACAAGCCGCCAAGGGATTCGCGGTGCCGATAGCGCTCGCCCTCGTCGGTGAAGTCGGCATCCAATGTCTCGGCAAGGGCGGCAATGGCATTCGCTGTCCCCGTGATTTCGCACAGGTCGCGGAAATGGCGGTTGGTGAGCGCGACGACCATGAACGAGCCGCCGTCGCCGCTGGTGAACTGCTGGCCGTACTGGCCGAAGATCGAGTTGCCGATCCGCTCGCGTTCCGTACCGTTGACCATCACCTCGGTGAGGAAGCTGAGATTGCCCGCCGTCGCCAGTGCGACGTTCTCCAGCGGAATGCTGACGTGTTGCCCCTCCCCGGTGGCGTCGCGATGCCGCAACGCGGTGACGACGGCCAGTGCCGTG
The DNA here is from genome assembly GCA_046735135.1 of Actinomycetota bacterium. Classification (GTDB taxonomy): domain Bacteria; phylum Actinomycetota; class Actinomycetes; order Mycobacteriales; family Mycobacteriaceae; genus Mycobacterium. Next base: position 18,481 of record JBKPSU010000060.1, read on the forward strand.
TAGATGCCGCACGCGACGTCCCACGCCGGTAGCACGTGGTTGACCGGGCTGGCGAGGTCTGCAGGCCCAGTCACCAGCGGAAACCCGATGCCGGCGTTCACGGTGTAGTCCACGCCGGTACCGCCGTCGGCGCGTCCGGACACCGCGACATGGATCAGGTCAGGGCGCAGCCGCGTCAGGGTGTCATACGAATGCCATTCCCGCCCAGCCACATTCGTGATCAGCACGCCGCTGCCGGCGATCAGCCGTTGCACGAGGTCCTGACCTTCGGCCGAGCGAAAGTCGGCGGCCACCGAACGCTTGCCCTTGTTCAATCCTGCCCAGTAGATGCTCGTCCCGTCGTCGGTGACGGGCCACCGGTTGTAGTCGGCCGCGCCGCCGATCGGGTCGACGCGGACCACCTCGGCGCCGAGTTGGTGCAGCGTCATTCCGGCCAATGGAACGGCGACGAAGCTGGAGATCTCGACGATGCGGACCCCGGCCAGTGGTCGAGTCACGTGCGCGGTCATCGCCGCCAAGTGTAAGGGTGGCGCTAACCGGTCAGTTTGATAGCGGCGGCCTCGATGGTGTCCTCGGAGAGCAGCACCTCGAGAGCCGCGTCGCCGAGCGGGATGAAACTGTCTGCGCTGGCAACCCGGTCGACGGTGCCCGTATAGCCGTTCTCGACGAGTGCGGCCAGGATTCCCTCGCCCACTCCGCCGGTTTCCCGCGTCTCGTCGACGATGAGCGTCTTTCCGGTGGCGCCAGCTTCTCGCAACATGTCCTCGACCGGCAGCGGCGCCAGCCACCGCACGTCGACGACGCGCGCGCCGATGCCTGCGGATTCGAGTCGGCGCGCGACGCGCAGGCTCATCCGCACGCCGTTGGCAAAGGTGAGGATCGTCAGGTCAGTGCCGTCGCCGTACGTGCGGGCGCGACCGATCGGCACCGCCGCGGTGGGATACGTTGCGAGCCACTGCTCGTCGCCGTCGTCGTGCAGGTCGCGGGTGTGGTACAGGGCGATGGGTTCGAGGTAGATGCACACCATCCCCGACTCCTTCGCCGCAGCGGCGCACGTGTGCAGCATCGCTGCCGCGTCGTCGGGCCGCGACGGCGATGCGATCACGACACCCGGAATGTCGCGAAGCGCGGCGATCGAGTTGTCGTTGTGGAAGTGTCCGCCGAATCCCTTCTGATACGCGTAGCCGGCGACCCGGATCACCATCGGATTCCGGTACTGCCGGTTGGAGAAGAACTGCAGCGTCGCGCCCTCACCGCGAATCTGGTCGGCGGCGTTGTGAACGTAGGCCAGGTACTGGATCTCGGGTATGGGAAGCAGCCCGGAAACTCCGGCTCCGAGTGCGAGGCCCAGGATGGCCTGCTCGTCGAGCAACGTGTCGAAAACCCGCGCCGAACTTGTTCGGTTGAGCAGGCCGCGGGTGACGCCGTAGACACCGCCCTTTCTGGCGACGTCTTCACCGAAGATGACGGCCTCGGGATAGCGGTCGAGGATGTCATCGAGCGCGCGGTTGATCCCCTGCGCCACGGTCATCGGCTCGTCGGGACCGGTGGCCCGCACCGATGCGACCAGCGAGGCGGGGGCGGCGGCGATCGCCTCGCCGAGGCTGAGCGCGAGGGGCTCCATCACCGCCTCGGCGCTGTCGAGTTGCGCGGCTTCGGCGACTTCGGTTGCGAGCTCGAGTACCTCGGCCCGTTTGGCCTCATAGCGCTCGAGCGCCTCGGCCGGAGTCAGCACACCTTCGCCGATCAGCAGCTTCGCGGTGCACAGCACCGGGTCCCGGTCGAACTCGGCGCTGATCTCCTGGGGGCGACGGTATGCCGGTTCAAAGTCCGAGCCTGCATGTCCCATCAGCCTGACAGTGCGCAGATGCAGGAAGGCCGGACGCCGACGCGTGCGTACGTAGTCGGCGGCCGCGGCTGCGGCTTCGAACGTCGCAGGCAGGTCCGAGCCGTCGGCGCTGAAATAGGCGAGCCCGTCGCGGTTTGCGTAGCTCTGCTCGATCCAGCCCCGCGGCGTCTTGACGCTGATCCCGATTCCGTTGTCCTCACAGACGAGCAACAGCGGCATCGGCACGCCCTGGTAGGCCGAGTGCAGCGCGGTGTTGATCGCGCCGACCGCTGTCGAGTGATTCACCGACGCGTCGCCCAGGCTGCACACCGTGACGGCGTCGTCGGGCCACGCGCATGCAACGCCGAGCTTCTTGGCGCGGGCGATGGAGAATGCCACCCCGACGGCCCGTGGCAGGTGCGACGCGATCGTCGACGTCTGCGGAATGATGTGCAGGTCATGGCGGCCGAACACCTTGTGCCGGCCGCCCGAGATCGGCTCGTCTGTCGCCGCGACAAGGCCCAGCAGCACATCGCGCAGCGGCTCGCGCCCGTCGACCAGCGCGGCGCGGGCCAGGAAGAAGGCACCGGAGCGATAGTGCAGCAGCGCCGGGTCGGTGGGCCGCAGTGCCGCCGCCACGGCGGCGTTGCCCTCGTGGCCGGACGATCCGATGGTGTAGTAGCCCCTGCCCTGTGCCCGCAGCCAGCGCGCCGCCAGATCGAGGTGGCGACTGCCCAGCTGAACATCGAAGAGCGCCAGGCACACCCGTGCAGTCAGCGGTGAACCGGCGCGGATCGGTTCGTCGTCCGCGCGCCGGCGTGCGGATTCGCTCATCGCCGAGATGGTGGCGGTGAAGTACTCGTCGATCGGTTCGGCCACGTGTCTCCTGCGCTAGCGGCTGATCGTGGGGCGGGCCACCACGTTACGGACGAAGGCCACGATGTGGGCGGCACCCCCGAGGTCAGGGTCCTGGTCCGGATCGTAGATCGCGATGCTGCCGCCGACGCACGACGCCTGGGTGGTGAACAGGGCCATCACGAGGTCGGTGAGCTGATCCCAGGTCAGGCCGCCCGGCTCGTCGGGGAAGTCGGGCAGTCCCTGCGCGGGGAACACGACGGGGTCGAGCACGTCGAGGTCGATGTGCAGCCACCACCGGTCCACCCGCCCCGACAGCTGTTCGATCGCCCGGCGTCCTGCGCCCGCCGGATCGTCTGCCACCTCGGCCAGCGGCGCCACCCACACGCCGCAATCGGCGAGGGTGCCGACGTCGAACTGCTTGCGCCACGCGTCGTCACGCGGGCCCAGCACGACGACCTGGTCGGCGCGCAGCGCGGGCAGCCGGGCGCCGAGTTCGCCTGCGGGAAGTCGTCCGCTCATGCCGAGCAGCAGCCCGAGTTCGGTGTTGGCCGCCTCGCCGTCCTCGGACACGTCGATCGGCATGGTGTCCTCGTGGCCGTCGATGAACACCAGGCCGACCTCGCCGACGTGGTCGCGCAACCCGGTCACGATGCCGAACAGCGTCGAGCAGTCGCCGCCGTAGACGATCGGCAGACGGCCCGCGGTCACCGCCGACCCCACTCGCTCGTTGAGCGCGCTGGTCATCACCAGCAGTGCCGGTTCGTTGATCAGGGTCGTCGCTGCGCCGCGGGCCGGATCGCCAGCGGGCAGGTCAAGGTCGTCGTGGCCCACGACGTGGTGGTGTTCGAAGGCGTCGAGCAGCCCGGCGTCGCGCAACGCGCTCGCCGCCCGCGCCTGGTTGCCGGGCCTGCCGTAGCCGTCGAACGGCACCCCGATCAGTTCGATCTCGGCCACGGGAAGCTCATGCCTCGGGGACGTCGGCGCTGTCGCCCCGGCCTGACAGCGGCACACCGCGGTCGCCGTCGATGATCACCCCCCGAACATAGGTCGAGTAGCGGTCGCGCCGACGAAAATCTCGTTCTTGATCTCTTCGGCCGAGATCGGCCGGGATCACACCAGCTCGACGGCTTCGGCGATCGAGGGCAGCACCCGGCTCGGCCGGAACGGGTATCGCTCGACGTCTTCTCGACTGGTGGACCCGGTCAGCACCAGGATGGTCTCCAGGCCCGCCTCGATGCCTGCCACCACGTCGGTGTCCATCCGATCGCCCACCATGAAGGTGTTCTCCGAATGCGCCTCGATGCGGTTCAACGCGCTGCGGAACATCATCGGGTTGGGCTTGCCGACGAAGTACGGATCGCGCCCGGTGGCCTTGGTGATCATGGCCGCGACAGACCCGGTGGCGGGTGTCGGACCCTCTGCCGACGGCCCGGTCGCGTCCGGGTTGGTGGCAATGAACCGCGCACCACCGAGAATGAGCCGGATCGCCTGGGTGATCGCCGTAAACGAATAGGTGCGGGTCTCCCCGAGGACGACGAAGTCCGGCTCGACATCGGTCAGCGTGTAACCCACCTCGTGCAGGGCGGTGGTCAGCCCCGCCTCCCCGATCACATAGGCCGAGCCGCCGGGCAGCTGGTCACCGAGAAAAGCGGCGGTCGCCAGGGCAGACGTCCAGATCGCCGACTCCGGCACCGAAAGGCCTGACCGCGACAACCGCGCCGAGAGGTCGCGCGGGGTGAAGATCGAGTTGTTGGTCAGCACCAGAAACGGCCGCTTCTTCTCAACGAGCCGGGCGAGAAAGTCAGAGGCCCCAGGTAGCGCGTTTTCCTCGTGCACCAGCACGCCGTCCATGTCGGTCAGCCAGCACTGCGGCGTCGATCGCACACACCCAGTCTCTCAGACCTCTGCGGGAACCGGGTTGGACATGTTGCATACTCATGGTAGGTTATTACCTACTGCTAGTATGTTTCGTCTTCCCGATTGGAGGCACCATGTCCACCACCACAGCGGCCGTCGACCTCAGAGCGATCTCTGAGCGCTACTTCGCAGCGTGGGCCAACCGCGACCCCGACGCGATCGTCGCCTTGCACACCGACAACACCCGGTTCTGCACCCACCTCGGCGGCGACCCCGTCGTCGGCGGCGACGCCGTCCGCGCCACGTTCGCCGACCTGTTCACCGTCTTCCCCGACTTCACGTTCGAGACATACCGCGTGCTCTACGGCGAGGATCACTGGGTACTGGATTGGGCGCTGATATCCGGCGATATCCGGTTCGACTGCCTCGACGTCGTGATGGTGTCGCCCGACGGGCTCGTCGCACGCAAGGACACCTTCGTCGACGCCGTGCAGATGCAGGCCGCGATGGGGATGGCGACGCAATGACGGCCATCGTTGCGGACAGCGGAACGCCCGCCGACCAGCTACCGCACTTCGACCGGCTGCCCGCCGAGCACCTCTTCGACATGTACGTCGAACTTCAACCGGCGCAACTCATCTCCACGACGCTTGGCACCAGGCTGACCTTCATCACCGACGGCGGCGTTGTGGACGGGCCACGGCTGCGCGGCGAGCTGCTGCCCGGTGGCGGCGACTGGCTGATCGTCGGCAGCGACCAGATCGGCCGCATAGACGTGCGCGCCACGCTTTGCACCCACGACGGCGCGCTCATCCACTACGAGACCCGCGGCGTCATCAAGGTGCCCGCCGACGGACTCGACCGGCTCGCGGCCGGGCAGGCACTCCCGTTCGGCGAGACGTATGTGCGCACGACGCCCAAGTTCGAGACCGCCGACGACCGCTACCTGTGGCTCAACGAGATCGTGGCGGTCGGCTACAACGTGCTGTCGCCGAACCACATCGACTACCGCGTCTACCAGGTGTTGTAACGCCACGCCGGAGCCATTGGATGCTGATCAGCCGTTATCGTGAGTTCGTGCCGGCCAAGCAGGCGAGACGAACTCAGGCGGAGCGCACCGAGGCGACCATCGCCGCGCTCGTCGACGCGGCACGCGAGCTCTTCACCCAGGACGGCTACGTGGCGACCTCGCTCGATGCGGTGGCCGCGAAGGCCCGCGTCACCAAAGGCGCCGTGTACCACCACTTCCAGGGCAAGCAACAGCTGTTCGAGGCGGTGTTCGCGCGAGAGGTCGAGCGGCTTTCCGGCGTGATGATGGCGGTCTACGCAACCAAACAGGACCCCTGGGACGCGTTTGAGGCCTGCTGTCGAGCATTCCTGCAGGAGTGCCTCGAGCCGGGATTGCAGCGGATCATGCTCCTCGACGCGCTGACCGCGATGGGCTGGGAGGGGGTGCGGCGAATGGAAGCCCCGATGATGACGGCGATGGAGGTCGCCATCACCCGGGCGGTGGACGCCGAGCGCATCGCGCCACGACCTGCGGGCCCTCTCGCCGTTTTTCTCTACGGCGCTCTCTGCGAAACGGCGATGAGCGTGGCACGCGCGGACAACCAGAAGGCGGCCCACCGCAAGGCGGTCACCGAGCTGCGCAATGTGCTGGATGGTCTGCGAAGCGGCTGACGCCTCCCAGCTGGGCACACCAACGGCGCCCGGCCAGCAACGCCGTCAACCGGCTGTGTGATGCACGTAACCCGAACCGAACCCCTCTCTAACTCGTTCTAGTTAAAATGGAGGGGAGCTCCAGGGGTACGGTAATCCGATGGTGCCAGGACTGGTGGCGATCGTTGCGGGCCGGCGTCGACCCGGACGGCGTCATGCGTAAGTGCGCAACCCGCACCACGCCCTTCACGCTGATCTTTCCCGGGATGGGCCGCGTCCATTTCGTCGCGACCTCCGAGGGCGCCGGCGAGATCCTGACCCTGCCGCGTGATGTCCTCTGCGCACCGACGCCCAACCCGATCGAGCCGATCGTGGGCCCGTCCTCCGTGGTCCTCACGTCCGGCGAGCAACACCGACGTCAGCGAAGGATGCTCTCCCCGGTCTTCCGCGGCGCCCATGTCCGGGGACGCGCGGACGCGATGGCCAATGCGGTTGTCGAGGACACCGCCCGTTGGCGACCGGGTGACCGCGTTGCGCTGCACCACATATCCCAGGCGATCACAAAGCGGATCATCATCCAGACGGTTCTCGGCGTCGGGTCGGGGCCACGTAGCGACGCCTTCGACCGCGTGGTCACCGCGTTGCTGAACACCAACACCGCGCCACTGATGCTGCTGCCCAGCCTCCGGCAGGACTTCGCTGGGCGAGGGCCGTGGGCCCGATTGCTGCGGTTGCGAACACAATTCAACGGCATGCTGGCCGAGCAGGTCGCAACCGCGCGGCGCTGCCCCGCCTCCGCGGAAGGCACCATCCTCGGTCAGCTTCTGGCCGAGACGTACCTCGACGCGGACAACGACGTCGAGTTGCAGGAGCAGCTGCGCACTCTGCTGGTCGCAGGCCATGACACGACGGCCTCAGCGCTGGCGTGGGCGCTGTACCACATCCACCGCGAGGACGACGTCCGCGACCGGATCCTGGCGGAACTGGCGTCGGACCCTCCGCCGGAAGAGATGCCGAAGTTGCCCTACCTGTCGGCGGTCATCTCCGAGACGCTGCGCATGCACCCCGCCGTGCCGATCGTGCTCCGCAAGCTCTCCGAGCCGCGGACGGTCATCGGGTTGGACTGCAACGCCGGTGACATCGTCGGAATCGCGGTTCCCGCACTGCATTTCAACCCGTCGATATGGCGCGACCCCGATCGCTTCAACCCGGACCGCTTCCTCGAGCACTCGCCCACGCCCTTCGAGTACGTGCCGTTCGGCGGCGGCTACCGCCGTTGTCCCGGAGCGGCGTTCGCCCACAACGAGCTTGCCATCTCGATCGGGACCGTTTTGCGCGACGTCACGTTGGCCATCCCCCGCCGCGACAGAGGGCGGAAGCCACCCAGGGCCGTGCCCCGCGGTATCGCCACCGTCCCCCGCCGCGAAATCACTCTCGAGGTCGTTTCGACGCAAGAATCAAAACAGCTCTAACGGAACTGAACGCACCGTGCGGCGCGTCGTCACGTCCTAGGGTGGGCTATCCGACAGCGCGAGGTGCACACCATGAGTGACCGACCGGTTCGATCGAGACGAGCGACGAAGACAGCTGCCAAGAAGGCCACCCCCGCTGCGAAACGTCCCAGTACCAAAACCGTCGGTTTGAAATCGGGAACCCCCAAACGCACCGCCGACGCACCCGCCAAGCCAAGGGAGGTCAGCGTCGGCACCGACGCCGCATTCGCCCCCGGGACGGGACAAACGCGCCGCCGGCTGAAGAACATTTCGGAAGTGCGCCATTTCTTCCGGACCAACGATGTGCCGATCCTGTTCTTCGGCGCAACCCCGTTCAACCTTCTCGGCCTGGACCGCTGGGTGCGCAACTTCACCTACATCACGTACTACGACGCCTGGGACGGCGCGCACCCGCGGGTGTTCACGCCGAGCGACAAGCCGTATCAGGAGTTCGAGAGCGGTGAGGACATCAACAACTGGCTGCTGACCAACCCCGAGGTCCGCGCGCACATCGATGCCGTGACACCGCGGGGTATCCGACCCAAGGTCGCAATGGTGTTCTTCGACAGCGAGACCGAGGAGATCTGCCGGGAACTCGGTTACGACCTGATCCTGCCCGCGGCCAGCCTGCGCACACACCTCGATTCCAAAATCGTCACGACAAAGCTCGGCAACGAGGCAGGCGCACCGAGCGTGCCGAACGTGCTCACCAGGGTCGACGACTGGGCGGGTCTGCAGAAGGCCGCCGAAAAGGCCGGTCTCGGTGACGAACTCGTCGTGCAGACGCCCTACGGCGACTCCGGCAAGACGACGTTCTTCATTTCGTCGGAGGCCGACTGGAAGAAGCACAGCGCCGACATCGTCGGCGAAGAGATCAAGGTGATGCGCCGCATCAACAACCGCCCGGTAGCGGTCGAGGCGGTGCTCACCCGGTGCGGAACCATCGTCGGACCGTTCATGTCCGAGCTGATCGGTTACAAGCGGCTCACCCCTTCGCGCGGCGGCTGGTGTGGCAACGAAATGTTCCCGGGGGTGCTGACCGGTGAAAGTCGCCACACGGCAACACAGTTGGTGCGGCGGCTGGGCGATCGGCTGGCCAAGGAGGGCTACCGCGGATTCTTCGAGGTCGATGTGCTCGTCGACACCGACACCGGTGAGATCTACCTCGGCGAGCTCAACCCGCGGATCAGCGGGGCGTCATCGATCACCAATGTCACCGCGGGTGCCTACGCGGACGTACCACTGTTCCTGTTCCACATCCTCGAGTACATGAACGTCGACTTCGACCTCGACGTCGACGAGATCAACGAGCGGTGGGAGGAGCTGGCGTCGGGCGACCTGTGGAGCCAGATGGTGATGAAGGAGACCGACGACATCGTGCAGCAGCTGACGGCGACGCCGCGGACGGGCCAGTACTCGCTCGACAGGAGCGGCGCGCTGGTGTTCCGGCGGGCCGCGCTGGACTGGCATCAGCTACAGAACGAGGCCGAGGCGTTCTTCCTGAGGATCTACGCGCCCGGCGACTACCGCTGGAAGGGCGCCGACCTCGGTGTGCTGGTCACCAAGGGCAGGCTGCAAATCGACTCGGCAACGGGCAAATCGGCGCTGACGATTCGCGCTCGCCATCTCATCGACTCGATCCGCGCCGAATACGCTGGCACGCCGATCGCCAAGCCCGCGGCTCCGATCACCAATGCGGGCATGAAGTCCGGCTGACGGGCGGCCCACTACAGTCGTCGGCATGACTCTCGGAGGCGACACCGGGCGCGTGCCGTCGGACGTGACGCTGGACAACTGGCAGTCGGCGGCCCAACTGCACTGGACATTTCAACACGTCGCCGAATTCCTGCCCACCGCGGCGATCTCCCGCGGCAGCGGCCCTGTCGCCGAACTGCCCTCGGCTACCGCCGACCTGGTGGACATCCCGCTCTACGACAACACCAATGGCAGGCGCACCACCGTCGGCGACGTGATGGCCGCCACCGTTACGGATGGCTGGATCGTCACCCGGCACGGCAAGGTGCTCGGCGAGTACTACTACGGCGGCATGCATGCCGACTCCTCGCACATCCTGATGTCGGTGAGCAAGTCGCTGATCGCCATGACGCTCGGTGCGCTCGTCAGCAACGGCACCGTCGACCCCGAGGCGGAACTGACCCACTTCCTACCCGCACTGGCCAACTCCGGCTATGCGGGCGCGACCGTGCGCAATCTGCTCGACATGCGTTCGGGCATCAAATTCTCCGAGGACTATCTCGACCCGCTGGCCGAGGTGCGGTTGATCGAGCAGGCCATCGGGTGGGCACCGCGCACAGTGCCGGACCTGCCGACGACGATGTACGACTTCCTGCTGACCCTGCAGCAGAAGTCACCGCACGGCGGGCCGTTCGAGTACCGGTCCTGTGAGACCGACGTGCTCGGCTGGGTCTGCGAGGCGGCAGGCGGACTGCGGATGCCCGAGCTGATGTCGCAGCTGCTGTGGTCCAGGCTGGGTGCCCGCAACGATGCGACCATCGGCGTCGACTCGGTGGGAACCGGCATGTTCGACGGCGGCATCAATACGTGTCTGTCGGACCTGGTGCGGTTCGGTTCGCTGTTCCTCAACGGCGGTGTATCGCTGACGGGCGAGCGCGTGGTCTCGCTGTCGTGGATCGCCGACACCCTCTCGGGCGGCCTCGACTCCCGTGCCGCGTTCGCCGCGAGCCCCGGCGACAACCGCATGCCGGGTGGGATGTACCGCAACCAGTTCTGGTTCCCGAGCGCCGGCAACAACGTGTTGCTGTGTATTGGGATTCACGGTCAGATGATCTACGTCAATCGAGCGGCGAACATGGTCGCCGCGAAACTGTCGAGCTGGCCACTTCCGCAGGACGCCACCAAGCTGTTCCCGACGATCGCCGCCTTCGACGCCATCGCCGCCCACCTGTCGTAATGAAGCGCAAGCACAACGTCGAGCAACGACGGCGCGATCTGTGCGACGCCGCGATCGAACTCTTGGCCGCTGACGGCGCACGCGGGGTGACACATCTGCGGGTCGACCGGCGGGCGGGATTTCCCGACGGAACGACCTCGTTCTACTACCAGACCAGAGCGGCTCTCCTGCGCGGGGCGATCGACCGAGTGATCGAACTCGATGTCGCGGATTTCACGGGGGCCCTCGATGCAACCGCCGAAGGCGAAGTCGACTCGCTGCTGTCCCGCCTCGCCGAGCAGGCCATGCGGACAGCCGTGGAGCCGGAACGGTCACGAGCGCGTGCCCGGTTCGAACTGATGATGATCGCATCGCGCGACCCCGAGCTCGGCTCCGTGTTCGATGGCCTGATGGATCAGTTCGTCGCGATCAGCGAGGCCGCGGTCGCGCAGCTGCAGCCTGTGGGCGCGCCACCGAATCCCGATCTCGTCAGCGAGCAGGCGTTCGCCGTCGTCACCTTTCTCGGCGGGTTTCTCTTCCGACTGGCGTACGGGCTCGCCGAGGTTGACAGCGCCAAGCGCCTGGAGTCCTATCTGCACTCCGTGATCGCAGGTGTCGCCGCCGATCATGCACAAATCAAGAACGCTCGCTAACGTTCACGGCGACACCAGGATTCGACCCTGCACTGCGCGGCCCGACGATCTCGAAACCGTGGTCTTCGGTGGTCACCGCGGCCCTCATTGCGCCTCCCCCTCCAGTTCGACGTCGAACACCGAGAGATACTCGGCGAAGATTGGTTCGAGATCGGAGCGGGTGACGCCCGATCCCTCCAACGAGTACGGCGCGGCGCCGAATCGGTCCTGCGGATGAGTGTCGAGCCAGTCGCGCATCGCTCGTTCGGTCGATCCGGTGAGGTTGTCGCCGGTCCATTCGTACAGCGACCGCATCACCGCGATGGGATCGCGCATCAGGTCGGCGTAGTGGAGGTCGAAGAATCTGTCGTCACCGATGCGGCGCCGGGCCGCCAGCGGACGCACAACGTGTTCCGTCAACTGTCCCAACACATTCGGCACGATGACATCGACGTCGATGTCGGCGCCCAGCACCGAACGGGACAGATAGTTCAGCCGGAGGAAGGAGGCGGTCGACTTGAACGGATCGCGGTGCGCCCACAGAATCCGCACATCAGGGAACGTTCTAAGCAGCGTCTCGATGTGCACGGCATGCGAAGGCATCTTCAACGACCACGTGCCGGGCGCGCGCGACTGCAGCACCTGCAGCACCATTCGCTCGTAGGCGTAGGCGCTCGACATGTCGGTCTGCACCAGCCAGTCGGCATATGCGGCCGTTGGCATGAACGCTTCCCACAAGTAGGCCTTGAAGTCCTGGTTGTGGACGAAAACGCACTCCGTCGGCCCGTCGGCCTCATCCCAGTGCACCATTGGGATGTTCGCCGCCTTCAGCCCTTCGGCGAGGACGTCGAGTTCGGCCTTCTTCTTCACGCACCTCGGGTCTGTGCGCAGCGTTGCGGGTGTCGAGGGAGGCACGGAATCCTCTGCCTCCCACGTCAACAACGACCGCCGCAACGGATCCTGGTCGAGCAGATAGCTCGCCAGCGACGTGCCGGTGCGAGGAAGGCCGAGGATCACCAACGGATGTTCGATCTGCTGGTCGGCGACCTCAGGATGGTGTTTGACATAGTCGATCACCTGAAGCCGGTTCCACAACGCGTCGACGCACTGCCCGTAGACGAAGTCGCGTCCGCCGGCATTCACCCCGGGTGCCGACTCGCAGATATCCACGAGTAGGCCCAGACCTTCACGCCACGAGTCCTCTCCGAAGTCGTCGACACCGGCCCGCTCGCAGGCGCGCGTAACGAGGTCGGACTGCGGCGTAGTCATGGCGGCCGATACTATACGCCCGTAGAGAACAAATGTTAGGTTGACGGAAATCAACCGCTGGAGGTCCCGCATGGCGCCGTCACTGGACGAACTCGTCAAGCAGGGCGAAGGTGACCAGGACGCCATCGATCTCGGTGACGGCGTCTTCATGTCCCGCAATATCGCCAACAGTTATCTGGTCACGACGGCCGACGGCGACGTAATGATCAACACCGGAACCGACTTCGAGGCACCGGGCATCAAGTCCCGGTTCTCGCGGGTCAGCACCGGCCCGCTACGGATGATCACTTTCACCCAAGGCCATCCGGATCACGTCGGTGGGTGGAGCGAGTTCACCGGGGCAGGGGTCCAGACGATCGCTCAGGCCAACCACGCCGACGTCCGCGAGTACTGGCGCCACCTTCACCCCTTCTACGTCCGACGGATCATGAAGCTGTGGGGCGCGTTCATGGACGTGGAGAGCGCCGCTGCCGCGCTTCCGCCCGAACCGGTGCTCACCGGTTCGTTCATCGACGATCACGCGTTCGAATTGGGCGGCAGGCACTTCGAGTTGTACGCCACGCCGGGCGGTGAGACGACCGACGCGCTGGTGGTCTGGCTGCCCGAGCACCGCACGGTGTTCATCGGCAACCTGATGGGGCCATTTTTCGGTCATGTCCCGAACCTGTACACATTGCGTGGCGACAAGCTTCGCAGCGCTATCGCCTTCATTCACTCCGTTGACCGGGTGATCGCGCTGAGTCCCGAGAAGCTCATCAACGGACACGAAATGTTCAGTGGCGCAGACGAAATTCTGACGACGATGACCAAGGTGCGCGACGCGACTGCCTACCTCCGCGATCGGGTCATCGACGGCATGAATTCGGGAGCCGACCTGTGGCGGCTCATGAACGAGGTGACGTTGCCTCCGGAGTTGGAGCTGCCCCAGGTGCACGGGAAGGTGCCGTGGATTGTCCGAGCGATCTGGGAGGAACACGTCGGGTGGTTCCGCTACGAGTCCACGACCGAGCTCTACGAGATACCGCCCGCATCGGTGTGGCCCGACATCGTCGACCTGGTCGGCGGTACGGCCCCTCTGACCCAGCGGGCCGACTCTCACGCCAAGGCCGGCAGACCGCTCGAGGCGCTGCACCTGACCGACATCGTGCTGGCCCACGCCCCGGGCGACGCCGACGCGCTGATCGTGAAACGCCTTGCGCTCGAACAGCTGTTGACGGCCGGGGGCCGTGAAAATCACAGTGAGGTTCAGTGGCTGGAGCAGGAGATCAAGACCGCAACCACGGAGGAGGACCAGTGAAGGCCGAGAACCTGTACCACACAGGCATCGTGGTCGACGACCTAGAGGGGACGATGAAATGGCTCAGCGAGGTGGCGGGCTACACCTGGACCGATATCGTCACCGTCGAGCAGCAAGGAGTGACCCCCGATGGCGAGATCACCATTCCGATGAAGATGGCCTACTCGGGCAGCGATCCCCGACTCGAACTGCTGCAGACCGTTCCAAACACCGTGTGGACGCCTGCCGACTCAGGTGTCCACCACATCGGCTATTGGTCCGACGACGTCGAATCCGACTTGGCGACACTCGAATCGACGGGCATGACGGTCGAGGTCAAGTCCTACAATCCCGACGGCTCCTGCACCCTGCTGTGGGCGTACGCCAAAGGCCCGACCGGGCCGCGCATCGAGCTCGTCAGCCGCGACATGGAGCCGTTCATCGCCTATTGGTGGGGAACGGCCCCGTCGCCACGGGCTGACGGGGATCTCACCCGAGGCTAGATTGATCGCCGTGCAGACCATCACCGTCGACGCCCCGGACGGTCCGATCGACGCGCTGCTGGACATGCCCGAGGGCGATGGTCCATGGCCAGGCGTGGTGATCATCCACGATGGATTCGGGTACGGACCGGACAAGGAGGCGATCTCGCGTCGGGTCTCGGCGGCTGGATACATCGCCGTCACGCCGAACATGTTCGCCCGCGGCGGGATGGCCCGCTGCGTTGCCCGTGTCATGCGCGAGCTGTTGACCAAACGCGGCCGCGCCCTGGACGACATCCTGGCCGCCCGCGATCACCTGCTGGCGATGCCTCAGGCGTCGGGCGCCGTCGGAATCGCCGGCTTCTGCATGGGCGGCCAGTTCGCACTCGTGATGTCGCCCAAGGGTTTCGGCGCCGCGGCGCCGTTCTACGGGACGCCGCTGCCCCGCGAACTCAGCGCGACGCTCGATGGGGCGTGCCCAATCGTCGCCAGCTACGGCCGCCGCGACCCGCTCGGCAGGGGCGCCGCGGCCAAGCTGCAGACCGTCGTCGAGGAGAAGAACATCTCCGCAGATATCAAGGTGTACCCGGATGTCGGGCACGGCTTTGCCAACCAGCTGCCCGGTCAACCCCTACTCCGCATCGCGGGTTTCGGCTACGACCGGGCAGCCACCGAGGACGCCTGGTCGCGGGTGTTCGCCTTCTTCGGCGAGCACCTGACGGCGGCGGCCGGCTGAGACTACTCGGGAAGCCGCAGCTCGGGCTTCTCCACCTCTTCGATGTTCACGTCCTTGAACGTGATCACCCGGACCTGCTTGACGAACCGGGCAGGGCGGTACATGTCCCACACCCAGGCGTCGGCCAGTCGCAGTTCGAAGTACACCTCGCCGTCGGCGTTGCGTGGCACCAGCTCGACACTGTTTGCCAGATAGAAGCGTCGCTCCGTTTCCACGACGTAGCTGAACTGCCCGACGATGTCCTTGTATTCGCGGTACAGCGAGAGCTCCATCTCGGTTTCGTACTTCTCGAGATCTTCGGCACTCATCGCTTCAGCTGTCCTTCGTGTTCGTCTGGTTCCATCTTCCCTTACCCCACTTCGTCGCGTTGCTCCGGTTCGCAGTCGCCCACGATCTCCGTCACCACCTCGGTGCCGGTCGGGGTTGCCACGCGGCGAACATTGATGAACGAATATCGGTGCTGGCTGCATGGGCCCAACCGGGCCAGCGCCGCCCCGTGGGCCGGGGTGCTGTAGCCCTTGTGTTCGGCGAACCCGTAGCCGGGGTGTTCGGCCTCCATCTTCACCATCAGCCGGTCACGGCTGACCTTTGCCAGCACGCTCGCAGCGGCGATACACGCCGCTGCCGCGTCACCGCCCACCACAGGCAGCGACGGCACCGCGAGGCCCGGCACCCGGAATCCGTCGCTCAGCACGTACCCGGGCCGCACGACCAGGCCCGCGACCGCCCGACGCATGCCCTCGATATTGGCCACGTGCACACCGCGTCTGTCCACCTCGACCGATGGGATGAACACCACGTGATACGCCAGCGCGTACCGGCGAATCAGCGGAAACAGCCGTTCCCGCTCCCTCTCGGTGAGCTTCTTCGAATCATCAAGGGCCGATAGGCTTTCCAATCGGTTCGGGCCAAGCACGCAGGCCGCGACGACCAGTGGGCCCGCGCAGGCGCCGCGACCCACTTCGTCGACGCCCGCCACCGGACCAAGACCGCCGCGATACAGCGCAGACTCCAGGGTGCGCAGCCCTGAGGACTTGCGAATCACCGTTCGGGGCGGCCATGTCGCCGGCAAGTGGCCTCCTACTGGGTCTGTGGGTCCACCGCGCGCACCAAACCCCAACGCCCTGGCGGCCACGCGATGAACCGTGCCTTTCCGATCACATTGTCCAGCGGAACGGTTCCGGCGTTCGGGTCACCGGTGCACCGGATTCCGCTCTGGAAATCGGCGGGGTTGTCGGCGCAGTGCAGCCGTGAATCCGCCGAGTGAGTGCGGTTGTCGCCCATCACCCATACCCGACCGTCGGGCACCTTGACCGGGCCGAACTCGAATCCCAGACACCGGTACTTGCTCGGGTCGGGGACGTTCATCGTCTCCAAGTTGAGGTAGGGCTCTTCCAAGGGCTTACCGTCGACGGTCAAACCGGTAGCCTGTCTGCACTCGACGGTCTGCCCACCGGTGGCGATCACCCGTTTGACCAGGTCATTCTCATCCGGCGGAACGAACCCGATGAAGGAGAGGGCGTTCTGCACCGCGCGCACCGCGGCGTTGTCCGAGCGGATTGACTTGTAGCCGATGTTCCAGTTCGGCGGCCCCTTGAAGACAACGACGTCACCGGGCTTGGGCTGGGAGAAATCGTAGGTCACCTTGTCGACCATGATGCGGTCGCCCGTGCAGCCGCTGCAGCCGTGCAGTGTGGGCTCCATCGACTCCGAAGGGATGAGATACGGCCGGGCGACGAACGTCAGCATCAGGTAGTACAGGCCGACCGCGACCACCACGAGGATGACGCCTTCGCGCAGCGCTCCGCGCCTGCGCTTCGACTTGTCGGCGGCCTCTTCGACCTCGTCGGCCTCGTCGGCCGTCCTGGCGTCGTCTGTATCGAGCGCTTGCTCGGATGGTGAGTCTGGGGAGTCCGCGGTTCCGGTCACGGGATCAGCGTAGCCACGACGACGATCGCCTCCGCACCACGGCGGCGTGCGGTCGCGTGCGACGTCAGCGCTTTTCCTTGATCTTCGCCTTCTTGCCGCGCAGTTCACGCAGGTAGTACAGCTTCGCGCGGCGGACGTCGCCGCGGGTGACGACGTCGATGTGGTCGATGTTCGGGGAGTGCACGGGGAAGGTCCGCTCGACGCCGACGCCGTAGCTCTCCTTGCGCACGGTGAAGGTCTCGCGCACGCCGCCGCCCTGGCGACGCAGCACGACGCCCTTGAACACCTGGATGCGTTCCTTGGCGCCCTCGATGACCTTGACGTGTACGTTCACGGTGTCGCCGGCGTTGAAGTCCGGAATGTCATCGCGCAGCGACGACTGGTCGAGGAAATCCAGCGTGTTCATCGGTGACTCTTCCTTAGCTGTTCACATGGTCGCGGCCAACGGCGGGCTCGCGGGTGGTTGCGCAGAAGCGTGCGGGCCGCACCGATGGGTTCGGGCGTATCTGGTGCATATCGCGCCGACGGCCCAACCGTCTCCACGCGTCGCACAGACAACTGGTCAATTGTGCCAGATGAGGGCGCATGCAGTGAAATCGCGGGCCGACCACCTACCGGCGACTCGCCCAACAGACAGGACGCGAGACACATGCGCACCGGTTAGGCTCATCAATACGGGCGGGCGACTGTCAGCTGCGCCCGTCCCCTGCAAGAAACGCGTGGAGGAGACGTATGTGTCGGCGGCCGTCCAGGCTGGTCGCGGTTGTCGCATTGGTGCTTGCTGTCACCGGTTGCGACGCCCGGGTGTATGGCACACCGCCGTCGAACCCCTCTGCGCCGCCGGTGATCGTGATCGCACCGCAAGGCCGCGTGGCCCCGCTGCCCGAGGCCCCGCCCGACGTGCCCGTCGCCGCGTTCAGCAGCCTCGACGCCCGGACCATGCAGGCCACGGCCGACGCCGCCACAAAGGGCGCAGATATCACCGCCGTCGTGCTGGACCGCTCGACGGGGCAGCGGGTGACCAACGGCAACAACAGGGGTATCGCGATCGCCTCGGTGGTCAAGTTGTTCATCGCCGACGACCTGCTGCTGAGAGGACCGCCGCTCTCGCCGGGCGACCTGCAGTCGTTCCAGGCGATGCTGCGCTCATCCGACGACAGCGCCGCCGAGGTGTTCTGGGACCGGGGCGGCGGCAGCGCAATCATCACCCGCGTCGCGGCCCGCTACGGGCTCAGCGGCACCCGGCCGCCCGGCAACGGCATGTGGTTCAACACCATCAGCACCGCCGCCGACCTGGTGCGCTACTACGACATGATGCTTTCGGGCGCGGGCGGCCTGCCCTTGGACAAGGCCGCCATGATCGTCGACAACCTCGCCCAATCCACCCCCACCGGCATCGACGGGATGATGCCGGGGGGCGTGTACCCGCAGCAATTCGGCATCCCGGAGGGGCTCTACGCCGAGCCCGTCGCGGTCAAGCAGGGCTGGATGTGCTGTATCGGCAGCGACTGGATGCACCTGTCCACCGGCATCATCGGGGCCGACCACCGGTTCGTCATGGCGATCGGGTCGGACCAACCGTCGGGCGCGGATGCGGCGCGCGCAACCATCACACAGGCGGTCAAGACGATGTTCCCCGGCGGCAAGATCTAGCCGTCGCCATTCGATCGAACGATAGTTCACGGGTTACGCTGAAGCGCCGGCGGCCGCAGTGTGGCGAGGCCCGCTCCCCCGGCCTCAGGATCCGTTGAAGGAGGGCTGGCTATGCGTCGGCGGCCGTCGAGTCGGGCGACGGTGACCGCAGCCATTGCGTGTGCGGTGCTGCTCGTCGTCGGTTGTGAGGCACGGGTCCATGGAAGCCCGCCGAATGATCCGGCACCCCTGACAATGCGCGCCCCGCAGGGGACTGTCGAGCCACCGCCCGCGGCCCCGCCCGGCCAGCCGGCAGCAGCCTTCGACGGCCTCGACGCCCGCACCAAGCAGGCCACCGCCGACGCGGCGAAGTCAGGGGCGCATATCGAGACGGTCGTCCTGGACCGCAACACCGGCCAGCGCATCTCGAACGGCGACAACTCGACCTTCCCGATCGCGTCCGTGGCGAAGCTGTTCATCGCCGACGACCTGCTGCTGCAGGAGTCCAAGGGCCAGACCACGCTCTCTGCCGCCGACCACAAGTCGCTCGAGGTCATGCTGCGGTCCTCCGACGACAGCGCGGCCCAGAGCTTCTGGGACCGCAGCGGCGGCAACGCCATCATCGCCCGCGTCGTCGCGCGGTACGGATTGTCGGGCACGACGGCGCCCTACGACGGGCATTGGGACGTCACGACGAGCACCGCAAGCGATCTCGTCCGCTACTACGACATGCTGTTGAGCGGCGGCGGCGGGCTGCCGCCCGGACAGGCCAACGTGATCTTGAGCAACCTCGCGCAATCCACAGCGACGGGCGGCGACGGATACCCGCAGCGCTTCGGCATCCCCGAGGGGCTCTACGCCGACCCCGTCGCCGTCAAGCAGGGCTGGTTCTGCTGTTGGAACGGCGCCAACCAGTTGCACGTGTCCACCGGCGTGATCGGATCGGAACGCCGTTACGTGATGGCGATCAGCTCGCTGGAACCCGACGACGCTTCCACGGCCCGCACCACGATCACCCAGGCCGTCAAGACGATGTTCCCCGGCGGCAAGATCTAATCGTCGCTGATCAGGTCGGGCCGTCGTTCCCGGGTGCGTTCGACCGCCCGTTTGCGCCGCCACTCCGCGACCTTGGCGTGGTCGCCGGACAGCAGAACTTCCGGCACGTCGAGCTCACGCCAGCTCGGCGGCCGGGTGTAGCTGGGCCCCTCGAGCAGGCCGTCGGAGTGCGAATCATCTTGGTGTGACGCGGGATTGCCGAGCACATCGGGAAGCAGCCGCACCACGGCTTCGATCATCACCAGTGCGGCGGACTCACCGCCGGGAAGCACATAGTCGCCGATCGACACCTCGTACACGCGCATGCGCCGGGCAGCATCGTCCATCACCCGCTGATCGATGCCTTCATATCGCCCACAGGCGAACACGAGATGGCCCTCGCCGCACCAATCCTGCGCCATCGACTGGGTGAACAGCCGACCCGCGGGCGACGGTACGACGAGAAGCGTCTCCTGAGAACATATTTCGTCCAGCGCCTCACCCCACACGGGTGCCTTCATGATCATTCCGGGGCCGCCGCCGTACGGCGAGTCGTCGACGGAGCGGTGCACGTCGTGTGTCCACCGGCGCAGATCGTGTACATGCAGGTCGACGATGCCAGCGTCAATGGCCTTGCCGGGCAACGACTGCCGCAGCGGGTCGAGATAGTCGGGAAAGATCGTCACGACATCGATGCGCATGTGTCAGCCCAGTTCCAGAAGGCCGTCTGGCGGGTCGATCTCGATGGTCTGGTTGTCGAGCGATACCTCGGTGACGATGGCGCTGACGAACGGCACCAGGACTTCGGCGCCGGTCTCCGAGGTCACCGACAACAACTCGCCCGCCGCGGTGTGCAGCACCTCCTGGACGTTGCCGACCAGCTGCCCGTCGGTGGTCACGACCCGCAGCCCCTCGAGCTGGTGGTCGTAGAACTCGTCGGGGTCGTCGATCGGTGGCAGGTCTTCGGTATCGACGAGAAAGACGTTGCCGCGCAACGCTTCCGCGGAATCGCGGTCTGCGACGCCCGCGAGCCGCACCAGCAGCCGGCCGCTGTGCTCGCGGGCAGACTCGATGACGTATTCACGCTGGGGTCCACCGCGCGACGGCCGCGCGCGCAGCCGGGCGCCCGGCGCGAATCGATTATCCGGGTCGTCGGTACGGACCTCGACGACCACCTCGCCGGTGACGCCGTGTGCCTTGACGACCCGCCCGACCACCAGGTCCATCGGAGGCTACTGGTCGGTGTCCACTACGTCGACGCGGATGCCGCGGCCGCCGATGCCGGCGACCAGGGTCCGCAACGCGGTCGCGGTCCGGCCACCGCGGCCGATGACCTTGCCGAGATCGTCGGGATGCACGTGCACCTCCACGGTGCGACCGCGCCGATTGGTCACCATGTCGACCCGCACATCGTCCGGGTTGTCCACGATGCCACGGACCAGGTGCTCGACGGCGTCGACGACGACCGAGCTCACGATTCCTGGGCCTGCTCGGCGGGTACGGCGGCGTCGGCGCCTTCAGCGGCCGGCTCCGACTCGTCCTTGACAGGAGCGACCCCGGCTTCGGCCCCGGTGGCGTCGGCGGCCTCGTCGGCCTTGGCGGCTTTCTTCGCCGGCGCCTTCTTCTTCTTGGCCGTGGTGGCCTCGGTGCTCGGACCTCCGTCGGCCTCGGCGAGGGCCGCGTTGAACAGGTCCAGCTTGCTGGGCTTGGGCTCCTTGACCTTCAGCGTGCCCTCCGCGCCAGGCAGACCCTTGAACTTCTGCCAGTCGCCGGTGATCTTCAGCAGTTGCAGCACCGGTTCGGTGGGCTGGGCGCCGACGCCGAGCCAGTACTGGGCGCGCTCCGAGTCGATCTCGATGAGGCTCGGATCTTCCTTCGGGTGATAGCGGCCGATGATCTCGATCGCGCGCCCGTCACGGCGGGTGCGCGCGTCGGCGACGGCGATGCGGTACTGGGGATTGCGGATCTTGCCAAGCCGGGTGAGCTTGATCTTGACAGCCATGATTAAGCGAACTCTCCTGTGATTGCCACGCTGCAATTCAGCGA
>JBKPSU010000061.1:0-8275 GCA_046735135.1 Actinomycetota bacterium
GCACGTCGCCATCCAGGTCAGCAGCTCGTCGGCAGGCAATGGCGGCGTGTGCACGAAACCCTGCGTGATGGTGCAGCCGTACCGCCGCAGCGCACCCAGCGTGGCGAGGTCCTCGACGGCCTCCGCGACCAGATCAGCCCCCAGGCTGTGCGCCAGCGCAACGGTGGACCGCACGATCGCGATCGAGCGGGGGTCCTTGGCCAGCCGCGACACGAACACCCTGTCGAGCTTCAGTTCATCGACCGACAGATCCTGCAGGCGCGCCAGCGACGACCAGCCGGTGCCGTAGTCGTCGAGCGAGATGCGCACCCCAAGTCGGCGCAGCGCGAAAACCGTCTTCCGGGACCGTGACGAGTCGTTGGCCAACGTGCCCTCGGTGATCTCGAGGATCAGCGCCTCCGGCCGCACATTGTGAGTGGCGAGCAGTCGCTCGATCATGTCGACGAGGTCGAGGTCCAACAGGTTGGCCATGGACAGGTTCACCGCGACGGTCATCCGGATGCCTTCGTCGTCGTGCCATGCACGCACCTGACCGAGGGCGAGGTTGATCACGCAGTTCGCCACCTGACGCATCAGGCCTGCCCGTTCGGCCGCAGGCAGCACCTCCTCCGGCAGGAGCAGGCCACGGATCGGGTGATGCCAGCGCAGCAGCGCCTCGACGCTGTGCACGCGGCCGTCCTCGGCGCGAATCTTTGGCTGGTAGAAACACGTCAGCTCGTCGTTCAACAGCGCGGCGCGCAACTCCTCCACCACGTAGTCGTCGTTGTCCTTCTCCGATCGCACCCGGCCCACGTCGTGCACCACGATCTTGCTCGTCGCCGCCTTGGCGTGCGGCATCGTCGTCTCGACACAACTCAACAGCTCACTCGGATGGTCACAATGGTCCGGGCACAACGCAATTGAGATGCTCGCGTCGATCTGCACGGTGATCGGATCCAGCTCGAACGGGACACGCAAAGCCTCGAGCAATCCTCCGGCCCGTGCCCGTGCCGTCGTGATGTCCACACCGTCGGCCAACAGAATGGCGAACGCGTCGCCGCCCGTGCGGGCGATCAGGTCGTCGGGGCGCACCGCGCGGGACAGTCGGGCCGCGACTTGATTCAGCAGTTGATCGCCGACGTGTCGGCCCGCGAAGTAGTTGATCTCCCTGAACTGATCGATGTCGAGCAGCAGCAGCGCGCGGCTGGCCCGCGTCCGGAACAACGCCGACCGCTCGTCGAGCGTGACCGCCGTCAGCGTGGTCGCCAGCGACATCCGGTTGGGCAGGCCCGTCAGCTCGTCGGTCATGGCCTGACGGTGCGCTTCGGCCGTGGCGCTGACATCGCGGAACGTGACGGCGAACCGCCAGGCGACCGCGACCAACGTCAGCGCGCCCAATGCCACGGCGATCCGGCTCTGGTTGGCCATGACGGCCACCGCGAGCGCGACGCCCCCACACAGGACGGCCGGGACGTAGGCGCCGAGGCCCGGCTTCGGGCGGGGATGTGTTCCCGACGACGGCAGCCAACCCGCCACCGCGATGAACAGGGACGCGATCGCCCAGCACGCGTCGACCCAGGTGCCCTCGAGATACGTGCCCGCCGACGTCTGGAACAGATAGACCGTGTCGGCCACCGCGAACGACATGAAGCCCGCGACCATGAGCCCCCAACGCAGCTCGGCCCGCCAGCCCAGGATCGGCAGCATTCCGGCCGTCAGCGACAACAACAGCAAGTCCCCGATCGGATACGACAGACCCACCAGCACGGTGGCCGGCTCGCCCTGCATCGCCGCCTCGATCGGGCCGGTGGCGATTGCCGCAGCGACCGCCGCCAACGTCAGACCGCAGACCAACGCATCGATGCGGAACGCGGTGGGCACCCGCTTCAACCGCTCGCGCATCAGCAGGACCATGCCTGCGTAGACCAACGGATAGAAGGCCAGATACAGCGGGTCGGCGATGGACGGCATCACACCCGAGGGCACCCAGAGGGCATACACCACATCGCCCGCGGCGTTGCTTGCCATCCCCGCCCCGATGAGAAGGCATGGCCACCGCTCGGCGCGCACGTGGAATGCGCGCACGAACACGATCGCCGCCGCGGCGGTGTTCAGCGCCGGATACAGCACACTGTCGAACGCCACGATGCGGCCCGCGTGGTCGCGGAAGATCGTCGACGCCGTGAAGACGACGACACCAAGGGCCAGTACTCCGAGGGCAACGCAGACCGCCGGTGACGGCCATCCGGCGCGCGCGGGTTCCTTACCCGTGTCACCCTGACGTCGGATCGGGTCTGCGGGCGACTCCGACTCGTCCCAGTCGTCCGAGTCGCCTTGTGCAATAACGTGATTGGTGGCCTGGTGCAGTTCCCACGGCACGGGCAAGTCGGGTACGAAGCTTCGCACGCATCCGCCACCGTCCCGTTTGGCCGCGTACATCGCGAGGTCGGCGTTCAGGAGCATGTCGTCGGCGGTGTGGTGGGCCTTGCTGTTGGCCACCGTCAGCCCGATGCTCGGGCTGGCGGTCTGCGGGACACCGTCGATGACGATCGGTGTCGTGAACGCATCGAGCGCCGTGTTGGCCGCCGCCAGCGCGTCGACGCGGCCTTCGGCGAGTGCTGCGAATTCGTCGCCTCCGAGCCGCGCGATGGTCCACGTTTCACCGAGCATGCTCATCAGGCGGCCTGCGACGCGTATCAACAGCTCATCCCCCGCCGGATGGCCGAGGGCGTCGTTGACGGCCTTGAAGTTATCGAGGTCGAGGCACAACACCGCGACCGGTTCGCCGGTGCGGCGGCTGTGGACCACGGCGCGCTCGAGCTTGTCCAGAAAGTTCGCCCTGTTGGCCAGGCCGGTCAAGTTGTCGTGAAACGCCTCGCGGGCCACCTCGTCGAGAAGGCGCTTGTTGTCGACGAGAACGACCAACTGCCGCAGGAGTACCGCCGCGACCAGAATCGTCTCCGCGACGAGCAACAAGCCGTGATCGAGATGCTTTAGCTCGTAACCGATTCCGGCGACACCGGCCAGCAGCAGGGGCAGATACGGCAACCACACCCGAACACCGGCCTGCAGGTCCAGCGGCTGCGGGTCCGCCGGGCGCCGCTCGTCGACGCTGAACAGGGCCGCGAACGCGCACATCCCGAAACCGACCACCCGCGCGATGTCGATGAAGCCGCCGCTGTGGTAGCCGCCGCCACCGGCGACGTAGACACCGATGATGTCGGCCATGCCGATGGTCGTGATCCCGGCCGCCAGAAGATTGAGGCTGAGGCGACCGCTCGGCCGCGACCACACCAGGATCGACGTCGTCAAAAGAATCACATCGAGGGCGACGTCAAGCACGGTCTGCCGGGGTGCCGGACCGCCACTGCGCATGTCGCTGAGCACGAAGACCCACGAGACGACGAACAACGACGTCGCCACCACGACTCCGTCGAGCACTGCCCGCCTGCGGGGAGGTTTGCCCAAGCCGTGCAGGACTAGCAGCGAGGTGTAGGCGCCCAACGGGTAGGCGATCATCACCGCCCCTGTGAGCGATGGCTGCCACGGCGGGCTGTCGGGCCGGGCTTCCGCGAAAACACGGATGACCTCGGCGATGGCCCACGCGGAAAAGCCGATGATGAGCGCCAGCCACCCGAAGCGCTTGCGACCCTGTGCCGAGCGGGCAGCCCGGGCACCGCATCCAACGGCTAAGAGGAGACCCACCAGGTAGACGATCTCGTCGACCGGACGCGTGTCGTAGGCGTTCTCCCACCTTTCCAGGACCCACGCGACCATGACCAGCAGGGCGCAGGCGTAGACGATCGCAGCGATCGATCCGACGCGTCCCAGGCTTCGCAAGCGAAGCCGCGCGCTACGGGCCCATTGCTCCATCGATGCCGCCCCAAGATTGTTCGCTAGAACAAAATCATGCCCTGAAACTGCCGTGGTAGCAAACGCCTGATGCGTTACTTGACGGTGTTGTACTTCTTCATCGCGTCGTCCAGGCGCTGCAGCGCACTGCCGAACTCGGTGAAATCACCGCTTTGCTGTGCCTTGTGTAGTTCATCCAGCGCCGCTTGGACGTCAGTCAGTGCGGCGGCCTTGGCGGCCGACAGTTGGGTCACCCCGCCCGGCCCCGGCACACCGGCCACCGGCGAAGGCACCTCCGGCGCCCTTCCCTCCTGATTGGGCGGCGACGCCTCGGACTGCCCGTCGGTCGACGACGCCGCGGCGGGCGGCTTTCCGCCAGATGGATTCGCGGGCGCGGGTCCGGTCGCGGTGGCGTCGGCGCCCTGCCCGAACAACTCGGTCAGCGCGTCGCGCACCGTCGGCCCGTAGCCGACCCTGTCCTCGTACATCATCGCGACGCGGATGAGCCGCGGGTACGACGACGCGGCGTCGCTGGCGCCCGGTGACGCGTAGACGGGTTCCACGTACAGCAGGCCACCTTCGGCCACCGGCAGTGTCAGTAGGTTGCCCCAACGTATTCGGTTCTGATTATCGCGGCCGATCACACCGAGGTCCTGGCTGACGGCAGTGTCCGTGGTGATCGCATTGTTGGCCAGCTTGGGGCCGTTGACCTGGCCCGGGATCGTCAGCACTGTGAGCTTGCCGTAGGTGTCCGGGTCGGAGCTGGCGCTGATGTAGGCGGCCAGATAGTCGCGCTGGAACCGGTTCATCGCGCTGGTCAACTGGAACGAGGCCGACTTGTCGTTGCGGGCAAGGTCTTTCGCGACGATGTAGTACGGCGGCTGGTAGCTGCTTGCGGTCGGGTTCGGATCCTGCGGCACATTCCAGAAGTCCGATGTCGAGAAGAACGTCACCGGGTCGTTGACGTGATACTTGGCCAGCAGCGCGCGCTGCACCTTGAACAGGTCCTCGGGATAGCGCAGATGGGCCTGCAGCTCCTGCGAGATGTCGCGCTTGGGCTTGACCGTGCCCGGGAACACCTTCATCCACGCCTGCAGCACCGGATCGCTCTCGTCCTGCGCGTACAGCGTGACGGTGCCGTCGTAGGCGTCGACTGTCGCCTTCACTGAGTTACGGATGTAGGACACCTCTTTGTCGGGGGCCAGCCGGTTGAAGGCCACCTCGGTGGAGTCGGCCGTGACGCTCGACAGCGACTGCAGATCCGAATACGGGTAGTTGTCCAATGTGGTGTAGCCGTCGACGATCCAGACCATTCGCTTGTTGACGATGGCCGGGTAGACACTGCTGTCGGTGGTCAACCACGGCGCGACGGCCTCCACGCGCTCGGCGGGGGCCCGGTTGAACAAGATCTTGCTGTCCGGCCCGATCGGGCTGGGGAACACCAGCTTTCGCTCGGAGAACTTCGCGGCGAACACCGCGCGGTTCAGCCAGTTGCCGATCGGAACCCCACCCTTGCCTCCGTAGGTGTAGTTCTTTGTCTCGGTGTTGGTCTCGTAGTCGTACTCGCGGTCGGCGCCACTCTTGCCGACGATCGCATAGTCGGCGGATGTTCCCGCGATGACGGGGCCGAAGTAGACGCGCGGTTGGTCCAGCGGGGCCGGTCCTGGCGAAACGACGCTTCCATTGGCGCCGACAACGCTCGCCAGGAACTCCGGGTAGCCGCCGTTCTGGTTGGGGTCGTTGGCGACACCACGCACCGTATTGGCGGGCGAGGCGATGAAGCCGTTGCCGTGGGTGTAGACGAAATGGCGGTTGATCCAGTCGCGTTGGTTGTCGATCAGCCGGTCGGGGTTGAGCTCACGCGCGGCCACCACATAGTCGCGGAGGTTTCCGTCGGGTCCGTTGTAGCGGTCGATGGCCAGCTGGTCGGGGAAGAAGTAGAAGTTCTTGCTCTGCTGGAACTGGGTGAACGCCGGGCTGACGATGGTCGGGTCGAGCAGCCGGATGTTCGACGTCGTCGCACGGTCGGCCGCCACCTGCTGGGCGGTGGCAGGCGCGTTGCCGGGATAGTCCCGATACGTGACGTTCTTCTCGGTCAGCCCGTAGGCCTCTCTGGTCGCCGTGATACTTCGGCTGATGTAGTCGCTTTCTTTCTGCGCCGCATTGGGTTTGACGCTGATCTGCTCGACGATTAGGGGCCAGCCGGCACCCACGATCAGCGACGACAGCAGCAGGAGCACGATGCCGATCGCCGGTATCCGCAAGTCGCGCAACACGATTGCGGAGAACACCGCCACTGCACAGATCAACGCGATGGCCATCAGGATGAGTTTGGCCGGCAGCACGGCGTTGATGTCGGTGTAGCCGGCGCCGGTGAACGGCTTGCCGGTTCGGGTGTGCGACAGCAGCGCATAGCGATCGAACCAGTAGGCGATCGCCTTGAGCAGCACCAGGGTTCCGACGAGACTGATCAACTGGATGCGAGCTGACCTGCTCAACGCGCCGGACCTGCCGGACAGCCGGATGCCGCCGAACAGGTAGTGGCCCAACAGGTTGGCGATCAGGGCCAGGAAGGTCGTGACGAACAGGTAGCCGAGCAGCAGCCGGTAGAACGGCAGCTCAAACGCATAGAAGCCGAGATCCATGCCGAACTGCGGATCCTTGATGCCGAAGGTGCCGCCGTGCAGGAACAGCTGGATCCGCTCCCAGTAGGTCTGCGCGACGATCCCGGCGAAGAAGCCGATGACGGCCGGGACCCCGATACCGACCAGCTTCAGACGCGCCATCACCGCGGTGCGGTAGCGGGCGACCGG
Organism: Actinomycetota bacterium; assembly: GCA_046735135.1. Lineage (GTDB taxonomy): Bacteria > Actinomycetota > Actinomycetes > Mycobacteriales > Mycobacteriaceae > Mycobacterium. The sequence goes on from JBKPSU010000061.1 coordinate 6,645, forward strand.
ATCGTTGGGCCCGCTGGTCGGCACGAACACCGGCCGGGTGCGGTAGGCCAGCGCAAGGGCCGCGAACACGATGGCGCCGACCAGCGCCCACACCACCAGGAAGACGACGAGCTTGGTGACCAACTGAGTGGTGAAGACCGAGCGATAGCCCAGCTCGCCGAACCACAGCCAGTCCACATAGGCGTCGACAAGGCGCGGCCCCACGAGCAGCAGCAGCACGACCGCCAGCGCGACCGTGATCAGAATTCGGCTACGTCGCGTCAGCTTCGGCATCTTCGCCGCGGGCCGCATACCCACTCGTCAACTCCCGGTTTTCGCCCATGCACGTCTGAAATGACGTGCCACAACTCTACGCATCGGTTTCGCTCTGTCCTGGTCAGCAGCGTGGCGCTTCGCCACCGGCTGAAAGTGCCTTCAAGGAGTCGACCGCCGTGGTCAGTGTGTCGACTTTCAGCAGGTCGATGCCGTCCTCGCGGGCGGACTTCGCCTCGTCGCAGTTGTCGGCGGGGACGAGGAACACCGTCGCACCCGCTTCGTGTGCGGCCATGATCTTGTGGGTGATGCCGCCGATGGAGCCCACCTTGCCGTCGGAGGCGATGGTCCCGGTGCCCGCCACGAACTTGTCTCCGCTCAAGTCACCGGTGGTGAGCTTGTCGACTACGGCCAGACTGAACACCAGGCCCGCGGACGGGCCACCGATATTGGCGAGGTTGAAGTCGATTTTGAACGGCGCCCACGGGGCCTCGACCACACCGACGCCCAGAAACCCGTGTGGCTTCTCGGGATTCGACTTCAGCTTGACGGTCGCGACGCCGGGCGGGGCGTTCTTGCGGCGGAAGTCGAGCACGACCTCCTGACCCGGCTTGGTCTTCTCCATGATCCCCTGGAACTGCTCCATCGAGCTCACCGGCACCCCGTCCACGCCGTCGATTGCGTCGCCCTCCTGCAGCTTGCCCGCCGACGCGCCGTCCTTGCTGACCGTCTGCACGGTGATCGCCTGCGCATATTTCAAATAGCCGAGCGCGGCGTATTCGGCGCTGGACTCCGACTGCTTGAACTCCTGGCTGTTGTCCTCGTCGATCTCGTCCCTTGACTTGTCCGGCGGGTAGACGAGGTCGCGAGGAACAAGCTGCTCGCGGCCCGACACCCAGAGCGTCAGGGCCTGCCCGAGGGTGAGGTTGTCGCGCTGGGCCACCGTCGTCATGTTGAGCTGGCCCGTCGTCTTGTGGACCTCGGTCCCCTTGATGTCGACGACCTCCTTGCCCTCGACCTCGCCGAGGGTGTTGAAGGTCGGGCCGGGGCCCAGCGATACGTACGGAACCGTCACCACCGCGAGCAGCACGCCGAACGCCACGATCGGCACCAGGGCGACCAGCAGCGTAGAAATCCGCCTGTTCACGCCAGCAACAGTAGACGGCCCGTCTGCGGGGTTCACTCAGAGCGTGACCGCGGGGGCCGCGCGACCCAATGGTGGTGAGTACCGTTGAGGACATGGCTGACCTGCCCTTCGGCTTTTCGTCCGGAGAAGACCCTGAGCGCGACAAGCGCAAGGAGGATCCCGATTCGGGGTCCGGCTCGGGATCCGGACAGGATCCGTTCGGCTTTGGCGGAGGCGATTTCGACATCTCCCA
>JBKPSU010000062.1:0-9788 GCA_046735135.1 Actinomycetota bacterium
CGCGCACCGAGGCGAGGTCTGTCTCGGGCACCGCTGTCCTCGACGACCGCGGGATCTGGCACCAGGGCGACCTGGTGCTGGTGTGCGCGGGTGCCGCGCACGGCGGGCTGGTCCGTGAGATCGCGGGCGACTTGCCGATTCGCCGAGTGCGCCTGCAGATGATGCAGACCGAGCCGCTTGACGAGCCGCTGACCACCGCCATTGCCGACGGCGACAGCTTCCGCTATTACCCCGGCTTCGCAGGCCCGGCGCTGAACTCCCTGAAGGGCAACGAGTCCCAGGACACGGTCGCCGACGAACACCGCATGCAGCTGCTGTGCGTGCAGCGGCAGCACGGCGGGCTGACGATCGGTGACACCCACGAATACGACGAGCCGTTCGCGTTCGACGTCACCGAGGCGCCCCACGCCTACCTCGTCGATGTCGTCGAGGAGTTTCTCGGTCGTGCCCTTCCGCCCATCCGACAGCGCTGGGCCGGCGTCTACAGCCAGTGCATCGACCCCGACCAGCTGGTGTGCCGGACGTCTTCCGACGACGGCGTCTGGGTGGTCACGGGTCCCGGAGGCCGTGGCATTACCCTCGGCCCCGCCATCGCCGAGCAGACCGCCGATCTGATCGGCCTGTGACGAACGACAAGGAGATCGTCATGCCGGACAACACAATTCAGCTGGCCGTGATCGACATGGCAGGTACCACCGTCGCCGACGACGGCCTCGTCGTCAGCGCGTTCGAATCGGCCGCCAGCGCCGTGGGCGTGCCCGAGTCGGGCCCCGAGCGGGACAAGGCGCGGCAATACGTCCTCGACACGATGGGTCAATCGAAGATCAGCGTGTTCCGCGCCCTTTTCGGGACCGAGGAGCGTGCGCAACAGGCGAACGCGGCGTTCGAGCGCGCCTACGAACAGCTCATCGACGAAGGGCGAGCAGAGCCCATCGACGGTGCCGCACAAGCGATCACACGACTGCGGGATGCCGGCGTCAAGGTCGCGCTGACGACGGGTTTCAGCGGGACCACGCAGGAAAAGCTGCTGGCGGCGCTGGGCTGGGAGTCGCTCGCCGACCTGGTGCTCGCACCCGGCGACGGGGTTCGCGGACGCCCCAACCCGGACCTGATCCTATCCGCACTGATGCGGCTGCAGGTGGACGGCGTGCAAAACGTGGCCGCGCTCGGCGATACCAGCAGCGACGTCGAAAGCGCGTTGCGCGCAGGCGTGGCCGTGGCCGCGGGCACGCTCACCGGAGCCCACAACGAAGAGCAGCTCCGGACCGCGGGAGCCACCCACGTCGTCGGCTCGGTGTCCGAATTCGCCGACCTGATTTTGCGCCAACCGTCTAGCGAAGAGAAGGAATCATGAAGCGACATACCCTTTTGCGCGCCGCCACCATGACCGCGGCGTGCGGCGGCACGGGTTCCTCCAGCGGTTCGGGCGAGACGGTCACGGTGTACAGCGCCGACGGCCTTGCCAACTGGTACAAGCCGCAATTCGACAAGTTCACCAAGGACACCGGCATCGCGGTGAACCTGGTGGAAGCCGCTCGGGTGAGGTGGTGTCCCGGGTGGAGAAAGAGCAGTCCAACCCGCAGGCAGACCTGCTGGTGACGCTGCCGCCGTTCATCCAAAAAGCCGACAAGTCAGGGCTTTTGGTGGCCAGCGGCGCGGACACCAAGGGAATCTCCGCCGATCAGGTCGGGCCGGGCGGGAACTACGTGCCGATCGTCAACAACGCGCTGAGCTTCATCGTCAATCCCAGCGCCAACCCGCAGCCCAAGACGTGGGACGCCCTGCTGGCGCAGCAGTACAAGGGTAAGCTGCAGTACTCCACACCAGGCCAGGCCGGCGACGGCACCGCCCTCCGCTGACCCCGACCCTCATTCCGCCGAGCTGCTATTACCGCGAGCGTGTGACCATTATCGCGAGCGTGCGTGCTTGCTGCGCGACACGCGGCCGATTACCTGCTTTTGCGCACGCTCGTGACGACTAAGTGTCGAGTGACTTCACGCCGCATGAGCGGTGTGGCAAGGATCGCCATGGCGACGAGCGTGCGCAAAGTGTCGGCAATTACGCGGCGTGTCGGCCGCAGACACGCACCCTCGCGGTGGAAGGCGACCCTTTCAGGAGCAGGGGCGAGCTGTTACTTGAGCAGGGGGTCGCGCGGCAGGCCGAGGATGCGCTCGGCGATGGTGTTGCGGGTGATCTCCGATGTACCGCCCGCGATCGTCATCGCGCGGCCGCCCAGATAGCTGCGAATCAGCTTCTCGTTTTGCCCGACGACGGCCGCAGAGCCCGCAAGTGCGATACCCAATTCCGTTAAATGCTGGCCTGATTCGGCGACCAGTAGTTTGGTGACATTGCCCTCCGGCCCGGGTTCCGCGCCCGCGATGGCGCGACTGGCCCGTCGCAGATTGAGCAGGCGCAGGGTGTGCATCTCGGCGATGACCTCGCCCGCGCGCAGCATGTGGTGCGCCGCGACGTCGGCGGGCACGCTGTCGAGCAGCTTGACGAGGTCGTCCACGTCGAACCCGACCGTGCCGCCGGAACCGCCGCCGATCGAGATCCGCTCGTTGCCCAGCGTGGCGCGCGCGACCAGCCAACCCTTGTTCACATCGCCGACCACATCCTCGTCAGGAACGAACACGTCGTCGAAGAACACCTCGTTGAAATGGGCGTCGCCGGTCAAACCGCGCAGCGGATTGACCTTGACGCCAGGCGCTTTCATGTCGATCGCCATCATGGTCACCCCGGCGTGCTTGGGCGCGTCGGGATCGGTGCGCACCGTCGCCAGCCCCCACTGGCAGCGCTGGGCCAGGCTCGTCCACACCTTCTGCCCCGTCACCTTCCAACCGCCGTCCACCTTCTTGGCGGCCGTCCGGACCGCGGCGGCATCCGAGCCGGCACCAGGCTCGGAGAACAGCTGGCACCACATCACCTGGCCGCGCAGCACGGGTTCCACCCAGCGCTCGCGCTGGTCGTCGGTGCCCGCCTGGGCGATGGTCAACGCGACCCAGCCGGTGATGCCCATGTCGGCTCGTTTGACGTCGGCGAACTCCTCTTCGATGACCAACTGCTCGAGGACATCGGCGGCCCGGCCCCACGGCTTAGGCCAGTGCGGAACCAGATAGCCGGAGTCGACGAGGAAGTCGCGTTGCTTGTCCTCCGAAAGCGCGCGAACCTTGTCGAGCGCCTCCTTGGCCTGTCGGCGGTACTCGTCGGCCTCCGACGGCAGCGTGAACGATGCGCCGTGCGCCTGGCCGCTGCGCTGAGCCTCGACGACGTCCAGAAGCGGGTCGGCGCCGTCGCCCATCAGCGCGGCAAGTGTGCGGGCCCGCCGAAGGTAGAGGTGTGCGTCGTGCTCCCAGGTGAACCCGATGCCACCGTGGAGCTGAATGTTGTTCTCCGCGTTGAAGAGCTGTGCACGGATGGCATGTGATGCCGCAACCGCGGCAGGGAACCATGCACTGTCCAGATCGTCGGCGCGTGCGGCGTCCCACGTAGCGGCCGTGGTCTGTTCGGCGTCGACGAGCATGTTGGCGGCGTGGTGTTTGACGGCCTGGAACGTGCCGATCGTCCTGCCGAACTGCTCGCGGACCTTGGCGTACTCCACCGCCATCTCCAGGGCGGCCCAACTCACCCCGACCGCTTCGGCCGATGCCAGGATCCGGAAGACCGTGCGCGCCCGGCGCGCGGCGCCGCGCAACACCCTGTCCTCGGTCACCGCCACGCCGTCCAGTGCGACCGTGCCGACGGAGCGAGAGGTGTCAAGAGAATCGAGCGCGTTCACCGTGACGCCGTCGGCCGAGGCGTCGACGACGACCACGTCATCCCCGGCGATGAGCACCAGCACGTCGGCGTCGGGCGCTCCGAGCACGGCGGGGCATTCACCGGTGACGACCAGGTCGGAGCCGACGGTGACGCCGCCCGCCAATCCGAGCGCACCTACGGTCGTGCCGTCGGCCAGGCCGGGAAGCAGTTGGGCGCGAAGCGTATCGGCACAGCGGTCGATCACGACCGATGCGGCCACCGTCGGCAGGAACGGGCCGGGGGTCAACTCGCGGCCCTGGGCCTCGAGCACAATCGCCAATTCCGAGAGCCCGAACCCGGAACCGCCGTGCTCCTCGGCGATGGCAAGCCCCAGCCAACCAAGTTGCGCGGCGGCCTTCCACACGTCTGCCGGGTGTGAGGAACCGCCCTCCAGCGTGGCGCGTGCATCCGCTCTCGTGGACAACCGCTTCAACTGGCCGATCGCCGCATCGGCGAGGTCCTGGTGTTCATCGGTGATGGCCAGTGCTGACTTGCTCACGGTGGAAGTCCTTTTGCCGTTGACGGGTGTCAGAGGAAAGTTAACCCGCATTCTTGCAGGCGCATATCTGTGATCTGGGTCACATTCTGGCCTCCGACGTGCATTTAGTAGACAACCTCCGAATGTTGTCGTTTCGCGCAGACGTCCGGGGGTACGCTCGCGCAATGACGGAAACACCGGGCACCCGGTATCCCGCCCAGAGACTCTGGAATCGTGCTCGGTGGTTTATGCGTGCCGGGCCTTCTGATTACTTGTTGGCGATGAGCGTCGCGTCGGCGTCGTTGCCCGTGATCGGGAAACGCCTTGAGCCCCTTGGTGCTGCGACCGCGATGGGCATCTGGGGATACCGCCACGTTCCGGAGTTCATGTCGACGTCCGCTCGCGGCCGGGTCGCTCCTGGCAACGGCGAGATTCGCAAGCAGGATCGCGCTGCGACCAACTCCGTCGCCGAGGCGGCACTGCGCGGCATCGTGGCCGCGGCTGACTTGGCGGTCGACTGGCCCGCGCCCATGCGGACCCCGCCGCTGTGGAACATGCGCCAGCACCGGCGCAGCGTGCACCGCAGCTCCGTGCGCTACGGCGACCACCCCTCACAGTTGCTGGACGTCTGGCGCCGCAAGGATCTGCCCGTCGAGCCCGCCCCGGTACTGGTGTTCGTGCCCGGCGGCGCCTGGATAAGCGGCACCCGCCTACTGCAGGGTTACGCGCTGATGTCGCATCTGGCCGAAAAGGGCTGGGTGTGCTTGTCCATCGACTACCGGTGCTCGCCGCACAACCGCTGGCCGCAGCATATGACCGACGTCAAGACCGCGATCGCGTGGGCGCACGCCAACGTCGACCGATTCGGCGGCGACCGCAATTTCGTTGCGGTGGCGGGCTGTTCGGCCGGCGGCCATCTCGCGGCGCTGGCCGGACTCACCGCTAACGACCCCGAATTGCAGACCGACCTTCCGGAGGGTTCGGACACCTCCGTGGATGCCGTCGTGGGGATCTACGGCCGCTACGACTGGGAGGACCGCTCCACCCCCGAGCGCGACCGGTTCGTCGACTTTCTCGAGCGCGTCGTCGTCAAGCGCAAGATCAGCCGCCACCCGGAGATCTTCCGCAAGGCATCGCCGATCGCGCAGGTACACCCGGACGCCCCACCGTTCCTTGTCATTCACGGCACCGGGGACTCCGTCATCCCCGTCGCTCAGGCCCGCAGCTTCGTCGAGCGGCTGCGCTCGGTGTCCCGCTCGGTGGTCGGTTATATGGAGCTGCCGGGCGCCGGGCACGCCTTCGACATGACCGACGGCGCCCGCACCGGATCGACGGCCACCGCTATCGGACTGTTCCTCAACCAGGTTCACCGAAACCGGTCGCTGATGAGGGCCAAAGAGGTTATATAGACGCCTCCGGGCAGGAGGTGCGCGGTTGAAAAGGCTCAGCGGCTGGGACGCGGTGCTTCTCTACTCCGAGACGCCCACCGTGCACATGCACACGCTGAAGCTGGCGGTGATCGAACTCGACGACCTCGGAGGCCGCACGTTCGGAATCGACGAGTTCCGCAAGGTCATTCACAGCCGGCTGTACAAGCTGGAGCCGTTCCGCTACGAGCTGGTCGACATCCCGTTGAAATTTCATCACCCGATGTGGCGGGAGAACTGCGAAGTCGATCTCGAATACCACGTCCGGCCCTACCGCGTTGACAGTCCCGGCGGCCGGCGGCAGCTCGACGAGGCCGTAGGCAGGATCGCCAGCACCCCGCTGGACCGGAGCAAGCCGCTGTGGGAGATGTACTTCATCGAGGGCCTCGCCAACGGCCGGATCGCGGTGCTCGGCAAGATCCACCACGCGTTGGCAGACGGCGTGGCATCGGCCAACCTGCTGGCGCGCGGAATGGATCCGGAACAGGGGCCGCAGCTCGGCCGCGACGCGTACACAACCGATCCCGCGCCGGGCCGTGCGGACCTGATGCGCTCCGCGTTCGCCGATCACATGCGTCAGATCGGTCGGCTGCCGGGGTTGATGCGCTACACCGCCGAGGGTCTCAGCCGGGTGCGCAAGAGTTCGAAGAAGTTGTCCCCGGAGCTGACGCGACCGTTCACGCCGCCGCCGTCGTTCATGAACCATCGCGTCGACGCCCAGCGCAAGTTCGCCACCGCAACGCTGGCCCTCGCCGACGTGAAGGAGACGGCCAAACACCTGGGCGTCACGATCAACGACATGGTGCTCGGCATATCGGCAGGCGCGCTGCGCGAGCTGTCGCTGAAGTACGACGGTCACGCCGATCATCCGCTGTTGGCTTCGGTCCCAGTGAGTTTCGACTTCTCGAGAGAGCGTATTTCGGGAAACCGCTTCACCGGAGTGATGATGGTGGTGCCCATCGAGATCGACGATCCGGTGGAGCGGGTGCGGGCGGTTCACGACGCGGCCGTCGACGCCAAAGAGACCCATCACCTGATGGGGCCGGAACTCGTCAGCCGGTGGTCGGCGTACTTCCCGCCCGCGCCCGCCGAGCGGCTGTTCCATTGGCTGGCGGACAAGGACGGCCAGAACAAGGTGCTCAACCTGCCGATCTCCAATGTGCCAGGGCCGCGGGAGTACGGCCGTGTCGGTGGCGCGCTGGTGACCGAGATCTACTCCGTCGGTCCGCTGACAACGGGCAGTGGTTTGAACATCACCGTGTGGAGCTATGTCGACCAGCTGAACATCTCGGTGCTGTCCGACGGCGCGACGCTACTGTACCCACACGAGCTGACCGACGCGATGGTCAAGGCGTTCATCGAAATCCGCCGTGCCGCCGGGCTTTCCGAGCAGCTGACGGTGGTCGAGAAGGCGATGGCGCAGTAATTACTTCTCGTCGCGCTTCGCGTGCACCCATGACAGGAACTTCTCAACCGCGTGTGCCGTGTAGTAACCGCGCGGGGATCCGAAGAAGTCGAACGCGTGCTGCGCGTGCGGGATCTCGGCGTAGGCGACCGTTTCTTTAGAGACATCGCGGAGCGCGCCGGCGAATGCGCGAGCCTCTGGCACGGGGATCAGCGAGTCATCCACGCCGTGCAGGATGAAGAACGGCGGGGCGTCGGGCCGCACCCGGGTGATCGGAGAGGCATCGCGGTAGACCTGTAGGTGTTTCGTCAGCCGTTTCTTGACGACCATGCGCTGCAGCAGAATCAGCACGAACTCCCAGCGACCGGGGCCCCTGGTGGAGAACCAGTCGTAGCGGCCGTAGATCGGCACCGCGGCGACGACGGAGGTGTCGGCGTCTTCGAAACCCGGCTGGTACTGCGGGTCGTCCGGGGTGAGCGCCGCCAGCGCGCATAGGTGGCCGCCCGCTGATCCACCGGTGATCGCGACGAAGTCCGGGTCGCCGCCGTATTCGGCGATGTGCTCTTTGACCCAGGCCAAGGCGCGCTTGACGTCGACGATGTGGTCCGGCCAGGTGTGGCGCGGACTCACCCGGTAGTCGATGGACACGCATACCCATCCCCGCTCGGCCATATGGCTCATCAGCGGATAGGCCTGTGGGCGGCGCATGCCGATCGACCATGCACCACCGGGAACCTGAAGCAGCACAGGGGCTTTGCCGTCAAGTGGTAGGTCACGTCGGTGCCAGATGTCGGCGCAGTTCGCTCGGGGGTGCGGCCCGTACTGGACGATGTCGGTCTTCTCCACATACCGACGACGCAGCAAGTCGTTCGGGAATACCCGGGAAAGGCGTCGGCGCTTCATCGGCTGCGACTGTGCGGCGACCGCCTCGTAGTGTTCGCCGAGAGTCTCGCGCAGCGGTTCTTCGAAATACGGTTCCGACGCCACGTTGCGGCGGTGGACGAGCCCCAACAAGCCCCACGTGATCACCTTGAGCAGCAGGGCGATTCGGCCGCGCCTGTCGTTGTAGTCGCCGCGAATCCAGCGCACCACCGCGCCGAGTACCGAGCCCGTCAGGTACAGCGGCGCCATCTCGGACGTCGGCCAGCCGCAGAAGAACGCAGGGATGGTGGGGTAGCCGTCGCGGCCGAACGGCCGCACACCGTTGGCCGCATTGGCGAGTTCAAGCGCGGCGCGCAGCACCGGCCTGCGCCGCCTAGCCATTGTCAACCAGGGCATGCAGGTCCTTGCGCACGATCTTGCCGGTGATGCTGCGGGGCAGCTCGTCGAGCACGGTGATCTGCCGCGGCACTTTGTAGTTCGCCAGGCTGTCGCGCACGTGCTGCTTCAACGTCTCAGGCGTTGCGCCCGCGCCCTCGTTCAGCACGACGAAGGCCGCCAGCCGCTGGCCGTACTGTTCATCGTCGACGCCGATGACCGCGGCCTCCGAAACGTCGGCATGCGCCGTCAGAGTCTTCTCGACCTCGATGGGGTAAACGTTCTCTCCGCCGGAGACGATCATCTCGTCGTCGCGGCCGACGACGAACAGCCTGCCGTTCTCGTCGACGTAGCCAAGATCACCCGAGGCCATGAAATCCTGGTGGAAGTCCTTGGTCTTGCCCGAGGTGTAACCCTCGAACAGGGTGCCGCTGCGGCAGTAGATCTGGCCGGTCTCACCAGTGGGAACCTCGTGAAAGTCGCTGTCCAGTATGCGAATCACAGTCCCCGGTGCCGGCTTGCCCGCAGTATCGGGAGCCGCCCGCAAGTCCTCGGGCGTGGCCGACGCGATCAATCCGGCCTCCGTGGCGTTGTAGTTGTTGTAGATGACGTCACCGAACTGATCCATGAAAGCCGTCACCACATCCGGGCGCATTCGCGACCCCGATGCGGCGGCGAACCGCAACGACCGTCCGCTGTAGCGGCTGCGTACCCCTTCGGGCAATTCCATAATCCGGTCGAACATCACCGGCACGACGGCAAGCCCGGTTGCCCTGTGTTGGTCGATCAGCGCCAACGTCGCCTCGGGGTCGAACTTGCGGCGTGTGACGATCGTGCACGCCATGGTGGCGGCGAAAATCAGTTGGGAGAAACCCCATGCGTGAAACATCGGTGCCGCGACGACGATGGCCTCCTCGGCCCGCCAAGGCGTGCGGTCTAGGATCGCCTTGAGGGCGCTGGGGTCGCCGCCGGTCATCTTGGCCCCCTTGGGGGTTCCTGTGGTCCCAGAGGTCAGCAGGATGGTTTTCGCCCGCTCGGTCGCGCGCTTCGGTTCTTGGCCGGCGTGCGCGCTGATCATCTTCTCGACGGTGAGCAAGTCGCCGTGCGCCGACGGATCGTCGGTCCAGGCGACGATTCTCTCGGCGTCGGAATTCTCGGCTAGCGCTCGGTCCACGATCTCGGTGAACTCCTCGTCGTAGACGATGGCGTCGGCGCCTTCGCGCTCGACCACCTCGGCCAGCGCCGGTCCGGCGAACGAGGTGTTCAGCAGCAGCAGGTCGGCACCGATGCGGTTCGCCGCCACGACGGCCTCGATGAAGCCCCGGTGATTGCGGCACATGAGGCCTATCACGCGCGGCTGCCCGTCGGGAAGCGCCTGCAGGGCGGCGGCGAACGCGTCGCAGCGCTGGTCGATCTCGCGCCA
>JBKPSU010000063.1:0-42494 GCA_046735135.1 Actinomycetota bacterium
GGTGTACGTCCGGTACCAAGCCGGCCGCCCGTCAACCGCAACAGGGGCGGGTCGACCCGGGCGCGACCTTGTCCACGAACCAATACCCCATGGGGGTCCGGGCGAACTTCGCCAAGGTGCGCTCGTACAAACCCATGTGACGGCGCTGCGTGGGCTCATAACGGATTACCTTGTAAGTCCCGTGGCGGCCAGCAAGCCCAAAAGCGCATCAACGGCCCCGGCGAAGGCATGCTCGGCGGGCGCGGCGAAGCCGACGATGATCCCGTCGGGGTCGGGCACCTCCGGCCCGGCGAGAGGATGGCGCATGATCGACAAACCCTGCAGCGCGATACCGGCGTCACCCGCCCGCCGGAGCACCTCGTGCTCCGCGCCGTCGGGAAGGGTCAGCACAAGGTTCACGCCCGCTGACAAACCACTGACGTGCACGTCGTAGGAGGACAGCGCGTCGACGAGACGGTCGCGTCTCCTGCGGTAGCGCATCCGCATCCGCCGGATGTGCTTGTCGTAGTTGCCGGTTCTGATGAAGTCCGCCATCGTCAGCTGCGCCACCGCGTCGACGTAGAACTGCTGGCCGCCCGCCGCATCCATCACCGCGTCAATCAGGTTGTCGGGCAATACCATCCAGCCCAGCCGCAGCGCCTGCGACAGACTCTTGCTCGCCGATCCGAGATAGACCACTCGGTCGGGGCACAACGGCTGCAACGCCCCGATCGGTTGGCGGTCGTAACGAAACTCGCCGTCGTAGTCGTCGTCGAAGACGTATCCACCGGTGCGCTGCGCCCAGTCCACGACGGCGGCACGGCGAGCCGGGTGCAGCGACATCCCGAACGGGCTGTGGTGCGCGGGCGTCAGCAATACCGCGGGCGTGTCGACACCGTCGAGGTCGTCGATCACTGCTCCGTGTTCGTCCACACCGATCGGCACCGTTGGCACGTCGATCGCCTCGAGCGCGTCGCGGAAGATGAACAACCCATAGGCCTCGACGGCGATCGGACCGCGTCCGCGAAACACCCGCCCGAGCAGTTCGATGCCGTGCCTCATGCCGGCGCAGACCATCACCGACTCTGCGGACGTCCGGACACCGCGCGCTCGCGTCAGGTATTCGGCAAGCGCATCGCAGAGCTCCGGTCGGCCGCGGGCATCGCTCATCCGCAAGGCGTCGGTGGGCGCCGTGGAAAGGGCCCTGCGCGTGGACGCCGCCCATTCATTGCGCGGGAACTGCGAGACGTCCGGTGTACCGGGCATCAGGTTGTGCACCGGCGATGCGCGCACGCCGCGCGGCCGTGGCGACGCCTGGTCACCGCCGGCGTTGAGCACCCAGGTGCCCGCACCCTGCCGCGAGGCCAGCCAGCCCTCGGCGACCAGCTCGGCATACGCGTCGGCCACCGTGTTGCGGGCCAATCCTAGGTCGGCGGCGAGGCTTCGCGACGGCGGAAGCATCGAGCCCGGTGTCAGCCTGCCGGACCGCACTGCGTCGCGCAGCGCGTCGAGCAGTAGATCCCTGGCCCCGCGAGCCCCCGGCGTGATGATCTCGCGGAGGTCCAGGTGAAGGTCGCGACTGCCGGAATTGGCCCATGAAGTCATGTCTAAATTGAACCATGCAAATGGGCCTATGCGCACTAGCGTCGATGACATGACAACGACACTCGAAAACCAACTTCACGCCAATCACCGCATCAAGATCTACAAGTCGTCGCCCGAACTGCTCGACGCGATGGTGGCGCTCAGCGCGGCCTCGGCCAAGGACGTCGAGCCGGAGATCGGCGAGCTGATCAAGATTCGCGCCTCGCAAATCAACCACTGCGGGTTCTGCCTCAACATGCATCTCGTCGATGCCCGCAAGCACGGCGTCAGCGAGCAGAAGCTCGACGTGCTCGCCGCATGGGAGGAGGCAGGCGACCTATTCACCGACCGCGAGAAAGCCGCGCTGGCGCTGACCGAGGCGATCACCGAGATCACCGACGGCGTGCCCGACGACGTCTACGCGCGAGCCGCTGAGGTGTTCGGTGAGCGTGAGCTCGGCCAGGTCATCGCGATGGCGGTCACCATCAACGCATGGAATCGCATCAACGTGACGGTCCGCACGGCAATTCCCCGCCGCTGATACTCGAGCAATACCGGGCGCGGACTACACCCAGTACGGCACCCGCGCCCGGTACTGCCGCATCGCGATCGCCGCGAAGATCCATCCGACGACGGTCAGCACCAGCACCACCACCCAGTGCCGCAATTCCTGGTCGGCGCCGAGCAGGGGCGCCCGCACGATGTCGAGGTAATGCAGCAGCGGGTTGAGTTCGACGATCTTGGCCCACCGCCCTGCGCCCTGGTGCTCGAGCGTCGACTCGTTCCAGATGATCGGCGTCATGAAGAACAGCAGCTGCACGAGGCTGAACAGCAGCGGGCTGATGTCGCGGTAGCGGGTGGCGAGGATGCCGAAGCACAGCGACACCCACACGCAGTTCAGCACGATCAGGGCGAGTGCAGGGATGACGGAGAGATCTGCCCAAGACCACGGCTTCGGGAAGATGATCGCGATGACGATGTAGATCACGATGTTGTGCCCGAACAGGATCATCTGGCGCCACACCAGCCGGTAGACGTGCACCGAAAGCGGCGTCGGCAGCTGTTTGATCAAGCCTTCGTTGGCGACGAAGACGTCGGCGCCTTCGAGGATGGAGGCGTTGATCAGGTTCCAGATGATCAGGCCGAGCGTGACATACGGCAGATGCTCGGACAGCTCGAGATGGAACAGCTTCGAGTAAAGCCCACCCATCGCGATCGCGGTGACACCCGTGGCGATGGTGATCCAGAACGGGCCGAGCACCGACCGGCGGTAGCGCTGCTTGATGTCCTGCCAGCCGAGGTGCAACCACAGTTCGCGTTTGGCGAACCCGGCAACCAGGTCACCCCACGCGCGGTTCATCGTCCTCGACTGAGCGGCGGCATCGGTGAACGTCATCGGCGCTCGAACCTTTCGCGTCGGCCCTGCCTGCGCAGCCGGACCCACTCGGCCAGGCCGCGGGGATCGCGGCGGGACACCAGGAAGTACCAGCCGAACCGCAGCCACTCCTGCGGCAGCAGCTTGCGTAACCCCGGCTGCGACAACAGGTAGCCGCGGTTGCGGTAGGTGTAGAACCGCTTGGCTGTGTCGTCGGGATACTGGGTGTGCATCCGTCCGCCGAGGATCGGCTTGAACTCCTCGGTGCCGCAGGGATGCAAATAGATTGCGTCCAAACAGGTTCCGAACGGTAGACCGGATCGCACAAGCCTACGGTGCAATTCGACTTCATCGCCGCGGACGAATAGCCGTAGATCCGGCACCCCGACGGCCTCGACGGTGCTCGCGCGAAACAGCGCACCGTTGAACAGCGACGCGATACCGGGCAGCAGAACTTGACCCGCGCCCTCGGTGCGTAGTTCGCTCGCGCGGCGACGCCACACCAGCCCGCGGCGCAGCGGGAACGCCAACCGGTCCGGGTCATCGAGATTGCACACCATCGGCGAGACCTCGGCCAGCCGGTGATTTTCCCCGCACGCCAGCAACGTCGCCAGCACGTTGCGGTCCTGAGGTCGCCCGTCGTCGTCGGCCAGCCAGACCCAGTCGGCACCCAGCGCCAGCGCGTGCAACATGCCGAGCGCGAAACCGCCTGCGCCGCCGAGGTTTCGGCGCGAACCGAGATACGTGGTCGGGACGGGCTGCCCTGCGACAAGGTCGCGCACCCGTTCGTCGTCGTCATTGTCGACCACGATGAGGTGGTCCAGGACGCGGCTCTGCGTGGTCAGCGCGTCCAGCGATTTGGCAAGCTCGTCGCGGCGGCGATGCGTCACCAGCACCGCGAAAACAGTCTCAGTCATGCGCGCGGGCATCCTCTTCGAGAACCTCGCGAACGTGGCGCGCGGCGTCCTCGCCCTCGTAGGCGCGAACGACCTCCTCGATGCCGCCGGTCATCTTTATGGTGCCGTGGTCAATCCACATGGCCGTCTTGCACAACCGCGCAAGGAACTCGTTGGAATGGCTGGCGAACACGAGAATGCCGGAGCGTTCGACCAGCCCCTGCAGTCGCGCCTGCGCCTTCTTCAGGAAGTCGGCGTCGACGGCGCCGATACCCTCGTCGAGCAGAAGGATCTCCGGGTCGATGCTGGTGACCACGCCCATCGCCAGCCGTACCCGCATGCCGGTCGAATACGTTCGCAGCGGCATCGACAGGTAGTCGCCGAGCTCGGTGAACTCCGCTATCTCGTCGACCTTGGCCAGCATCTGCTTGCGGGTCTGACCGAGGAACAACCCGCGGATGATGATGTTCTCGAAGCCCGATATCTCGGGGTCCATGCCAACGCCCAAATCGAAAACCGGTGCCACCCGGCCGGTTACGGAGGCCACGCCCCGCGTCGGCTCGTAGATGCCCGACAGCAGCCGCAGCAGCGTCGACTTCCCCGCGCCGTTGTGTCCGACCAGACCGACGCGGTCGCCGAGCTCCAGAGACATGGTGATGTCCCGGAGCGCCTCGATGACCACGACGTTGGACTCGTTGCGGCCGATCGTGCCGCCTGCCTTGCCGAGGAAAGCCTTCTTCAGCGAGCGCGCCTTCGCGTCGAAGATGGGGAACTCCACCCACGCGTTCTGCGTCTCGATGTGCGGTACTGCCACAGACGCCGCCGCTACAGGTATTGCCCGGTGCCCGGGGATGTGGGTCCGCGCGGTCCGGGCGCGCTGATGCCGGGCGGCAACGCGCCCTGGCGCATCTGTTCCAGTTGCTGACGGGCGGCCATCTGCTGGGCGAACAGCGCGGTCTGGATGCCGTGGAACAAACCCTCGAGCCAGCCAACGAGTTGCGCCTGCGCGATGCGCAGTTCTGCGTCGGAAGGGACGTTGTCGTCGGTGAACGGCAGCGTGAGCCGTTCGAGTTCTTCGCGCAGTTCGGGCGCCAGGCCGTCCTCGAGTTCGCGAATGCTGGTCTTGTGGATATCGCGAAGCCGATTGCGGCTGGCGTCATCGAGCGGTGCGGCCCGCACTTCCTCCAGTAACTGCTTGATCATCGTGCCGATGCGCATCACCTTCGCCGGCTGCTCGACGAGGTCGGTCAGCGACTTGCCGTCGGCCTCCTCCTCGGCGCCCATCGGGGCATCTCCGGCGATGATTTCGATGTTGTCGTCGTCAGTGTTGCTGGTCATCTGCTCCGCATTCCTTCTGAGCCCCGCGCCATTCGTAGATCTTGGTCTCGCCGTTGTCGTAGATCTTCTCCCACGACCGTGACTTATCTAGCGACACTAGCCCGTCGGGCATCGCGAACTTCAGCACCACCGGTGTGCTCGTCAGCACATACCTGATATTGAGCGCTTTGACCGCCTCCGCGATGCGTGGATCGGTATCGGCGTCGTCGGCGTATGCCCAGAAGATGAAACGGTGATAGCCCGGCCCCTGCTGGACGGGGTAGTCGTAGTGCGTCCACAGCGGGTGCAGTCCGGCTACCGCATACATCCACGCCGTGCCGTCGGTGTTCGCGTTGCCGATCAGGGTGTCGTGCGCGCACGGCAGTGTGGCGAGGTAGGCGAAGGCCTCGAGATCCTTCTTGTCGATGATCACCGAGTCGTACTTCTCACCGAACAGAAAGCGAGCCCGGGGGTAGTAGGCCACACCGGTGCCGACGGTGATCGCGAGCAGTAACACAGCCGTCACGGCGTACCAGACCGTCGGGCGCGTGACGCGGTCCTTGGCAATTCTTCGAAGGCCGGCCGTGGCCCAGCTCACCAGGAAGAATGCCGCGATCCCTGCCGCGGGCGCCAAAAGCATTGTGACAACGGCAGATAGCCTGCGCGGGTCGCTGTAGAAGAGGTCGCTGACCTTCGCGGTGAGGGTGCCCAGCGGGCCGCCGAACGGCGCCGACGAGTGCACGATGCACACGACAAGGCCCAGCCACACAACCAGTGGCCACCAGATCCTCTTGACGAGGAGGATGGCCCCGCCGATCGCGGCGAGCCCGATCAGCCACCACTGGATCGGGAAGTCGTTGAGGTGGCGGGTGTGCTGCACCACCGCGTCGAACAGGCCGCGCTTCTTGCCCTCGTGCGTGACGAACTCGTGGCCAACGATGATCTCGGCCTGCTGCAGCACGCCGACGAACTGCGGCAACAGCAGACAGACGGTGGGTACGGCGATGATCACCAGGTTGACGAAGTCCGCAATGCGGCCGCGGACCGGATGCCACAGCCCGTCGACCAGCCACCAGCCGGCGACGAACAGGACCGTCACCACGCCGCCGGTGATGTGCACCGAGAAGACGCCGAGCAGTGCGAGCACCGCCAGCGGGATGCGGTCGCGGTGGCGCAGCGCCGACACCGCCAGCACCATCGTCGGCACGGCGATGCCGTAGGCGGCCAGGTTGGGCATCGATGCCGTGTCGAACTCGATGTAGGGAATCGCGGTGAAGGATGCCGACAGTGCGGCCGCCGCCGCTGCGGCCCCCGCGGTGCGCCATTCGTCGAATCGGCTCCGCAGCAGGTTCCAGGTCAAACACGCCGCGCTGACCGGAAACAGCCAGACCGAAGCCGCGACCGAACTCAGCGTGTACGCACTCGTCGGCGCCGCTCCCGTCAGCTGACTGAACACCGCGGCGAGGGCGTGAAACGTCGATGGGTAGTACAGCGGGTCGTGGGTTTCGACGTTGCGCAGCTCGCCCATGTGCGTCGGCGACGCCTGGCCGGTGTCGATCATCCATCGGACCGTGTTGGCGTGCCAGACGGCGTCCCACGTGCTCGGGATGGACTGCCACTGCGGGAGTCCCTTCGCCGCCGCGACTCCGATCAACGCCGCGCCGACCAACACGCCGGCGGCGACGACAAGGGCAGGCCCGCGGGATAGCGACAGCGCCTCGGCGTCGCGGTCGCGGAACCGGCCAAGTGCCCATGGCAAACACGCGGCGATCGCGGTGACGACTACCAGAGCAAAGAGGGCGGTCCAGCCGTTCCATGGGATGCCGACGGCGCCGAACGGAACGATGGCCGATGCGACAACGCCGTAGGTCAGGGCGGGGCCGACGGCCACGGCGACGGGAAAGGGTAATCGGGAGGCGCGCGCCACGATTGCTCCGGGCGCTACCAGCAACAACACCGCAAGTAGCAGTCCGAAGGCCAAGCTCACTGGACTAGTATGGCTGCCCAGGTGACCCGGTCCGGCACTGCCCACATGGGGTTGGGCACCCACGCAATGCTGTCGGTTTGTGGATTTCACGAGCTCTCTAAGGTGGCTGGCATGGCATACGACGTCGCCCGGGTGCGGGGGTTGCATCCGTCACTGGGCGATGGATGGGTGCATTTGGACGCCCAGCGCGGCATGCTGCTGCCCGACTCGGTTGCCACGACCGTGTCGACGGCCTTCCGGAACTCGATGACGACGACGGTCGGTCTGCATCCCTCCGCCCAGCGCAGCGCCGCGGTGCTCGAGGCGGCCCGCGAAGCGGTCGCAGACCTGGTCAACGCCGACCCGCGCGGGGTGGTTCTGGGGGCCGACCGCGCCATCCTGCTCAACTCGCTGGCCGACGCATCGTCCTCGCGAGTGGGCCTGGGCTACGAAACCGTGGTCACCCGGCTGGACGACGAGGCAAATATCGCGCCGTGGCTGCGGGCGGCGAATCGCTATGGCGCCAAGGTGAAATGGGCCGAAGTCGACATCGAGACGGGTGAGTTGCCGACGTGGCAGTGGGAGAACTTGATCAGCGAGGCGACCCGCCTCGTCGCGATCACGTCAGCGTCCGCGACGCTTGGCACCGTCACCGATCTGCGGGCCGCGACCAAGATGATGCACATGGACGGCGGGCTGATCATCGTCGACCATTCGGCGGCCGCGCCGTACCGGCTCCTCGACATCGACGAGATCGATGCGGACGTGGTGGCCGTCAACGCGCAGGCGTGGGGAGGCCCACCCGTCGGCGCGCTTGTCTTCCGCGACCCCGACATGATCGACACCTTCGGCTCGATCGCGCTCAACCCGTATGCCACGGGCGCCGAGCGCCTGGAACTCGGTGTGCACCAGTACCCGCTGCTGGCCGGACTGGTGGCAAGCGTCGAGTACCTGGCTTCCCTCGACGAGTCGGCGAAGGGAACGCGGCGCGAACGGCTGGCCGTCTCAATGCAATCCGCGGACGCCTACATGACGCGTCTTTACGACTATCTGCTGATGTCGCTGCGGTCGCTGCCGCTCATCATGGTCATCGGCAGGCCCGAGGTGTCGATTCCCGTGCTGAGCTTCGTCGTCAGGGAGGTGCCCGCCGAACGCGTGGTGCAGCGGCTCGCGGACAACGGCGTGCTGGCTATCGCCAATGCGAGCTCGCGGGTGCTCGACGTGATCGGGGTCAACGACATCGGCGGAGCGGTCACCGTGGGCCTCTCGCATTATTCGACGACCGCAGAGGTCGATCAGCTGATCCGCGCGCTGGCGTCGCTGGGTTAGTCCGCGACGCGCAGAAGCACCTTGCCCGTCACATCGCCGGAGTCGAGCAGTCGATGAGCCGCCGCGGCCTCGCCGATCGGGAACTCCGCCCCGACGATCGGTCGGACGCGGCCGTCGGTAACCATCGGCCACACGTTGTCGACGACCTCGCGGACGACTTCGCTCTTGCTGCTCTTGCCCTCGACGGGCCGAGCGCGCAGCGTGGTGCCGAAGATTCCGGCTCGCTTGCCCATTAGCTTTCCGACGTTCAGCTCGCCCTTGACGCCGCCCTGCATGCCGATGACGACGATCCGGCCGTCGTTGGCCAGCGCATCGATATTGCGGTCGAGGTAGGCCGCACCCATGATGTCGAGGATCACGTCGGCGCCTGCACCATCGGTCGCGTCACGCAATCGCTCGACGAAATCTTCGTCGCGGTAGTTGATGACGATGTCTGCGCCGAGTTCTCGGCACAGGTCGAGTTTCGCCGCCGAGCCGGCCGTGACCGCGACACGGGCGCCCAGCGCCCGCGCCAGCTGAATGGCATGCGTGCCGATGCCGCTGGCGCCGCCGTGGACCAACAC
Organism: Actinomycetota bacterium; assembly: GCA_046735135.1. GTDB lineage: Bacteria > Actinomycetota > Actinomycetes > Mycobacteriales > Mycobacteriaceae > Mycobacterium. Next base: position 9,010 of record JBKPSU010000063.1, read on the forward strand.
CACTTGACCGTCGGACAGGCCCGCGGTCATCACGAGGTTCGACCACACCGTGCATGCCACCTCGGGCAGGGCGGCGGCTTTGTGCAGCTCGACCGTCTCCGGCGCGGGCATGATCTGGCCCGCGGGCACGGCGACGAACTCGGCGTACCCGCCGCCGGCCAGCAAAGCGCAGACGGGTTGCCCGATCGACCACCCATCGACACTTTCGCCGACCTCGGCGACCGTCCCGGATACCTCGAGGCCGAGGATGTCACTTGCTCCGGGTGGGGGCGGATACTTGCCTGCCGCCTGAAGAAGATCCGCCCGATTGACCCCGGCCGCGCTGACCTTGACCAGTACTTCCCCTGCCTTGGGCGTGATGTCGGGGACTTCCTGCCAGTTCAGACGGTCGACGGATTCGGCCACGATCGCATGCATTTAGAAAACCCTACTACCTGCGAATTCCGACCCGTAGCAATGCGTTCGTCGTTTACTATTCCGAGGATGGAGGGGATGATTGCCGGGCGTACGGCCGGTGATATGCCGGGTTTGGACATCGCTGAACAGAGGTCGTGGCAAAACTTCCTCGATTCGGCGCTACGCATGTACGCGACCCTTAACCGGGCGCTGGTGGAGGCCCATCACCTGACTCTGAACGATGTGCGCCTCCTCGACATTCTGGACAAGTCTTCGAGCGGTTCGGCGCGCATGGGCGATTTGGCCGAGGGCCTGATGTCGTTGCCGAGCCGGGTGACCCGTCAGATCCGTCGGCTGGAGGTGCAGGGCTTGGTGCGGCGCGGCGCCAGCCCCGACGACGGGCGTGGCGTGCTGGCCACGATCACCGACGACGGCCGCCTGCTGGTGCGCCAGGCGATGGTCACCTATGGACAGGGTGTGCGGGACAATTTTCTCGGCAAGCTGTCACGGCCCCAGATCGCTGCGATGGGGGAGAACTGCCGCCGGATCAGCGTTGCACTCAAGGGAACCCCGTCGGCGGCGAAGGTCGGCAGGGTCTGACCCCGTACTCTTATCGGCGGTGGCGTGGCAGAGCGGCCTAATGCACTCGCCTTGAAAGCGAGAGACGGCTAAAACCGTCCGGGGGTTCAAATCCCTCCGCCACCGCTCATTCGCGGCCCGTTTGTGAACCTGACGACGGAAACCGCCCGAAAACGTCGTCAGCTTCACAAATGAACCAGCACGCGTCTGGTCTGACCGATCTCAGTCGCTGACCGGCTCCAGGTACATGGTCGCGGCAGCGGTCCACGGCGATTCGGTGTGCCACGCGGGAAGGTCGGGCGGGGCGCCTTCACGTGTCCAGACCAGGCGGTACTCGGGCGGCCGCGGCTGCTGCGTGCGGTCGAGGTGGGTGAAGTTGAAGTCGAGCAGAAACTTCATCACGGGTCCGGCCTCGCGGATCCGCTTCTCAATCGAGGGCAGCGTGATGCCGGGGTCGGAGAACACGTCCACCACATTGCAGTCGCAAGAGTAGGCGACGGTGCCGATCTCAGGCGGGGCCTTCACGGTGGCGTCGCCGACCAGCTCGCCGACCTCCTTGCCGATGGCCATGTACTCCTCGGGCAGCGCCCAATTGCCGAAGATCACCGGATGCTTCCACGGCATCCCGAGGCCCGCGAACGACACCACCGCGCCGACGGCGACGGCGGCTGCGACGACGACCGGCGCGCCGAGCCGCACCACGGGCCACCGCCGCAGCGCAAGCGCCAGCCCGAAGACACCTGTAACCCCAAGGGCGACAGTGGAACTGACGTAGTACCAGTGGTAGGGCGGCACGCCGAGCGCGCAGTAGGCCCCGTAGTCCGCCAGCCCGCCGATACCCAGGCCGACCAGCGGCCAGCAGTCAGCGGGCAGCCTGCGAAGCGCTCCGGCCACCAGCAGACCGATCACGGTCAGCAATCCTACGGCCGCAGGGATGACCGCGAGCGACAGCGGCAGGGTCATGCCCGACTGCCACATCTTCCACAGCCCGTTGCCGAAGGTGGCCTCGCCGAACGATTTCTGCAGTGTCTTGATCACCAGCGTGGACGGGATCGCGGAGCCGAAGTGGTACCAGCTGAATGTCCACCACGGCAACGCCACGGCCAGGCCCGTGAGCGGCGCGACCCAGAATCGGTGACGCAGCGCCGGCGTCGCCAGATACACGAGGGCGACGATGATGCCCAGATCCGGCCGGGTCAGGACCACCAGGCCCGCCAGGATTCCGAATGCGAACCGGCGACCTCGGACGGCCTGGGCGGTGAGCCCGGTGAGGAATGCCGCGACGGGGACGACCTCCAGCCCGAGCGCCGAGTTCACGAACGGGTTGGCGAAGACGACGGCCAGCACGGCCAACGACCAGGCTCCCGAGACGTTGATCCGGCGGGCGATCTGCACGGCCCACACGGCCATGGCCGCCGAGAGCACGACGATCAGAATGCCGAGGCCCAGTACGGGCCGCATCTCGCCCGTGACCGCGGTGATCCAGGTCGCGACGGCCAGCAGCAAGACGTTCAGGGGCGACGTCGCGGTGTTGGACTCCTCGGCCGGGATCATGCCCCAATGCAGGTGCTCGGCGACATTGCGGGCGTAGCTCAGCGTGATGTAGGCGTCGTCCACCAGGCCGCGGTGTGCGACATAGAACATCACCGCGCCCACCAGGGCGCCGGGGACTGCCCACCACAGGTCTCTCCCCCTGCGCCGAGCTGGCTCGGGCATTTCGTCGGCCTCGACGGCCTCCAGCTCCTGCGTCTTCGTCATCGGCGAGGATCATATGGTCCCGACAGCTGAGCGGCACACGGTTCGTGCGTACGCCGGTTCAGCCCGGCGCTACGGTTGGGTCATGCTTGACCGCTTCAAGGTGTCGGCCCGGGAGAAGTTGCAGCGCGCACTGGCCGAGGTCGTGGCCGCCGAGCACGCCAGCGCCCGGCTGGAACAGCAGGATCGGCACGCCGAGCTGATGGCCTCGCTCGACCGATTGAACGACTCGGTCAAGGCCGTCGCCACCCGCATCGCGGACACCGAATACCGGGCCCGACGGGATCTTTCGTATGCGCAGGACGCGCGGGCGGCGCAGGAAAGCGCGGCGTTCGTGCTCGAGCACATGCCGACGGCGAAGGTGTTCTGGGAGCCACCGGACACCCTGCGGTATGCGCTCGGTGAGATCAAGGGACCGGGCCTGGCGATCGAGTTCGGGGTGGCGACCGGCTCCACCTTGCAGATCATCGCCGAAACGGTGGCCGCCGACCGCACGGTCGCGGGGTTCGACGTGTTCACCGGCCTGCCCGAGACCTGGCGCACCGGGTTCCCTGCGGGGGAGTTCGCCCAGCAGCCACCGGACATCGCCGGCGCCACGGTCATCGCGGGCCTGTTCGAGGACACGCTGCCGACGTTTCTGGCCGAGACCGACGAGGCGATTGCCTTCATGCACGTCGACTGCGACCTGTACTCGTCGACGCAGACGGTCCTCGACCTGACGGGCGATCGGCTCGCCCCCGATGTGGTGCTGGTGTTCGACGAGTTCTTCAACTACCCCGGCTGGCAGCAGCACGAGTACCGGGCGTGGACCGAATTCCTCGACCGGACGGGCCGCTCGTTCGAGTACCTGGCGTACACGGGTAACAACGAACAGGTCGTGGTGCGCCTGCACTAATCAGCTCTCGTAGAGGCGTGCCCAGTTCTCTCGGCCGATCAGTTCGGGAAGGGCCAGGCGATAGCGCTCCTGCAGTGCAGGCGCCTCCTTACCGAAGTTCCTCAGCGCCTTCGTCATTCGCCGGGTCAGAGCGCTCAGCTTCTGCTTGTCGCGACGCCGGATCCGGACACCGGATTGCGAGGCATCGGTCACCACGGCCTGGTCGAACAGCGAGACGTGCCACCACTGATTGTCTTCCGCCGCGATGGCGACCGGTCCGGGGATGGTCCGCCCGAGCCACTGGAAGAGCCAGCGCTTGGCCAGGACGAGGTTGATTCTGTCCTTGCGCGGCAGGTGGCCACGCGGATGGATCCGCGGGATCGAGCCCGTGAGTTCGTTGATCTCGACCGCCTTGTGCACGACGGTTTCGGCGTACGCCTTGCGCTCCTCGCGTATCGCGGCCAGTGCGGCCGCGCCGCCGTCGCGCAGTACCTCCGGGCCCGCCAGGAAGTCCTCGATACCGCGAATCATCGTGTACGCCATGCCGTACTGCATCGACACGAGTCCCTCGGTGATCTCCCGCGCCAGCCAACGACCGGTGGCCTTCGTGTCGATGGTGCCATGCAGCGCATGGGTGATGAGAGAGTTCCGGACGCTGAAGTAGCGGAAGAACTCGTCGCGGTCCTTCCAGTCGAAGTCGGCGTGCCAGACTCCCGCGTTGGGCAGCGTCGTCGTCGGGAAGCCCGCGTCCCGTGCGCGCAGCCCGTATTCGATGTCATCCCATTGGAAGAACATCGGCACCGGCAGCCCGATGGCGGCGATCACCTCCGAGGGGATGAGGCATGACCACCATGCGTTGTATTCGGCGTCGATTCGCTTGTGCTGCCGGTACTTGGTCATGTCGGCTTTGTGTAGAGCCCGCGGCGCCCACCGGCCGGCCCGCAGCCTCACGAGCTGGGTCTGCTCCGCGCTGACGTGCAGTTCGCGGGTGTTCTTGAGGTAGAGCATCTGCGCGCCGACGATGGTCGGTGACGGAGTCAGGTTGGCAAATGCGTTGAGCCGCAGGATGGTCTCGGGCTCGCAGAGGATGTCGTCGTCCATCAGGATCACATTCGCATGATCGGCGACGCTGGAGATTTCGTACATTCCGCGCGAAAAACCGCCCGCACCACCGAGATTCGGCTGCCGCAGATAGACGATCTTGTCACCGAGCTGCGCTACGACGTCATTGAACAGCGGTCTGGATTCGACCGGGTCGGTGCCCTGGTCGATGACATAGATCGCGTCGATCCCCGAAAGCAGGCCCTTGTCTCCCGCGACCGCCGCGACGTTGGCCGCGCAGTCGTCGGCGCGGTTGAACGTGCAGATGGCGATCGCCGCAGGCCGGATCGTCGGGGGCGCGGGCGCTGTCCACTCAAGGTCGGTGATCTTCAGCGGCCCGTCCACCGCAGTGCACTCCATCCACAGCGCACCGCCGTCGACGTACTCGTTGAGCCTGGCGTTCAAGACCGCGGTCCCGGTGCCGTCGACCTCGGTGCTGTCGATTGTCCTGAAACCACCGTGGATGTCGGATCCGCGGAGCAGGATGCGCGCCCTCGTCGAAGTGTCGAACGCCAGCTTCAGCTGGACTTCGCTCACGCTTGTCCACCGCTGGAAGTAGCTTGCAGGCAACCGGCCGAAGTAGGTGTTGGTGTCGACGGTCGCGCCCTTTTCCAGTTGCAGCGCGTAACGCTCGCGGTGCGCCTGGCCGGTGACGATCCGGGCGTACATATCGTCGACCACCGCAGCGCTGGGACCGGTGAACAGTCCGCGCGCCACCACGAGCCGCTCGGGGGCGGCATGCTCGGTGAGCGCCTTCTTCAGCGTGTCGGGGGTCGCCTGGCCCGGGTGTGCGGCCCCGCGCTCGGTCATGCTGCTCCTGCTACGTGATGAATCCCAGTTGGGTGCAATTTCCCAGCTCCCCGAGGGAGCGTAACAAGCTGGCGGGCTAAGACAAGTTAGCGGCTTCGAGCAGGGACTTGAGCCGAGCGAGATCCTTGCTCGTCGCCCGCCTGATCGCCGTGGCCAGCAGCGGTGCTGCCAGACCCGCGAACGCCGTCGGCTCCCCGCGGTTGCGCAGCGTCATCCAGGTGGCCTCCTCCGGTGCGTCCTCCCAGGCATATGTGGTCTCCATCGGAAACGGGCCTTGATCGGAGCGCATCACGAACCGTTGAGCGGGGACGAACTCGACCACTTCGTAGGTGTAGTCCAGTCGCCTGCCGAGGAACTCGCTGGTGAACCGGAATCGGGAGCCCAGCGTCACAGGCGGCGTCGTTTCCCAGCGCACCGCCTTGATGTTGGCGTACCACGTCGTGACGTTGTCCGGATCGCAGGCGTACGCCGCCACCTCGGGCCGGGACCGGCCGATCGTCGCGTGCACTTCGACGTCAACGGTTGCCATGTGTGTCAGTGTCGCAGCGTCAGGCGGCGGCGCGGGCCAACGCGGCAACGCCCTGCTCGATCTGCGACTCGGTCAGGTTCGCGTATCCCAGCAGCAGCCCCGGCGGCGCCGACGCCGGATCGGCATAGCACGGAGCGAGCGGCTCGACGTTCACCCGCATCGCCGCGGCCCGGCGGACCAGGTCGGCGATCGGATAGCCGTCCGGGAAGCGGACAGTCAGGTGAACGCCCGCGGCGGCACCGAGCACCGTCGCCTGCGGAAGGTGCCGGGCGATGGCGTCGAGCAGAGCGTTTCTGTGGGTCAGATACTTGCGGCGCATCTGGCGTAGGTGCCGGTCGTAGCCCCCCGAGTTCAGCAGCTGAGCGAACGCGATCTGGTCCATCACCGAGCTGCCGGTGTCGGCGAGGCTCTTCGACAGCCTGGCGGCGCCGACGAGTTGCGGCGGCATCACCATCCATCCGATGCGCAGCCCCGGCGCCAGCGTCTTGCTGGTCGAGCCGATGTAGACGACCCGGTCGGGTCCGATTCCCTGCAGGGCGCCGACGGGCGCGCGGTCATACCGGTACTCGGCGTCGTAGTCGTCCTCGATGACGAGATGACCGGCGCGTGCCCACTCGACGAGCGCGGTGCGCCGCGCGGCGGACAGCACCACCCCCGTCGGCGACTGGTGGGCGGGAGTGCACAGCACTGTCCTCGCGCCGCTTCCCGCCAGCGCGGCGACGTCGATGCCGTCTTCGTCGATCGGAACGGCTAACGGGTCGATGCCGTTGTGTCGTAGCACCATTCGATGCAGCCAGAACCCGGGATCCTCCATGGCCAGCGGCAGCTCGCCTTCACCCAGCACACCCGCGAGGAGTGCGATCGCCTGCGTCGCACCGGAACAGAGGACGACGTGCGGCGCGTCGACCTGTACGCCGCGCGTGCGCCGCAGGTAGTCGGCAACCGCGGCGCGTGCAGCCGCAAGTCCCTGCGGATCGACGTAACCCAGGGAATCCGAACCGATTTCGGCCAGCCCTTGACGCAGCGCGCGCAGCCACGCGTTGCGCGGGAAGCTGCCCAGGTCCGGTGAGCCCGGTAGGAAGTCGACGTCGTAGCGTCGCCTGGATTCGAGGTGTTGCGGTGTGCTCGCCGCGTCGACGGTTGCCACCCGGGTGCCCGACCCGTGCCTGCTCAACAGGAAGCCCTCCGCGGCCAACTGGCTGTATGCGTCGACGACCAGCCGTCGGGAGACGCCGAGGTCGGCGGCGAGCACCCGCGTCGACGGCATCTTGGTGTGCGGTGCCAGCCGGCCGGTGCGGATGGCGGCCCGAAGCCCGTCGCAGAGCTGCCGGTGTAATGGTTCGTCGGCGGCGCGGTCGAGTTCCAGCAGGAGCTCGGGGCCGGAAGTGGTACCCGACTTTGGCATGAAAGTGGTGCCTATCTTGAGGCCAGTGACGAACTACCGTGAACGTATGACAACGACACCTACTCGCACAAGAGCCGGGTTCGTCGAGGTGACCCTGATCGTCTTCGGCCTGTACGCCCTTGGCATCGGGCTGTTCATGATGTTCGCACCCGGCACGTTCTTCGATACGCTCGGGACCTTCGGCATCCGCAACGATCACTACATCTTCGACAACGCGACGTTCGAGGTGCCACAAGGCCTGCTGTTGCTGGCGGCCGTGCGCCGGCTGTCGTGGCGGGTGCCCGCGCTGGCGTTCGCGACCCTGCATTGGGCGCTGCATTCGCTCAGCCACATCATCGATCCGCATCACGGCGCAGGCGACCTGATCGGCTGGCTCGAGGCGGGTGGTCTGGTGGTGACCACGGTGATACTGGCGGTTGCGTTGCGCGCCAGCATGAATGCCGAGAAAGCGGTGGTGCGCTGATGCGTGTGCTGGTTGCCGGAGCCACCAGCGTGCCCGGCCTGCCCCTGTTGCGTGAGCTCGCTGCCCGCGGCCATGAGGTCGTCGGATTGACCAGGGCGCCGTCGAAGACCGCTCCGATCGAGACGGCAGGAGCCAAGCCGGTGGTGGCGAACGTGTTCGACGCCGACGAGATCGAGAAGGTGGTCGCCGATATCGGGCCCGAAGTGGTGATCTCGCTGCTGACCACGCTGCCGAAGTGGGGACCGAAGCGGCCCAAGGACTTCGAGCCGGCCAGGAAACTGTGGAGCAGCGGCGCGCCGAATCTGGTGACGGCCGCGCAGCGCGCAGCCGTGCGACGGGTTGTCGCCGAATCCGTCATCTTCGCCTACGGCTATCCGACCACCGGGCCCGCGATGATGGACGAAGCCGAGCCGTATCCGGGACCCCCGCCGCCCGGCGGTGACGCGATGCTTGCGGCACTGCGCGGCATGGAGCAGACGGTCCTGTCGTCGGGTGAACACAGTGATACCGAGGGAATCGTGTTGCGGTACGGGTGTTTCTACGGGCCGGGCGTCCCCCACGACGAGCTCTTCGTCCGTCTCGCGAAGTTCTGGGCGCTGCCCGCGCTGACCGGCGACGGGGTTGTGTCATGGATCCACATCGACGACGTCGCCAAGGCCACCGCCGACGCGATCGACCACGGTCGCGGCGGGCAGATCTACAACATCGTCGACGATCGGCCGCAGTCGTTCGGCGATTACGCCCGCGAGCTGTCCGCGAAACTTCATCGGCCGCCGCCCATCTCGATCTCGCACCGGCTGGTCGGCATGGTTGCGTCGTATCCCGCGACGGCCTTCGGCACGACCTGGCTACCACTGTCGAACGCCAAGGCCAAGGCCGAGCTGGGCTGGACGCCGACTACTCGCCGGTGAACTTCGGCTCGCGCCTCTCGAACGTCGCGGTGATGCCCTCGGTGAGGTCCTTCGACGGCAACATCGCCGCATTCCACACCGCGACGTAGCGCAGGCTCTCCGAAACGCGTGCGATGCGCTGCTGATCGAGCACGTCCTTGATGCCGTTGACGGTCAGCGGCGGATTCCCCGCTATCTCGGCGGCGGTTTCATGCGCGGCGGCCAGCGACGCCTCCGCGTCGTCGTAGACGTCGTTGACGAGCCCGATCTTCTCGGCGCGCGCAGCGTCGATGTTCTTACCCGTCAGCGTGAGCTCCCGAAGGTGGCCGTCGCTCAGGATCAGCGGCAGCCGGGCCAGGCTGCCGACGTCGGCGACCATCGCCAGCTTGACCTCGCGCACCGAGAACTTCGCGTCTGCACTGGCGTAGCGGATGTCGACGGCCGAGATCAGGTCGACGCCGCCGCCGATGCACCAGCCGTGCACGGACGCGATCGTCGGGGTGCGGCAGTCGGCGACGGCGTTGATCGCACCCTGCATCCGCAGGACGGTGGCGTGAAACTCCGCCCGTGGTCGCGCGGACGAGCCGTTGGTCATCACATCGGCCAGCGAGCGGCCCATCGCGGGCACGTCGAGCCCATAGCTGAAATGCTTGCCCGAGCCGGTGATCACGATCGCGCGGACGTCGCGGTCGGCGTCGAGCTTGGCGAACACTTCGGGCATCTCCGTCCAGAACGCCGGCCCCATCGCGTTGCCCTTGCCGGGACCCACCAGCGTCACCTGCGCGACGTGGCTGTCGATGTCGACGGTCACCGATTCGTATGCATCACCCATGGCCGGAAGGCTAACCACTCACGGCGGCGACCCGCCGAGCACCACCTCTTTCACGACGGCACTCGGCAGGAAACTGCACATGGTGGTCGCCATGATGCCCGCGATCGTCTCGGACTCGGGAGGCTGCTGCTGCTGGCTCTTCTCCTGTTCGAGGATCGCCTTGATCACCGCGCGCTGGGTGGCCTCGTCGAGCTTGGTGTACTCATCGCATTTCATGGTCAGCGCGTTCGCGGGTGCGGGCACCTCGGGTACGTTGCTGTTGCCCGGCATCGGGAGGCCCGGAATCTGCGGAAGGCCGGGAATGCTCGGCAGGCCCGGGATATTGGGGAAGCCGGGCTCGGCATTCGGCGTCCGCGAGGGCGACGAGAGCGGGGGGCCTGGCTCGGTGGTCATCGCGACGGTGCCGGTTGTCGTGTGCGAGCACCCGGTGGCCAGGCCGACGGAGATCACTGCCGCGGCCGTTACCCGCAGATGGGTTCTCATCTGCGCAACGATAGGCGCACGCGAGACGTAGCGTGAGACCATGCCTTCGCCCGATTTGCCCGCAGGTCCTGATTCGCCGCCGACTGACGAACTCGCCAGCGCCGAAGCCACCTTCGGTGTGTTGCAGAACGTGCTGCATCCGATCGCCAACGACGACTGGTCCAAGCAGACGCCGTGCCGGGAGTTCGACATCGCCAGCCTGACCGATCACCTGATGAACTCCATCACCGTGATCGGCAGCGCGGCCGATGCGCAGCTGCCCGACCGTGACGCGAGCGACTCCGTCGAGCGCCAGGTCGTCGCAGCGGCCCGACCGGCCCTTGATGCTTGGCACCGGCGAGGGCTCGACGGCACCGTGCCCTTCGGCAATGGCGAAGCACCGGCGCGGATGATGGCCGGCGTGCTGTCGCTGGAGTTCCTCGTCCACGCATGGGACTACGCAAAGTCCATGGGACGCAACGTGAATGCGCCCGACTCGCTGACCGACTACGTGATGGGACTGGCGCAGAACATCATCACCCCGCAGGGCCGCTCGAGCGCGGGCTTCGACGATCCGGTGGATGTCGCCGCTGACGCGAGTTCGCTGGACCGGCTGATCGCCTACACCGGGCGCAACCCGACAGGCTAGACCCGCTTGTCAAGCGGTGAGTGCAACGTCAGGCGGCCGGAGTCGGTCACTGCTCGGCGATCCAGCGGTTCGCGAATTCAAGGAAGGCGTCGTTCTCGTGCGAGGCGGCAACGGTGACGCGCACACCGTCGTCGCCGTAGGGACGCACGATGATGCGGCTGTTGGCCGAGTCGTTGGCGAACTCCTGCGCGCGCCCCGGCAGCGGCAGCCACACGAAATTGGCCTGCGACGGCGGCACGGTGTAGCCGGCCCCGCGCAGTGCCGCGGTCACCCGCGCTCGCTCGGCGACGACGGCGTCGATGCGGGCAAGCAGTTCGTCGGCGGCGTCCAGCGACGCGATAGCCGCCGCCTGCGAGATGCTCGTCGCGCTGAACGGCACGTACACCTTGCCGAGCGCGGTGATGATGTCGGGATCGCCGACCGCATAGCCGACGCGCAGTCCCGCGAGGCCGTATGCTTTCGAAAACGTGCGCAGCACAACGACATTGCTGTGCGCGCGGACCAGCCCGAAACTGTCGGGCAGCATGTCGTCGGTGATGTACTCGACGTAGGCCTCATCGAGCGCGATCAGGATGTCTGACGGCACCGCCTCGATGAAGCGGACCAACGCGTCGGGGTCGACGACGGTGCTCGTCGGGTTGTTCGGATTGCAGACGAAGATCAGCCGGGTGCGATCGGTGACGGCGGCCAGCATCGCGTCGAGGTCGTAAGTGTGAGCGGTCAGCGGCACCTGGATAGGGGTGGCGCCTGCGGTGCGGGTCTGCAGCGGGTAGATCTCGAAGCTGCGCCAGCCATAGACGACTTCGTCGCCGACGGTCGAGGTGATCTGGATGAGCTGCTGGCAGAGGCTCACCGAGCCGCAGCCGACCGCGACGTGCTCGGGAGCGAAGTTGACGTGCTTGGCCAGCCGCTCCTTCAACTCGACGTACCCGTTGTCCGGATAGCGGTTGACGTTGTCCATGGCCTTCTCGACGGCAGCCCGCACACTCGGCAGCGGCCCGTGCACCGTCTCGTTACTGGCGATCTTGATTGCACCCGGAACCGTCTTGCCCGGCGTGTAGGCCGGCAAATCGGCCAGCTCAGGGCGCAGACGGGCGGTCACCCGACCAGTCTATGGGTCGCTGAAGTGCGCTTTGCCTGGTGGCGTCGCCCCTGTGTACTCTGTCGGATCGGCGGTAATCGTCGGGAGGCGTGCCAGAGCGGCCGAATGGGGCTCACTGCTAATGAGTTGTCGCCCTCAAAGGCGACCGGAGGTTCAAATCCTCTCGCCTCCGCCGTACAACTGAATAGCTAGACACATGCGCCCGTAGCTCAACGGATAGAGCATCTGACTACGGATCAGAAGGTTGGGGGTTCGAATCCCTTCGGGCGCGCCATCTTTGAGCGGCGTGCGTCGTGCGACACGCCATCACCTGATATTTCCCGACCTTTCGGATATTTCCCGACCTTTCGGACGCCACTTTGGCGTGGCGCGAACTGGTCGGGGGGCATCGGTGCCGCGGGTCTGCCTCTGCAGCCCACAGCAACCTAGTGGCTGTGGGGCCGCTAGTGGCTTCTTGCGCACTGCCAGAGTCCGGTCCGAGCTAGCCTCAGCCATGCTACTGAAAGCTCGCCGCATGAGGGCCTTCCGTTGCTCCAGGCCTTACGTGGCGGGGCAACGGAGGCGGCGGACCCGACGAAATTATTGATTGCCGCACGAATTACATTGAAGATATACATGCATGCGAACAGGCGCTTTAACGATACAGTCGCACGTTGCGAAGCGCATATGTTTGACTTCGCAAGCATCTTGGAAAGAGGTACCGCCGTGCCATTGCCAATGACCTCAATTTCCCTAGACTTTGCTCAGACTGAATGCCCGCTACGCGACGGCTGCGGGCTATAGGGGACACACTGCGCGGAGGGCGGCATGGGTATTTCTGCAAACACTTCTATCCGGGGCGAGGACGAGGCCCGTGGGTGGGTGTCGAGTGCACGGTGTCGCTCGACTGACCCCGACGAACTGTTCGTTCGCGGAGCGGCGCAGAGAAAAGCGGTCGTCATTTGCCGGCACTGTCCGGTCATGGCCGAGTGTGCAGCCGAGGCACTCGACAACCGGATCGAGTTCGGTGTCTGGGGCGGTATGACCGAACGCCAGCGTCGCCTACTGCTGAAACAGCACCCAAATGTGGATTCCTGGACCGAGTTTTTCGCCACCACACGAGATCACCGACACACCGGCCAACCGCCATCACGTCGAAAGCTGGCCAAGATCGGCTGACACGAAAGCTCCATAGTCGGCGCCTTGGGCCTGGTCATCTCGTTTCGTAGTTCCTCGTAGCGGGAACAGGTCAGCCAGAAGAGGTGTCGAGTCCGCAAGGGAAGAAGCGGAAAATGATTGTATTCGCTGTGGTACTGCTCATCGTGGCCGCTGTCCTTCTCGTGTTCGGCCTTGTCATCTACGGCAACGGCGTCGGCACAGTGCCTGACGACGTCGGCCATGAACCCGCCGCCACCAGGCAGGGTGTGGCGCGTATCTCGTGGAAAGACCTGTTCGGGCGGATGAGGACCTCCGTCAGAGGCATGACCACCGAGGGCGTAAGTCGTGAGGAGAAGCTGACGGCGACTGGTGCGTTCTGCGTCATGGTCGGGCTCGTCGCCGTGGTCGTCGCGGTGCTGGCGATTATTGTCGCGCTGGTGTGATAGGCCGCTTGTCCACACCGGCGACGGTGGTGCTGTGTGCGCCGAAATCTGCTACGGCGCTGAGGTTTTCGTGGCTTTCGTTGACGTGGGAATGGCCGATCCCAGTAGCGGACTAGGCCGGTGGCAGTGACCCGGGGGGCGGCGGGGCGGGAGGCGGCGGTGGCGCAGCCTCAGGCGGCGGTGGCGGCGGGAAGAATAGCGGCAGCCCCGGGATGCTGAAGACGTTGGGATCGGGGGGCGGCACGACGACGTCCGGCGCCGGCGACGGCGGTGGCGGCGGGGGCGGTGCACTCGGACGGCTGGGCGGGTAGTACACCGGCGCGGGTGAGACGCCGTTGCTCGTGTTGATCGTGATGAGAAAGCCCGGGACGGCCTTGTCCTTCGGTGTGGTGCCCACCACGGCACCCTTGGACAGATAGCTGTCGACCGGTGAGGGCTGATCGGCGACCTGAAAACCAGCGTCCTGCAGGCGTTTACGCGCCGCGTCGAACTTCAGGCCGGAGATCCTCGGCAACGGAACCGTCGGTGCACCGTCCACGTAGCGTGGGTCGGTGGGGGGCAGCGCCACCGGGCCGAAGTCGTTGGCGATCGGCTTCATCGCGAGATACCACGTGCGGGCGGGCTCGTTGCCTCCATAGAGATTGCCGTAGGAGCACTTCCGCAGTGGCCACGAGCACAGGTCGGACGGGGTCGGCGTGTCGTCGAAGATGTAGTTGGCAGCAGCGTACTGGTTGGTGAAGCCCACGAATGCCGACGACCTGTGGGATTCGGTAGTGCCCGTCTTACCCGACATCGGCAGATTCCAGCCGACCGAACCGGCCGAACTGGCCGCCGTGCCGTTGATGGCGTCCTTGCTCAGTGCATTGGCCAGCGTGTTGGCGAGGCCCTCGGGAACCACTTGTTCGCACTTGGTCGGCGGCAGCGGCACTTCACGGCCATGCCGGTCGATGATCTTGTCGATTGGGTTCGGTGGGCACCACAAGCCGCCGGAGGCGAGCGTGGCGGCGACGTTCGACAGCTCGAGCGCGTTGAGTTCCAGCGGACCGAGCGTGAACGAGCCGAGGTTCTGCTGTTTCACGTAGTCGGCGATGCTGCCCCTGTTGTTCGGGTCGTAATCCTTGGCACTGCCTGGTTCACCGTACGACCGCAGCCCCAACCGCACCGCCATGTCTACCGCGCGCGGCACACCGACCTGCTGAATGAGCTTGGCGAATGCGGTGTTCGGTGACTGTGCCAGTGCGTCGGTGACGTTCATCGGGGCGCGGCCGCCACCGCCTGCGTTCTTGACGCACCACGTGCGCGGGGGACAGCCCGGGGTGTTGCTGTCACCGAGCCCGGCCCCCTGGAATGTCGCCGGGACGTCGAGTTGGGCCTTGATGCCCATCCCCATGTCGAGCGCCGCGGCAGTGGTGAAGATCTTGAACACCGATCCGGCGCCGTCACCGACCGGAGTGAACGGCTGCGGTTGCACTGTCTGTCTCGCGCCGAGCTCGAGCCCGTACGTGCGGTTGTCTCCCATCGCGATGATGCGGTGCGCATCCTTCCCGGGCTTGATCACACTCATCACGCTCGCGACACCGTCGAGGGTGGGGCTGGCCACCTTGTTGATCGCGGCTTTGACGGAGTCCTGCACCTTCGGGTCGAGCGTGGTGCGGATCAGGTAGCCGTTGCGCGCCAGGTCATCCTTTCCGATGCCGGCACGAGCGAGATACGACATCGCGTAGTCGCAGAAGAATGCACGATCGCCCGCCCCGATGCAGCCCTGCGGCAGCGGGTTCGGCACCGGAAGCACGCCGAGCGGTTTCGCCTTGGCGGCCCGGATCTCGTCGGCCCTGTCGGGAACGTTCTGGATCAGGGTGTCCAGGACCAGGTTCCGCCGCGCGAGCGCGCCGTCGGGATTCGTGTAAGGGTTCAGCGCGCTGGTGGACTGCACCATGCCCGCCAGCAGCGCCGCCTGCTGCCAGTTGAGGTCGACCGCATTGACACCGAAATACGTCTTCGCCGCGTCCTGGACGCCGAAGCTGCCGTTTCCGAACGACACCAGGTTGAGGTACCGGGTCAGGATCTCCGCCTTGGGCAGCGCCTTGTCGAGTTCCAACGCCATCCGCATTTCGCGCAGCTTGCGCACCGGGGTGGTCTCGACCGCCGCTCGGCGCTCCGCCTCGTTCTGGGCGTTCACCAGCAAGTTGTAGTTCTTGACGTACTGCTGCTCGATCGTCGAACCGCCGCGAGTGTCGACGGCGCCCTTCAGGTAGCCGGCCAGTCCGGTGAGGGAGCCCTGCAGATCGACGCCGTTGTGCAAGCCGAAGCGCTTGTCCTCGATCGAGACGATCGCCAGCTTCATGGTGTCGGCGATGCGGTCGCTCGGCGCGATCCACCGGCGCTGGGTGAATATCCACGCGATCGGGTTACCGGCGGTGTCGACCATCGTGGAGATGATCGGTACTTCACCCGAGAGAAGTTGAGCCGACTCCTGGGCCGCTACGTCGGAGAGTCGGTTGGCCACTGCGCCCGCGCCGCCGACGAACGGGAACACCAGCGCCGCCACGAGCAGACCCGCCGTCAAGACGTACAAAAGGAGCTTGGCAGGCTTTGCCGCGCGCTGCTCCGACACGACACCAGCCTATGGCGAATGCGGCGAGCAGATGGTCACATCACGGTCACAGGCGCACCCAAAACCGATACAAGCAATGGAATCTGTTCGGCGTCAATCTCCGTCTGGTTCACCACATGCGCGAACATTGTGGCCCCGTTGAATGAGTAGACCGCCAATCCGAACATAGCCAATAGCTTCTTTTCGCCTGCAGCCTCGATCTCCTCTTGGATCAACGGCCGCACGGTCTGCTGAAGCATCGCAATATACAAGGCCATGACTTCTCGCAGCGTTTCCCGGAGCTTCTCGTCAGTGCGGGCTGCGATCGCCAGTTCCTGGATGACGGTGTTCGTCGGGCTTGCTGTGAGGTCGCGGAGGATCGTCAGAGTCTCTTCGAGAGACGGCTTGTGGGCCGGGATCTCAGCGGCTCTGCTCGCGCCCAATTCAATGAGCCGCCTGCCGGCTTCGCGGGCCGTCTCCGCCATGAAGTCGCCCATCGTGGGGAAGTGCCGGAACAATGCGCCGTCGGACACCTGCGCCCGCTGCGTGATCACCTTCGCCGAGGTGCGCGCATACCCGACCTCGATGATCGTGTCGATGCTCGCATCGAGCAGTCGGGCGATGGTGTCCTCGCGGCGCTGCTGCTGGGTCCTTGCCATTCCTAGACCGCGACGCCTTCTCGGTGGGATTGGCCTGCCTTGAGGTACCGGCCCGACTTGACGGTCTTGCCGTAGCCCTCGCGGAACTCACCGTTGCGGTACACCACCGCGCCGTTGACGCCGGTCGCGACGACCGCGGCATCGTTGCGGTTGACCATGCGGGACAAGTCGCCGTAGAACGGCACCTTCTCCTCGTGGTAGGCGTCCACCGAATCGTCGAGTCCGGCAGGGTCGATCACGACGAAGTCGGCGCGGTCGCCCTCACGCAGCGTGCCGCCCGGTAGACCGAACCAATCGGCGACCTCGGCGGTGAGCCGATGAATCGCGTGCTCGGTCGTCATGAACGGCTTTCCGGCGAGTTCGGCGTCGCGGACCCGCCGGAGCAGCTTGACGGGGAAGTTGTAGAACGCCATGTTGCGCAGGTGCGCGCCGGCATCCGAGAACCCCATGTGGACCGACGGATCGACGGCGAGCGCGTTCAGGTGCTTGGGCCGGTGGTTGGCAACGATCGTCGCCCAGCGCACGTTGCGCTCGCCGTTCTCCACGAGCACGTCGAGGAACGCGTCCAGCGGATGCAGGCCGCGTTCGTCGGCGATCTGCCCGAAGCTCTTGCCGATCAACGTCTTGTCGGGGCATTCGACGATGGTGGCGTCGTGGAGATCGCGGTGCCACAGCGACGGGCCGAGCTTCTTGCGGTCAAAGGAACGACGGAATCGGCGGCGATACTCCGGGTCGGCGAGCAGCTCGTTACGTTCGATCTGGTCGCGCAGGTGCAGCGCCGCCGTGCCCGCGCCGAACTCCTCGAAGACGGGCAGGTCGATGCCGTCGGAGTACAGCTCGAACGGCACCGGCAGATGCTGGAACCGCACGAACGAATCGAAGACCCTGTTGAGAATCCTTGTGCCGGGGCCGAATACGTGTACCGCGCCGGTATTCGACTTGGCGTCGGCCGAGACGAGCAGGCTCATCCGGACGCCGGGCCTGCGCCCGAACAGCCGGCTGCTGGTCAGGAAGAACATCAGCGCCTCGACCGGATTCTTGGTGTTCGGCGCGCTCTGCAGGATGCGGCCGCGCTTGCGCAGCACCTTGATCAGCCTGCGGCGCTCGCGCCAGGTGGCGAACGTCGACGGGAGTGCGCGCGACCGGAAGCGGTCGCCGTCGAGCTTGTCGATCGGCGCGTCCATGCCGGACATCCCGAGCAGTCCGGCGTCGAGCGCCTGCTCGAGCCGGTCGGCCATCCGATCCAGTTCGGCGTCGGTCGGCTTGACCTCGGCGGTGGTGGCGCGGTCGAGGCCGAGCACAGATGTGCGCAGGTCCGAATGGCCGAGCATCGAGCTGACATTCGGGCCCAGCGGCAGGTCGTCGAGCGCCTGAACGTACTCGGCCGGCGTGGTCCACGTCTTCTTGGCCTCCAGCGCGCCGAGCACGAACTTGCGCGGCACCGCCTCGACCCGGCTGAACAGATCGGCGGCGTCTTCGCAGGTGGCGTACACCGTCGACAGCGAGCAGTTGCCGAGCAGAAGGGTGGTGACGCCGTGCCGCACCGACTCCCGCAGGCCGGGATCAAGCAGAACCTCGGCGTCGTAGTGGGTGTGCACGTCGATGAAGCCCGGGGCGACCCACTTGCCCTCGGCGTCGATGACGTCGGGGCAGCCGGCCTCGTCGAGTGGCTCGGCGGACACTGCGGCCACGATGCCGTCGCGAATGCCCAGGTGGCGGCGCTGTGGGCGGGCACCCGTGCCGTCGAACCACAGCCCGTTGCGAACGATCACGTCGTAAGTCATGCGACGACGGTATCAAAGATAGTGAGTGCTTACAATCTTTCTTTTCGCATCGAGTCTGCTGACATATCGCAATTTCGACGGCGAGCACGATCACCCCGCAGTTTCGGCGATCACTACAGTCGATGACATGACTCCACCGGTGATCGCACGCTGGATCGACATCATCGAGAACGGCCGCACGGCCGAGCTCGAGGACCTCCTCACACAGGACGCGGTGTTCTACTCGCCCGCGGTTTTCTCGGCGCAGGACGGCCGCGAGAAGACCCTCGCCTATCTGACGGCCGCGGCGAAGATGTTCGGCGGCAGCGACTTTCACTATGTAGAGCAGTGGTACAGCGACCGGTCGGCGATCCTCGAGTTCGCCGCCACCATCGACGGCAAGTACGTCAACGGCATCGACATGATCCATTGGAACGACGACGAGAAGATCGTTTCGGTCAAGGTGATGATGCGGCCGCTGAAGGGCCTGCAGGCGATCATGCCGAAGATGGCCGAGCTTCTACAGCTCGCCTGACCGTGCGACTGCTGCTGATCGCCGATACCCACGTCCCAAAGCGTGCGCGCGACCTGCCCAAGCGGATATGGGACGAGGTGGCGCGCGCCGACGTCGTGCTGCACGCCGGCGACTGGGTGGATCCGACACTTCTGGACGCTCTGGAGAAGGAGTCCGGCCGGCTCGTCGCGTGCTGGGGTAACAACGACGGCGCCGAGCTGCGGACGCGGCTACCCGAACGGGCCGACGCCGACCTGGGCGGCCTGCGATTCACCGTCGTCCACGAGACTGGCGGATCCGCGGGCCGGGACGCGCGAATGGCCAAGCTGTATCCCGACACCGACGTGCTGGTGTTCGGGCACAGCCATATCCCGTGGGACACCACCGCGACGACCGGGCTGCGACTGCTCAATCCGGGTTCGCCGACGGACCGGCGCCGACAGCCGTTCTGCACCTACATGACCGCGACCGTGGACGGCGGCATACTCTCCGACGTCACGCTTCACCAATTGGATCGACGCGATGCGTGACCGCGCGGCCAAGGTCGGCGATGTGCACGAGGTCGCGTCCGGTATGCCGCACGTCACGAGGATCGAGGGACCGAAGGGCAACTCGATCTATCAGGTCGGCGGCAAGTCGTTCGTGTTCTTCCGCACGCCGCAGCCCGATGCGGAGGATCCCGATACCGGCGAGCGCTTCGCCGATGTGATCATGATCTGGGTGGAGTCCGAGAGCGACAAGCTGGCCCTTGTTCAGGATCCGAAGTCGCCGTTCTTCACCACCGAGCGCTTTGAAGGACACCCGTCGGTGTTGGTGCGCGCCAGCCGGTTACGCGAAATCGGCAAGCGGGAGCTTACCGAACTCATCCAGGACGCGTGGCTGTCCCGGGCGTCGAATCGTCGTGCGGAGCGGTGGCTGGCCGAGCACGGCGGCTAATTCGCCGGGGGGACGGCGGAATGGTTGGCGCCACAGATGAAGAGGGCCAACCGCGCCGGCTTGTCGCCCGGGTTCTTCCACCGGTGCCTGGTCCCGTTCTGCACGACGGTGTCGCCAGGATTCAGGGTGACTTCGGCGCCGTCATCGAGTTCCAGCACGGCGGTGCCTTCCAGCACCACCTCGAAGTCGATTGTGTCGGTGGCGTGCATGCCCGGATCCGACGGGTCCAGGTACCTCAGCATGCCCGGCAACTTCGCCTCCATGTCGGCCACCGCGTCCTCGACGGTCGAGGGGTCCGGCTCGCCTATAAGGGCCCCCGGCGGGATGGTGAACATGCCGAAGCGGAAGCCGCCGACGGGCGGGAAGTAGGTGTGCCAGGTGGGCATCGACCCGTCGCCGGGGAAATCGGGTGCCGTGTCCCCGCCCCATAGTTGGTGGAGCTCGGCCCCAGGAAGGAGCAGTGGTCGGTCGGGCTCGACGGTTTCATCGCTTGCGAACACGGACTTTCCGGACTCGTCATGTCCGGTCACCACTCGGCGCACACCCATGCGGCCAGTGAATCACCGCGACATGTAACCCCGCTGCCTATCTCATTAACGACAACCCCGCAGAAAGGCAACCGTTCCATGTCACAGCGCGAAATCTCATTTGCACAGCTGACCGCGACCCGAGCGTCGGGTGCTGTGGTCTGGATCCGCCTCTATGTGGGGTCGATCTTCTTCGGCGAAGGAATCCTGAAGTTCATGCGTCCGGAAACCCTGGGGCCTGGCCGGTTCGCAAAGGTCGACGTTCCGTTCTCGACATTTACGGCATATTTGGACGGCACATTCGAAATCGGTTGTGGTCTTCTGATCCTCGTCGGACTTGCCATCAGGCTCGCGGCCGTTCCAATGATCACCGACATGGCCGGCGCCATCGGATTCACCAAGGTGCCGCTGCTGTGGGGCAACGCCGCGCTGTACCCGAAGGAAGGTGGCATCGGGGACTTCTTCCACGAGAGCCGGGTCGAGGTGGCGATGCTGTGCGGCAGCATCTTCCTGCTCATCGTCGGTGCAGGCGTCTATTCCTTCGATGCTCAAATGAACCGCACCAACGCGCTCGCACGTGTCACCAGTGCCGCGGCCTAGAGACGCTCACAGCATTCTCCAAGGTCGATTCGAGGACGGTGACGCGTGATCGCGAGCCAGAATGAGGCGCGCCGTCCTCGAATAGGACCGGCGCCAGACTCCCGCCCGGAGGGAGGACTTCGACCGGTGACGGATGCGGCGTACCCCAACTGGGATGCCGTTTACCGCGACAACGTCACCTGGGTGTACCGGCTGATGTACTCGAAGGTGGGCAACCAGCCCGACGCCGAGGACCTCGCCGCCGAGGTTTTCATGGCGGCGCTGAAGCCGCTTCGGGTCTCCGCCACCGTGCCGGAGGTGCGCAAGTACCTGAAGATGACGGCCCGCACGGTGCTCGCGTCGTACTGGCGGGACCGGATGGGCCGCGAGATCACCACGATCGATGAGGATCTGCCCCACGACAGCGGGGGTGAGATCATTGAATCGGATGCGCCCGACCGGGTGCGCCATGTGCTGGCGAAGCTGCCGGACAACTACCGGCGCATTCTGGAACTTCGTTTCCTGCAGGCCTTCTCGGTTCGTGAGGCAGCACAACAAATGAGTGTTAGCGTCGCGAACGCCAAGGTGTTGCAGCACCGGGCGCTACAGATGGCTGCGCGGATCAGTGAGGAGGAGGCGTCATGAGCGGACGACCAGTGCGCCGCTTCGTCGACGGCTTGCTGCGCGGCCAGCCCACCGAACGGGCGCACCCCGACGACATCGAAGCCCAGGAGATGAAGACGGCCATCGAGTTGCGCGCCGCCCGCACGGGCAGCGACTCGCCTCGCGAGGAGTTCGTCACCGACCTGCATCGCCGTATCGCGGCGGCAATGGACGATGGACAGCAGGACGACGCGGCGGTCCGACGGCTGCCGATCAGCACCCGCAGGCAGGTTGTCATCGGCAGCGGACTGGCGGCGGCTTCGGCGGCCACCGGAATCGTGGTGGGCCGTAACCTGCTCGCTCCGTCGCGGGGGCCGTCGCAACAGCAGGCGTCACCGCATCAGGATGTGCTCGAACCGAACGCCGGTACATGGCGACCAATCGGTGCGAGTGCAGACCTGCCCAAGGGCGGAGCGCTCGCGTTCGACCTCGGCTCGGTCAACGGTTTCGTGCATCGCACCGACGCACAGTTGGAGGCGGTGTCGGGCATCTGCACCCACCAAGGCTGCAAGCTCTGGCTGGACGCGCCGGACAGCAGACTGCGCTGCCCCTGCCACTCGACGTCCTTCTCGCTCGAGGGCGAGACGCTCACCCATCAGTTGCCGACGGCTCCGCCGCCGCTGCCGAAGTACGAGGTGCGTGAAATCAACGGCGTTATCGAGGTTTTCGCCCCAACCGAATCCGCGTAAGTGGGAATGATGGCAATGTCTGGGACATGGAACAGAAGCCGCCCACCGCCGTCATCGAGGCCGCGAACCGCGACCATCTGAGCAGCCTGCCGTTCTCCGATACAGCCGACTTCGAGGACGCCGACAGGGGATTCATCGGCGCGCTCGAGCCGTGCGTCGTCAAGGCGGCCGACGGGCGGGTGGTGTGGGACAACGACGTCTATTCGTTTTTGGCAGTCGACGCGCCACCGACGGTCCATCCCAGTCTCTGGCGGCAGAGCCAGCTGTGCGCCAAGCAAGGGCTCTACGAGGTGGTGGATGGCATCTTTCAGGTGCGTGGCCTCGACCTGTCCAACATCAGCTTCATCGAGGGCGACACCGGGGTCATCGTCATCGACCCGTTGGTCTCCACCGAGACGGCGGCGGCCGCCATCGCGCTGTACCGCGCACATCGCGGGGACCGACCCGTCGTCGCCGTCATCTACACCCACAGTCACGTTGACCACTTCGGTGGCGTGCTCGGGGTGACGACCCAGGCGGACGTCGATGCGGGCAAGGTCCCGATCATCGCGCCGGAGCACTTCACCGACCACGCCGTGCAAGAAAACGTATACGCGGGCACCGCGATGGCGCGCCGCGCCGCATACATGTACGGCGCGGTGTTGGCGCGTGGACCGCAAGGCCAGGTGGGATGCGGGCTGGGACAGGTGGGTTCGACGGGTGAGGTGGCGCTGATCGTGCCGACGCTGGACATCCGGCAGACCGGAGAGAAGCACACCTTCGACGGGATCGAGATCGAGTTTCAGATGGCGCCGGGCACCGAGGCGCCCGCAGAGATGCATTTCTACTTCCCGAAGTTTCGTGCGCTCTGCATGGCCGAGAACGCCACCCACAACCTGCACAACCTGTTGACACTGCGCGGCGCTCTGGTGCGTGACCCGCACGGGTGGGCGGGCTACCTCACCGAGGCCCTCGACACCTTCACCGACCGCACCGATGTGGTGTTCGCGTCACATCATTGGCCGACCTGGGGTAAGGACCGCATCGTCGAATTCCTTTCACTGCAACGGGACATGTACGCCTATCTCCACGATCAGACGCTTCGGCAGCTGAACCAGGGCTTCACCGGCATCGAGATCGCCGAGAACTTCCAGATGCCGCCCGCGCTGGACAAGGCCTGGCACACGCACGGCTACTACGGCTCGGTCAGCCACAACGTCAAGGCGGTGTACCAGCGCTACATGGGGTGGTTCGACGGCAACCCTGCCCGGCTGTGGACGCACCCGCCGGAAGCCATCGGGCCACGGTACGTCGAGGCGATGGGCGGCGCCGATCGGGTGGTCGAAGTTGCGCAAAAAGCCTTCAACGACGGCGATTTCCGTTGGGCGGCAACCTTGCTCGACCACGTGATCTTCACCGACAAGACCCACGCCGCGGCTCGCGAGCTCTACGCCGACACCCTCGAACAGCTCGCATACGGCGCCGAGAACGCGGTTTGGCGCAACTTCTTCTTCTCCGGCGCCACCGAACTGCGCGAGGGCAACTTCGGGACGCCGACGCAGACGGCGTCGCCGTCGCTCATGGCGCAGTTGACGCCCGAGCAGATGTTCGACACGTTCGCGATCAACCTCAACGGCCCCCGTGCTTGGAATCTCGATATGGCCGTGGACATCACCTTCCTCGACACCGCGACCAACTACCGGGTAACGGTGCGTAACGGCGTGCTGGTCCACCGCAAACGGGCCGCCGACGAGTCCACCGCTGCGGCGACGATCAAGTTCGCAAACAAGATGCGGCTGTTGGCCTTTGCCGTCGGCGATGTCGATTCACCGGGGCTCGAGGTCACCGGCGACACAAACGCGATGCCATCCGTTCTGGCGGCGATGGACCGGCCCGACCCGAACTTCAACATCGTGGAGCCGTAGCGGCTAGGGAATTCCGCCGTCGACCCGAATGATCGACCCACTGGTGTAGCTCGACGCATCCGACGCCAAATACAGAGCGGCGCCGATGATCTCGGCCGGATTGCCCAACCGCTGAAGCGCGAAGTGTTGCGCGCCCTTCTGCGTCGCCGGTATGTCCCACGCCTTGGCAATGTCGGTCAGGAACGGTCCGGGCATTAGTGTGTTGACCCGCACGGTCGGTCCGAACGCCAGCGCGAGGCCTTCTGTCAACGCGTTCAGCCCGGCCTTGGCCGCCGAATACGGCAGCTGCTCGGGGCGGGGACGGCGCGATCCGCTGGAGCTGACGTTGATGATCGAGCCGCCGCCGTCGGCCACCATGCGCTCGCCGACCAGAGTCGACAGCCGGAACGGCCCCTTGAGGTTGAGATTGACGACCGCATCGAAGAGCTTCTCGGTGACCGAACCGAGCGACTCGTACAGCGGGGACATCCCAGCATTGTTGATCAGGACGTCGACCTTGCCGAACCGTTCATAGGCGGCGTCGACCAGACCGTCCAGCTCGTCCCACCGGCCGACGTGCACCTGATACGGCATCGCGGCTCTGCCCGTTGCCGATGCGATCTCGGCGGCGGTGGCCTCGCACACCTCCATCTTGCGGCTGGCGATGATCACGTCGGCGCCACACTGGGCCGCGGCGAACGCCATCTCCCGGCCCAACCCCCGGCTGCCCCCGGTGACCAGGACGACCCGGTCGGTGAGGTCGAACAATTCGTCGGCGTAGCTCATGGCCTTATGTTGTCACGGTGCAATTGCTTCTCATCCGGCACGCGTTGCCGCTTCGCAGCGAACCCGGCCAGGGTTCCGATCCGGACCTGTCCGATGAAGGCATCCAGCAGGCCCAGAGGCTGCCGGAGGCGCTGAAGCGGTTCCCGATAACCCGCCTGGTCAGCAGCCCGCAGCGGCGATCCATCCAGACAGCTGCGCCGGTGGCCGACACTCTCGGCCTGACCATCGACATCGACGAGCGCATCGCCGAGTACGACCGTGACCTCGAGCACTACATCCCTATCGAGCAGATCGCCGCCGAGTATCCCGAGGAGCTGGCGCGGCTGGCCAGCGGCCACCTGCCCAGCAGCGTCGACGAGGACGCCTTCCTGTCCCGCGTCAACGAGGGCATTCGGGATATCGCCGCGGCGGCCGAGCACGAGGACACCGTCGCTGTGTTCAGCCATGGCGGAGTGATCAACGGTCTGCTGCACAGCATCCTGCGGACCGAGAAGATTCTCTGCGTCAACGTCGACTACGCGGGCGTCACCCGCCTGTTGTCCTCGCGCGACGGCAGCCTGTACGTGGCATCCGTCAACGGCACCGAACACGTATGGGATCTGCTGCCCAGAAATCAGCGGTGGTAGACAAGTCCGGTGACAAATTCGCTGGACGGGCTCGACCTCGACGCGCTGGACCACCACCTGCGGGAGGTCGGCATACCGCGTAGCGGCGAACTGCGCGCCGAGTTGATCTCCGGTGGGCGGTCCAATCTGACGTTCCTGGTCTGTGACGACGCGTCGAAGTGGGTGCTGCGGCGCCCACCGTTGCACGGCCTGACGCCGTCCGCGCATGACATGGCCCGCGAGTACCGCGTCGTCGCCGCTCTGCAGGACACCCCGGTTCCGGTCGCCCGCGCCGTCACCATGCGCAACGACGACTCCGTCGGCGGCGCGCCGTTCCAGATGGTGGAGTACGTGCCGGGTCGCGTTGTTCGCCAGGCCGACCAGCTCGAGGCGTTGGGGGACAAGGAGACCATCAGCAGCTGCGTCGACGCGTTGATCAAGGTGTTGGCGGACCTGCATACGGTCGACCCGGACGCGGTCGGGCTCGGCGACTTCGGCAAGCCCACCGGGTATCTCGAGCGTCAGGTGCGCCGGTGGGGCTCGCAGTGGGACCTGGTCAAACGTGAGGAAGACCCGTTTGACGCCGACGTCAGGCAACTGCATTCGCTTCTCGCAGAATCGATTCCGTCACAGAGCCGCACCTCGATCGTGCACGGCGACTATCGCATCGACAACACGATGCTCGACAGCGACGACGCCAACAAGGTGCTGGCGGTGCTCGACTGGGAGATGTCGACACTCGGCGACCCGATCAGCGACGCCGCGCTGATGTGCGTGTACCGCCATCCGCTGTTCAACGTGATCCACGCGAGTTCGGCCTGGGCGTCCCCGTTGATGCCGGAAGCCGACGAACTCGCCCACCGCTATTCGCTTGCAGCAGAGCTACCTTTGGACAACTGGGACTTCTACATGGCGCTGGGCTACTTCAAGGTGGCGATCATCGCGGCGGGCATCGCATTCCGGGCACGCATGGGCGGCGGTGTAGCGTCCGACACCGACAAAGTGGACAAGGCCGTCGGCCCGCTGATGACCGAGGGCCTCAAAGCGCTGAAGCGCTGAGGGCCGGCTGCTGCGGGACCGGTGCTAGCGGCCAGCCTTGAAATGCTTCTTCGCGGCCCGTCGAAGCTGGAAGATGCGCACGGTCCCGGCTGCGACCGTCAGCAGTCCGCCACAGACCGCGGCGAAGAGGATTCCCACGCCCACGGGCAAGTTCCATTCCCACGCGAAGAAGTGAATGGTGGTCGAATCGGTGTTCTGCAGGATGAAGACGAGCAGAAATATCAAGATGAGGAAGCCGACGATCAGCGCTGACCACAGCGCCGCGGCACGCGTGAACTTGACCGCCGACTCGGGTGACGCGAGGTACTCACCGGGCGTCGCCGTCGGGTCCACCGAGGTGCCCTTGGTCTGCTCCGGTGACGATTCAGCCGGCAACTCCGCATGCGGTGGTTTGTCGGGCGACGCAGAAGGATCGCTGGTCATGAGTCCATCTTTGCCCTTTCAGGTCGCGAATGAAACAAACTGTCACTTTCACGGTGAATGCAAATCGCGGCGAGGGGGCGGGCATGCCGATAGTGTCCGATGGAGCTTGCGGCGAGAGGACATTGGGTATGTCGATTGCTATGCCGAACACGCGTAGGCGGTACTTTGCGCTGTTCGCGGCCCTTTTGGCCCTGATCACGGCGGCCTGTGGCAGTTCGAACCCGCTGGGTGGCGGCGAGATTTCCGGCGATCTCAAGTCGATCATCGTCGGCTCGGCGGACTTCCCGGAATCGAAGATCATCGCCGAGATCTGGGCTCAGTCGTTGGAGGCCAACGGTTTCACGGTCCGCAGGCAGTTCGGTATCGGCAGCCGCGAGACCTACATTCCCGCGGTCAGAGATCATTCGATCGATCTCATTCCCGAGTACACCGGCAACCTGCTTCAGTACTTCGACAAGACCACCAAGGTGACGACGCCGGACGACGTCCTACTGGCCCTGTTCCGGGTCCTGCCCGGCGATCTGTCGATTCTGAATCCGTCGCCCGCGGAGGACAAGGACACCGTGGCGGTCAGCTCCGACACCGCGAAGAAATGGAATCTCAAGTCCATCGCCGATCTCGCGGCGCACTCGCCCGAAGTGAAGTTCGGTGCGCCATCGGAGTTCTTGAACCGGACCGAGGGCATACCGGGACTGAAGGCGAAATACGGTCTCGACGTCGCGCCGAACAACTTCGTCGCGATCAGCGACGGCGGCGGTCCCGCAACCGTGAAGGCACTCGTCGACGGAACCGTCACCGCGGCAGACATCTTCAGCACGTCGCCTGCGATCAAGAAGAACAACCTCGTGGTGCTCGAGGATCCGAAGAACAACTTCCTCGCGGCCAACGTCATTCCGCTCCTCAGCTCGCAGAAGAAATCCGACGAGCTCAAGAAGGTGCTCGACGCCGTTTCGGCCAAGCTGACCACCGACGACCTCATCGAACTCAACACCGCGACCGAGGGCAACTCGGGCATTGACCCGGATGAGGCGGCGCGAAAATGGGTGCAAGCCAACGGTTTCGACAAGCCGATTCAACAGAACTGAGCGAAATCAGCTGTGATCAAATTTGATGGCGTGACCAAGCAGTACCCGGACGGCACGGTCGCCGTCGACGACCTGACGCTCGAAGTTCCCGATGGCACGCTCACCGTCTTCGTTGGGCCGTCGGGCTGCGGCAAGACGACGTCCATGCGGATGATCAACCGAATGATCGACCCGACGTCGGGCACGCTGACTGTCAACGGTGACGACGTCACGAAGATCGACCCGGTCAAACTGCGGCTGGGAATCGGCTACGTCATTCAGAGCGCGGGGCTGATGCCGCATCAGCGTGTCGTCGACAACGTCGCGACAGTGCCCGTGCTGAAAGGCGAATCGCGACGGTCGGCCCGCAAGACCGCACTCAGTGTGCTCGAACGGGTCGGGCTGGACCCCGCCCTGGCGAACCGCTATCCGGCGCAGCTGTCGGGTGGTCAACAGCAGCGCGTCGGCGTGGCGCGGGCGCTGGCGGCCGATCCGCCGATTCTGTTGATGGACGAGCCGTTCAGCGCGGTCGATCCGGTGGTCCGCGAAGAGCTGCAGACCGAGATCCTGCGGCTGCAAAGCGAATTGCAAAAGACGATCGTGTTCGTCACCCACGACATCGACGAGGCCGTCAAGATCGGTGACCAGGTCGCCGTGTTCGGCGTCGGCGGGACACTGCAGCAGTACGACGAACCGTCAAAGCTGCTGTCGAACCCCGCCAACGACTTCGTCTCGGGGTTCATCGGGGCCGACCGTGGCTATCGCGGCCTGCAATTCAGGCATGCGACCGGCCTTCCGCTGCACGAGATTCGGTCGGTCGCCGAGTCCGACATCGACGGTCTGTCGCTCGGCCCGGACGATTGGGTGCTGGTCAACAGGGCCGACGGGAAGCCGTTTGCATGGGTCAACGCCCAGGGCGTGGATCAGCACCGGAAGGGCAGTTCGCTCTACGACAGCACATACGGAGGCGGCTCACTCTTCCGGCCCGAGCACTCACTGCGTCAGGCCATGGACGCCGCACTGTCGTCGCCGTCGGGTTTGGGCGTTGCCGTGGACGACGACGGAAAACTCATCGGTGGTGTGCGTGCCGACGATGTGCTCGAGGCGCTGAATTCGCAACGGCAGGAAGCGTTGCCGAAGCTTGGTTCCGAAGGCTGACCGAGCGTGCGGTACCTCCTCAACAACCTTGACGACGCGTGGGCGCTGACGATCATTCATCTGCGGCTCAGCCTGATTCCGATTGTTCTCGGTCTCATCATCGCGGTGCCGCTCGGCGCGCTTGTACGGCGGACCACAGCTTTGCGGCGGTTCACCACGATCACGGCGAGCATCATTTTCACCATTCCGTCGCTGGCGTTGTTCGTGGTGCTACCGCTGATCATCCCGACGCGCATCCTCGACGAGGCCAACGTGATCGTGGCGCTGACGCTGTACACGACGGCGCTGCTCGTGCGTGCGGTCCCCGAGGCGCTTGACGCCGTGCCGGAGGCGGTGCGTGACGCCGCCACCGCCGTTGGCTACCGGCCACTCATCCGTATGCTGAAAGTCGAACTGCCGCTGGCGATCCCGGTGTTGATCGCCAGCCTCCGCGTCGTCGCCGTCACGAACATCTCGATGGTCGCGGTCGGTTCGGTGATCGGCATCGGTGGCCTGGGCACCTGGTTCACCGAGGGCTACCAATCGAACAAGAGCGACCAGATCATCGCAGGCATCATCGCGATCTTCGTGCTGGCGATCGTCATCGATGCATTGATCATGCTTGCCGGGCGGCTGATCACGCCATGGACCAGGGCGTCTCAAGCCAGCCGGGTCAGCAAGCAGAAGGCGAAGGCCACAGCCGAGGCGGCGGCATGAACTTCCTCAACCAGGCGCTGTCCTTCATCTTCACCGCAGCCAACTGGGCCGGCCCTGCGGGGCTGGCCGCCCGCATCGGCGAGCATCTGCAATACACCGTGATAGCGGTGTTCTTCTCCGCCTTGGTCGCCATCCCGATCGGGATGATCATCGGCCACACCGGTCGCGGAACGTTCCTCGTCGTCACGGGGGTCAACGCGTTGCGCGCGCTGCCCACACTCGGCGTGCTGCTGCTCGGTGTGCTGCTGTGGGGTCTTGGTCTGGTGCCACCGACCGTCGCGCTGATGCTGCTCGGCATTCCGCCGCTGCTGGCCGGCACGTACTCGGGCATCGCGAATGTCGACAGGGCCGTCGTCGACGCCGCACGGTCGATGGGCATGACCGAGACCCGGGTGTTGCTGCGAGTCGAGGTGCCCAACGCGATGCCGCTGATCCTCGGGGGTCTGCGCACCGCGACGTTGCAAGTCGTCGCAACGGCCACCGTCGCCGCGTATGCCAGCCTCGGCGGGCTGGGCCGTTACCTCATCGACGGCATCAAGGTGCGCGAGTTCTATCTGGCGCTCGTCGGTGCGTTGATGGTGACCGCGCTCGCATTGGTGCTCGATGCCGCGTTGGCATTCGCTGTCTGGGCATCGGTGCCCGGCACCGGACGGCTGCGCAAGATGCCGCAACCGTTGCTGGGCGACGAAGTCGCCCTGGAATCCGGCGCCAGGGGCGAGAGCAGTTTCTCAGCACGTTCCGAACGAGGGGATGCTTCGCATACGGTAGATGGGTGAGTGCAGAACAGTCCTCTGCGTGGCCCGCGATTTTGACATGGCGTGCGCACGATGTCCCGCGCATGGAATCCGTACGGGTGCAGTTGTCTAACAACCGGATCAAGGCCTACGGCCGGATTGTGTCGGCGGCCACGGACACTCACCCTCCCTTTTCGGCCTCCTACGATCTCGTCACGGACGAAAGCGGGGCCACCAAACGGCTGTCGCTGACCGTGACACTCGCGGAGCGCGAACGGCAGCTGTCGATTGCGCGTGACGAAGAGAGCATGTGGATGGTGCAAGACCACTCGGGGCGGACCGTCCGCGCCGGCTACGACGGAGCGCTGGATGTCGACGTGATCTTCAGCCCGTTCTTCAACACGCTGCCGATCCGGCGAACGGGTCTGTATCAGCGCGCGGACTCGCTGTCGATTCCGGTGGTGTACGTCTCGTTGCCCGACCTGGCGGTCAACCCGGTGACGATCAGCTACAGCAGCGCGTCCGACGGCATCAAACTGCACTCGCCGGTGGCCGACACCACCGTCACGGTGGACGCGGACGGGTTCATCCTGGATTACCCAGGACTGGCAGAGCGGATTTGATCACGCCGCCGGCGCGCCCGGCGGCCGCCAGTTCCTCACGCCAGCCGTTGCTGCCGATGACGATCGTGACGATCTGAGACCGTCGGAAGCCGGAATACCGCGTTCGGGCGGCGTGACCCTCCTCCACCAGGTCCGCCACGGACCCATCGATCGCCAGCGATTTGCGGGCCCGCCTGAGCAGATCGATCGACTTGTCGAGCGCGGGCAGCAGCTGTTCGGCATTGGCTTCGCACATCGCGCGCACCAAATCCGGCGCCGTCGCCGCGACGCGGGTGCCGTCACGGAACGACCCGGCGGCCACTGCGAAAGCCAACGGCACGCCGGCGGCCGTCGCGGCAAGCGCCTCGGCGAGCAGGTGCGGCAGGTGCGAGATGGCTGCCGCGGCCGCATCGTGCTCGTCGGACTTCGCGGGCACGACGATCGCACCGCAGTCCAACGCCAAGTCCATCACCGTCGCCCATATGTCGGGGTCGACGTGGTCGTCCACACTGAGCACCCACGGCGCGCCGACGAACAGTTTTGCGTCGCCCGCAGACCAACCGGACTGCGCGGTGCCCGCCATCGGATGACCGCCGACGAACCGGTTCAGCAGCCCGAACGACTTCACCCTGTCGAGCACGGCGCCCTTGACGCTCGTCACGTCGGTCAGTGGGCAGTCCGGGGCGATGTCGCGGACACGGCCGAGCACGATCGGCAATGCGGGTACCGGCACGGCAAGCACGATCAACGCGCCCGTCTTGGCGGCGCGCTTCAGCGCCTTTTCGATGTTCTCGGTGGCGTCGAATCCGTCGGCCGCGGCGGCCTGCGCGCCCTCGACTGATCGGTTGTAGCCGAACACCTCACGGCCTGCCGCGGCCGCCGCGCGCATCACGGAGCCGCCGATCAGGCCTAGCCCCAACACGCAAACGGGCGGTTTCGTCACGGCTTCCAGGGTGGCACATGGTCTTGATGGTATGACGCTGGGCTGATGTCGATTGCTAGTCAAATGCCCTGGTCGGGGACTAGCGTAGGCGGCGATGGGACCACAGCGGGCGCCTGCGAAAGACACCGAAGCCCTCGACGGCTTCGGTGTGGCTGTCGTCCGCGAGGACGGTAGGTGGCGCTGCTCGCCGATGCGTCCCGCCGCGCTGACCAGCTTGGCGGCGGCGGAAACCGAACTCCGTGAACTGCGCAGTGCAGGCGCCGTTTTCGGGCTGCTCGACGTCGACGACGAGTTCTTCGTCATTGTCCGGCCCGCACCCGCGGGCACCCGGCTGCTGTTGTCGGACGCGACGGCGGCCCTGGACTACGACATCGCCGCCGAGGTCCTCGAAAAGCTCGATGCCGACATCGGTCCGGAGGATCTCGACGACGCCGACCCGTTCGAGGAAGGCGACCTCGGGGTGTTGTCCGATGTCGGGCTGCCCGACGCGGTACTCGGCGTGATCATCTCGGAGTACGACCTGTACGCCGACGAGCAGTTGGGTCGTATCGCACGGGAGATGGGCTTCGCCGAGGAGTTGTCGGCGGTCCTCGATCGCCTCGATCGGTGACCGACGACGACCTCATCCGCGCCGCACTGGATGCCGCGGGCGCGGCCGGCCCCGATGACGTGCCGGTCGGTGCGGTGGTCGTCGGAAGCGACGGGACGGAGTTGGCGCGGGCGGCGAATGCGCGCGAGGCGCTCGGGGATCCGACGGCGCACGCGGAGATCCTGGCTATGCGCGCCGCGGCCGCGGTGCTCGGCGACGGCTGGCGGCTCGAGGGCGCGACGCTGGCGGTGACCGTCGAGCCCTGCACGATGTGTGCGGGCGCGCTGGTGATGGCCCGGGTGGCTCGGCTGGTGTTCGGCGCATGGGAGCCTAAGACCGGCGCGGTGGGCTCGCTGTGGGACGTGGTGCGCGATCGCAGGCTGACGCATCGGCCGGAGGTCGTCGGCGGCGTGCTGGCCGCAGAATGCGCCGCGCCGCTAGAGGCGTTCTTCGCCGGGAAGCGATTGGAATAGACCGCTCGCTGTTCGGTACGCTGCCACACGGTGGCGTGTCCGAGCGGCCTAAGGAGCACGCCTCGAAAGCGTGTGACGGGTAACCCCCGTCCGAGGGTTCAAATCCCTCCGCCACCGCCA
>JBKPSU010000064.1:0-7104 GCA_046735135.1 Actinomycetota bacterium
CCGCGGCGCTCAGCGGGCAGTTTGCGCTTGGCGTCCCGGATGTCGACTGACGAGCGCACTCGTGAGGAAACGGAGTCGAGGGTCAATTTTTCTCCTCCTATTGACGAATCCCAATTGTTATTGAACACTACAGCAACACTATTGATCTACCCATCAACAAGGCGAATCGAGTAGCTCATGACCGCAACACTCCCCGGCGCCGCCGAGTTGACCGAGGACCGCGTCGGCGCGGTCGAAGCAGCAGGTGTCGAGTACCTACCCGAAGACGCCCGCGACTCCGGGCCGCGCAATCTCGCAGCGGTTTTCCTCGGCGCCAATCTGACCTGGACGAACGCCGTCTTCGGCGCCTTCGCGATCTTGTTCGGTCTGAGCTTCTGGCAGACCGTGACCTCGATGGCGGTCGGAACGGCCGTCGGCACGCTCGCTGTGCTGCCCACGGCGATCATCGGGCCCCGCACCGGCACCAACATGACCGTGTCCAGCGGCGCGTTCTTCGGTATTCGCGGCCGGTTCATCGGCTCTGGGCTGGCACTGGCCATCGCCCTGGGCTTCGCGGCGGTGACCGTCTGGACGAGCGGCGACGCGATCGTCGCCGCCGGCCATCGGCTGCTCGGCACCCCGGAGAACGACGTCGTGCATGCCGTTGCCTACGCCGCGGTGGCCGCGCTGATGGTGACGGTGGCGCTGTACGGCCACGCGACCATCGTCGCCATCCAGAAGGTCGTCGTGCCCGTCGTCGGCGGGCTGATGATCATCGGAGTGTTCGCGTTCGCAGGCGGTTTCGATTCCGGCGCGTCGGGCGGCGAGTACGCATTGGGCGGTTTCTGGCAGTCGTGGGCGCTGTCGGCGGTGCTGTTCGCGGCCGCACCGATCTCCTACGGCCCGACCATCGGCGACTACACCCGGCGCATCTCGTCAATCCGCTTCAGCGACAAGCAAATCTGCACCGCCCTCGGCGCCGGCATGTTCGTCGGCGTGCTGTTGCCAGCCCGTTCGGCGCCTTCCCGGCGATGACGTTCGCCAACCCGACCGACTCCTACATCGACGACCTGGTCGCCGCTTCACCCGCCTGGTATGTCGTGCCGATCGTGGTGATCTCGCTGTTCGGCGGCATGAGCCAGGGCGTGCTGTGCGTCTATGCCAGCGGCCTGGACCTGGAAGGGCTTGCGCCCCGGCTGAAGCGCACGCAGACCACGGTCATCACCGCAGCGGTCGCCATCGCGCTGCTCTACATCGGGGTGTTCGTCTTCGACGCGATCGACTCGGTGACCGCGATGA
Organism: Actinomycetota bacterium; assembly: GCA_046735135.1. Lineage (GTDB taxonomy): Bacteria > Actinomycetota > Actinomycetes > Mycobacteriales > Mycobacteriaceae > Mycobacterium. The sequence continues at coordinate 1,279 of JBKPSU010000064.1, forward strand.
CCGTCGCGCTGAACGCCGTCATCACGCCATGGGTGGCGATCCTGACAATCGGGGCGCTGCGCACGAAATCCTATGACCCCGTTGATCTCCAGGCATTCGCGCACGGCAGGCGCGGCGGCCGGTACTGGTTTGCCTGCGGCTGGAACATCCCCGCTGTCATCGCGTGGGTGGTCGGCGGCACCTTCGGCCTGCTGACCGTGAACACCACGCTGTACGTCGGACCGCTGGCCGACGTCGCCGGTGGTGTGGACCTGAGCACGATCGGCTCGGCGGCCCTGGCGGGGTTGATTTACCTCGCGTCTCTGAGTTTCATCGAGGGATGACAAGCTCAGCCGACGAACTCGTCACCGAATTCTGCAAGAAATGGGCCACGCCCGACCCGGAGGAACTGGCCGGCTACTTCACCGAAGACGCCGTCTACCACAACATTCCGATGGAGCCGGTGCAGGGACGAGAGGCCATCGAGCAGTTCATCGCAGGATTCACGGCAGTCTTCGACGGCATCGACTTCCAAGTGCACAAACAAGTCTGCGACGGCGATCTGGTGATAAACGAGCGCACCGACGTCATGCGGCGCAAAGACGGCGACCCGATAGCGCTCCCTGTCACCGGGGTCTTCGAGATCAAGGACGGCCGAATCGCGGCCTGGCGGGACTACTTCGACATGGCCACGATCACCAGCGCTCTCAGCTAGGCCAATAGCCGCACCGACGGGTTGCGGGTGTCGGTGAGGATCTCGAACATCGCCCGGCGGGTGGCGATGAGCTCGGCCGCAGTCATTCCGTTGCCGGACAATCGAATTCGGCACGTCGCGAGCGCGGAGTTGTAGCAGTACTTCGTATCCCCGTCGGTGTCGGTGTATGACAACCCGATGACGTCCTGCCGCTCCGCGGTGAGCTCGCCGTCCAGCGTCACGCCGTCGACGCGGGCGCCGAACGTCCAGCTGAACGGCTGGTACTCCGCGCGCGTGCGCCGGGTCGCGAGGACCGACCGCACGGCTACTTCGCGGCCGTCGTGTCGTAGCACGAACAGCGTCGCCGCGGGCAGCGAGACTCGTCCGAGACCCGCATGCGCGGTGACGATCTCCAGGCTCGACTTCGGCTCGTCGTCGAACCCGCACACCTGCCCGAACGCATAGGCCGGTGTGTGCCTGCGGCCCCAGTTGTGATTGATACTGCCGGTCCATTCCTCGACCTGGAGTCTGACGTCGTCGAGTTCCACGGTGCCGTCGAAACTGGCCAACGGATGGCGCACCATCGTCTTGGCGGTGGGGAATTTCGCCTTGTAACCCCGATCGGTGAGCAGTTTGACCGGCTCTTCCTCGCCGGGCATGATCCGCAGGTCCCAGCGCGCCGACCGAACGCCGGTGACGGAGCCGCATGCTGTGCGGTCATCGATGGTCGTATTGCCGATCCTGGCGGTCCAACTGTCGTATTGGTAGTCGGACTGGTCGATCGGGTACGGCTGCTTGAGCGCACGATTTCCCGCGCCATCCGGGTCGAAGATCATTACCCACGCATCGGCGACCGGTGGCCCCGCCGTCGGCAGCAACAGCGTCGAGCGCAGCCAGAGCGCCTGCGCGCGATGGGCGTTGTTCGCGCGGATGAATCGGCTCTCGTAGTAGGGCGGTAGCGACTTCATCGGACCAGCATCCAATAATTAGACGGTGACTGGTATGCAGATCGTCGCCTACGTGCTGGCAGCTGTGGCCATTGCCGAGGCCGTCGCGCTCGTCGTCCTCGGTGTGTTGCTGAACCGCGCCCGTCGCGAGGCCGATGAACTCCGCAGCCGCGTCGACACCCGCAACATGTTGTTCACCGGCGGCCGGGAAGCGGTCAAGACGATGTGGCAGACCGCCAACATCATCCGCAAGGAAGGGTTCGGCGCCGCTGTCCGGTCCTCGATCGAGGACCTCGCCGACTGGGCGGAGGTGGAGCGACCCGACCTGGCCAGGCTGGCGCCTGACGGCAATGTGGCGATCATGTTCTCCGACATCGAGGAGTCGACGGCGCTCAACGAGCGCATCGGGGACCGCGCGTGGGTCAGGCTGATCGGCAGGCACGACAAGATGGTCCGGCGCCACGTGCAGGGCAACCGAGGACACGTGGTGAAGAGCCAGGGCGACGGCTTCATGATCGCGTTCGCAGAACCCGGGCAGGCAGTGCAGTGCAGCGTCGAAATCCAAAAGGAACTTCGCAAGCGGCGAGACGGAATCCAGGTACGCATCGGCATCCACACCGGTAAGTCGGTGCGCCGCGGCGATGACCTGTTCGGCAGGAATGTCGCGATGGCCGCCCGGGTGGCCGCGGAAGCCGACGCCGGCCAGACCCTGGTCAGCGAATCGGTACGCGAGGCCGTCGGCGACGACATCGCCTTCGACGACGGTCGGGACGTCGAGCTGAAGGGATTCACCGGCAAGCACCGGTTGTACGCCGTCGAGGTCGCCTAACGACCGGCGTGGGCTAGTTCGGCTGCTCGGACTCGGCCAGCCGCTGGTGCAGGCGGGCCCGGATGTCGTCGGGGGTATAGGAGTTGCGCCGCCGCTGATCGCGCGCGACGAGCACGCCACCTGCGACGACACCTGCGACGCCGGCCAGGCCAACCCATTTCCAGATGCTGTGCATGCCCGTCAGTGTGCCTAAGCTGCGCTGGTGGATGCGCACACGGTCACCCTGGAGCACGCCCTCGACGAGACGCGCACCGGGGATATCTGGCTGTTCCGCGGCGATTCGCGGCCGGATCGCGCGATCCAGACCATGACCAATGCGCCGGTCAACCACGTCGGCATGACGGTCGCGATCGACGACCTGCCGCCGTTGATGTGGCACGCCGAACTCGGCGACAAGCTGCAGGACATGTGGACGGGCACCAATCACCGCGGAGTGCAGCTCAACGACGCGAAAGCCGCCGTCGAACGCTGGATCGTCAACTACGGGCAGCGGTGCTGGCTGCGTCAGCTCACCCCGTACGCCACCCGCGAGCAGGAGGACCGGGTATTGCGGGTCATCGCGCGAATGGACGGCACACCGTTCCCCAGCACGGCGCGGCTGACGGGTCGGTGGTTTCGAGGAAGGGTGCCCACCACCAGCGATTGGACCAGGGGAATTCCGTTCCTGGACAAGAGGGTTCGCGAGTCGGCTCAACGCAGGAGGGCCGAAGAGCGCAGGGTGGCGCTGGAGACCGCCTATTGCGCCGAGACCGTCGCGATCACATATGAGGAAATAGAGCTACTGACCACCGAGAAACACTCGAGCTGGTTCGACCCCGGCAAGTTCTGGAGCGGGGATGCGCTGCCGCTGAACGAGAACTACCGGCTCGGCGACGAGATTGCCGTGGTGCTCGGTTAACCGGTCGACTGCAGAGCGGATGCGATAGCTTTGCGCGGATGCGCCTGACAAACGCCTTCTTCGCCAACCACGCCGAAGTGGTCGACGACATGCTCAACGTGACCGGCGGCTGCTGGACCTCGACCACGGTCGCGGACGGATCGACGGCGTTTGCGACCCGCTGCGTCATCTTCTGCGAAGTCAGCAGGCAGGACCGGGGCAAGCAGTTCGGGCTTCACATCGACGCTGCCGGACCTGGCGGTCAGCAGTGGGCGCCCGCACGATCGTCGTACTTCTCCGTACCGAGCCGGATCGCGTTCATGGTCACACCGACGATCGCGCTGCCGATCGAGCCGAGCGGCGGCCTGCACGTGTACACCGTCCGGCTCGAAGATCACGAAGAGAAAATCGTTTTGCCGCTGCACATCCAGCTGGTCGCCGGAAGCGCATTCCCGAATCGCTGAATCGGCGAATCGTGATTTCCGGCGTCCCCGTGGCGCTACCGTCCGGTGATGCCGCTCCACTACGTGGATCCACACAAGAAGCACAGTCGCTGGTACACGGCCGTGGAAACCTTCAGTCGATCGCCGGCAGGACAATTCATGGCGCGGCGTGTGTACTCCCGCATCGACCCGTGGCTGTTCCGCGCGACGGGCGGCCGCTATCCCTGGGTGCTCGGCGGACCTTCAACGGCCCCATTGGTCACTACTGGCGCCAAAACCGGCCAGCGCCGTGAAAATCAACTGACCTACTTTCATGACGGAGCCGACCCGATTCTGACCGCCTCAAACTATGGGGGCCAGAAACATCCGCAGTGGTACTACAACTTGAGAGCCAACCCGCAGTGCGAGTTCGGCGACGAACCGTTCATAGCAACGGAAGTCACCGACCCCGACGAGCACGACCGTTTGTACGGGCTCGCCGAGCAGGTGTACGCCGGTTGGAGCGACTATCTCGTGAAGACGTCGGCGGTCGGACGCAAGATTCCGGTCTTCCGCCTCACGCCGCGGTAGCCCTACAGGCGCGCGAAGCAGGGATTCGCGTCAGCTTTGGGAATGGACGCGTTCTGGCTGGAGAACTTCCCGACGACTCCGCTGTCGGTCACCGCGACGGTGTCGGCGTGGATGCCGAGCGGATAGTTGTCGTTCAGTTTCTTGGTGAGGTCGTTGAGGGCCGACTGCACGGCGTCCTTGGGCAGCGGACCGGCGACGTCGAGAACCTCGAGGTTCAAATCGCCATTGGTGACAACGGGTTTGGCGGTGACGCTGTTTTCACCCGCGTCCACGACGATGGTGCCCGCCTTGGCGTCGGTGTGGACGCCGGTGATCAAGTTGCCAACGGCGGGAAGGTTCGCCGCCAGGGTGTCCTTGATGCCCGCGGACTTCCAGTCGAGCGTCGCGGTCAGCGATCCGATCGTGCCCTTGGAGTCCCCGGAATCACGCAACCGCACATCTTTGACGGTGACATCGGCGGTCATTCCGGTGGCGTCCTGCACGTTGTGCCCCGCGGTGGCGACCGAGATGTTTGTGTAGTGGCCGGTGATGTGCTGCCACAGAAATGGCGGGTTCACGCCGTAGGAGATCGTGACGCCGTCCCGGACGACGCACTGGGCGACGTCGACCAGAACGTTGTCGGCCCGATGTCGCGCGTAAAGCTCTGCACCTGCCAGCCCGCCCGCCAGGATCGCGACGATGATGATCACGATCAGAATGATCGACTGGCGGTTCAGGAATCCCCTGCCGCGCTTCTTCTTGACTGGCGGCGCGGCGGATTCGGCGGCCTGAGTCCGCTGGGGCGGCGGGGCGCCGGCGGGCGAATGTTGAGGTGGTCGCGGCGGACCCCCGGCGGGGGGTTGTACAGGCGTCGGAGGCGGCCGTAGTTTCTCGGTCGGCGCCGCGTCGGGGGGCAGATACCTCGAGCGAATCTTTTCGGTCGGGGGTTCCGGTGTGCGGTCCGGGCGCGGGAGCCGTTGCGTCTCCGGATCTTGTCGCGGGTCTCTTCCACCTTGACGACCAGGCTGGCCGGGGCGTTGCGGCGGCGTGGTCATTTGCGCGATTCTGCCTCATCGGCACGCCGCATAGGGCGAATGCCGAGGTACGAGTCGGCCCGGCGGTACCCTCAGCCCGTGCCGGCCCGAAGGACTTCGGCCGCGGTGCGATATTCGCGCCGCCGCAGGCGCCGCATGGCTTCGAAGGTGCACGACCTCACCGATTCTCAGTGGACCGCACTGAAGCTGGCGTGGGGCGGCTGCGCCTATTGCGGCGCCATCGGCACACCGCTGCAGAAGGATTGCGTCCTGCCCATCTCGCGCGGGGGGCGATACGAGCTCGCGAACGCCGTACCCTGTTGCCGCTCATGCAACACCAGTAAGTGCAATGCCGAAGTGACCACATGGATGCGGCGCAAGAACCTCGACGAGCGGGGGTTTCTGGTCCGGCAGGCCGAGATCAACCGCGACCTCGCCGTCCACGCCTGCTGACTTCTCTTTCGACGGCCGTCA
>JBKPSU010000065.1:0-8799 GCA_046735135.1 Actinomycetota bacterium
TGCGGAAGTGGTACGCACACCAGCCCGAGCGATTCGACGAGTTCTCCGCCCGCTACGCCGCCGAACTGCAAACCCCCGACGGTGCCGCGGCGCTGGCCGAGTTGCGCGATGTGGTCAAGGCAGGCCCGGTCACACTCGTCACCGCCGCGCGTGACCTCGAGGGCAGCCACGTAGCCGTCCTCGCCGAACTGCTCTGACGTAGGCTGCGCCGGTGAGTGCGGCATCGGCCGTCGCGGTTGCGGTGGTATTCGTGTGGTTGGGCATGGTCGCGGCGATTTCGTTCATCGAGACGCCGCTGAAGTTTCGGGCCCCCGGCGTGACCCTGCCGATCGGTCTTGGCATCGGCCGCTTGGTTTTTCGCGCGCTCAACGGCTGCGAACTCGTCCTCGCGGTTGTGCTGATCGGGGCGTTCTTCGTCGCGCCCCCGGCTTCAGGGGCGGTTGTCGCGGCCGGCGCCGCCGTGGTGATGCTGCTTGCGCAGGTGCTGCTCGTCCGGCCTCGGTTGACCAGGCGATCAGACGCGGTGCTCGCCGGCGTCGAAGGACCGCGGTCGCGAGCCCATTGGGCATACGTCGGTCTCGAGCTGGTCAAGGTGGCGGGGCTGCTCATCACGGGAGTTCTGCTGCTCTCCGCGTGAGACGATCGCCGAATGCGGTTTGGTCTACATGCACTCGGCATCGGGGCCGGCGCCGACCGGGCGGTCATCGACGCCGTCGCAACCGCCGCCGACCGGGCCGGGTTCGTCACTCTGTGGATGGGCGAGCACGTCGTGATGGTCGACGAATCGGCTTCGCGGTACCCGTATTCCGACGACGGTCGGATCGCCGTGCCGGCCGCCGCCGACTGGATCGACCCGATGATCGGCCTGAGCTTCGCGGCCGCCGCCAGCACCAGAATCGGGATCGGCACGGGTGTGCTGCTGCTGCCTGAACACAATCCGGTGTTGGTGGCCAAGCAAGCGGCGACGCTGGACGCGCTCAGCGGAGGCCGCTTCAGACTCGGTATCGGCATCGGCTGGTCGCGCGAGGAGTTCTATGCACTCGGCGTGCCGTTCGAACGTCGAGGCGCTCGCACCAAGGAGTACGTCGAGGCCATCCGCACGCTATGGCGCGACGACGTCGCCTCGTTCGACGGCGAGTTCGTCCACTTCGACTCTGTGCGGGTCAACCCGAAGCCGGTACGCGACCGCCGGATTCCGATCGTTCTCGGCGGCAACAGCGACGCTGCGCTGCGCCGGGCCGCGGCATGGGGCGACGGTTGGTACGGGTTCAATCTGGCTGGTGTCGAGGAGGTCGCCGACCGGGTGGAGTTTTTACGCACACAATGCGCCGAACATGGGCGCTCGCTCGGCGAACTGCGGCTGGCGGTGGCCCTTCGCGAGCTACGACCCCGCGATGTCGTGGCGCTTGCCGCACTCCATATCGACGAGCTGGTGCTGGTGGAGGCGCCTCCCGAAGACGCTCGCGTCGTCCCCGACTGGGTGAGCGCGCTCGCCGACCACTGGATGCCGATGCTGCGCTAGCTGATCAGCCCGGCCGCCTTCTCCCGTGCGGCCGCAGCGATCTGCTCCTCGCGTGCGAACAACAGCCCGAAGGTGAATCCGTTCTCACCCGCCGTGGTTCCGGCGATCAAAGCTAGCCTGTGCAGCACGTCCATCGCGACGACGCTGTCCTGGTGATCGCCCAGCACACGCTGAAACCGCTTGTAGTGCTTCGCTTTTCCCTTTGCTGAGCTGTCGAGAGGCGTCCGAAGTTCGGCGGCGTAGCGGGCTCGCTTTGCCGCTTTGCGGGCGCGGTGCAGCATCGCGCCTTCGCCGGACTCGACCGCCGCAGCGAGCCTCCGGTCGGCCTTGCGCCCCGCCCGCTGCGCCCAGTTCTGGATTTTCTTGTTGTTGAGCCTCGTCGAAATCGGCAGTTCGTTGCGCCACCGCTGCAGTGTGGCGAGGATGTCCAGATACCTCGACGAGTCCATGGCGTCGGCGACGACCGCCCGCGCGCGAAGCTGCTCGGAATGCAGTTCGGTGTTGATTCGGTTGGCGACGGGGCCCAGCACACGTTCCGGGGGCCACTCGGTGAGTACTTCCCTGTAGCGACGACGCTGCACCTGTCGGTCACGAACCTCGCCGAGAAGACCGGCGAACCATTTGAGCTCGTCGTCCAAGTTTTCGGCATCGGACCGATCGAGCAGCTTTCCGAACACCCGAATCGTGCTGCGTAACCGGCGGATCGCTACTCGGGTGTCGTGGATCGGGTCCTGCCCACGGCGCAAAGCCATATCGCCGTCGAAGATGGCGTCGATCTGGTCGCCGACATATTCGGTGAACGCCCTCAGCGCGGCGTTCCTGACCTTCGGCGTCTCGGCGGCGGGCAATGCATGTGCGAGCTTGGACGGGTAACGCGATGGCCGAGCGCCGGCCTTGCTGAGGCGCTTCGCCAGCCGCCTGGCCAGTGGTTTCGCGTCGGCTCCGTACTCGACCTCGATCTCTCGCCAGGCGAGCAGGGTGTGCTCGACCGATGCGTGCACCTCGTCGTCGGCGACCTCTGCGCTCATGTCGTCGTGCTGCGGTTCGTGGATGCGGTAGCGGGTGCGGACCGTCCGGATCGTCGCCACATTGACCAGCTCTTTGCCCAGACGCAGGCCCGTCAGCATCTCCATCAGTTCGGGCGGTGGCCCATCGGTCAGCGATGTGCGGATCTCGACGCGCCCACCGGGGCCGGGGACCTTGAGCTGCCAACCGGTGTCGTCGTCGCCGTCTCGGCGGCGGAGCACGATCCCGTGCGACTGCAGGTCGTGGTCGGCGGTGTCGTAGTAGGCGGATTCCAGGTGAACGGTGCTTCGGTCAACGTCGCCGCCGTCGCCGGTCAGGTCATGAATGCGCGGCAGCACGAAGTGGTCGTCGACCTCCCATTTGTCTTCGCGTTCGAGCAGCTCTTTCATCGTTTGAGGCTTGCCACACGGAGGGCACGTAAAACATGGACGAGGCCGTCAGTAGAGGTAGCGCGCCAGCTCGGTGCCGCCGCGGCGCTCGCCGTCGTCGACCGACACCAGGGCCGGGACCAGCTCGCTGGTCACCAGTCCGTGCTCGCCGGTGAGCCGATCGATGATGTCGAAGCTCGCCGCTATCCGGTCGGGTGCGTCCACCACGATCGTGGTCACCGGCACCCGGCGGGCCAGCTGTAACGGCTTGTCGCCGTGCGGTTCCTCGTCACCGCGGAATCCCCAGATACCGCGCAACACCGTCGCACCGTTGGCCGAACGCGAGTCGAACAGCTGACGCACGATTGCGCGGTGGACCGGTGTGCCGTCGTGCAGCGCGGCCTCGGATGTGTAGACCATCAGCTTCTGCCACAGCGGGCGCCCCGTGTCATCGGCGGCGGGCAATGCGGCCGGTCGGCTGAGCACCACGCCGTCGCGCTTGCACACCTGCACCCGCTCGATCGTGAAGATCGGCTCACGCAGCAGCGTCTGCAGTTCGGGCATCGCTTCGGCTACCTGGTCGCCGGTCCCCACGGCGATGATCATCACCGGCACACCGATGTTCCGGCTGAAGAATCCGGCCCGTCTGCGTTGCCCATGCGCTGTCCCGTCGACGCCGAGAAATACGGACGCACCATCGAATCCGCGACGATGCAGAAGTTCGCAGACTGTGCGGTACGCGGGTCGGCCGTCGGCGCGGTCCTGACGCCCGACGTAGATGGTGAGCTTCGTGACGTCCGTTGGCTGGCTCGACGGGTCGGCGAACCGTGCGCGTTCGAGCGTCAGCAGTCCGCGGGTTGTCATTGCGGCCACTCGGTCGGCCAATCCGGCCATCTTGTCGGCCAAGTCGACGGCGGCCACGGCTATCGGTGGGTCTTCCGACAAAGTCAACGACTGGTCGCTGCGCAGTTCGTGGTGCGGGCCGAAGCTGGAGATGCCGCGCAGCACGATACTGGTCGCGACCGCGCTGTCGGCGTAGGCGTCAAGCAGCGCGTCGGAGAAGAACCGGCCCTGGTAACGCTGACGCTCGGCGAAGTAGGTGGTGAGCTTCAGGTAGTCGGTCACAGCGCGGCTCCGATCGACTGGCCAATCCATGCCGCGGTCAGGCCAAGCACAACGCTGACCGCGATGTTGGTGAAGGCCGAGACGACCTGGCGCTCCTCGCTGAGGCGCTGCGTTTCCAGCATCCACGTCGAGAACGTGGTGTAGGAACCGACGAACGCGGTGCCCGCCAGCAGCGCGACGTGGGGGCTGAGCGCGAGGCCTGCGAAGAAACCGAGCAGCATCGCCCCGCTGAGGTTGACCGCGAGAGTGCCGAACGGAAACGGCCTGCCGACACGCTTCGACACGGCACGGTCGACGAGGAAGCGCAGCACGGCGCCAACCCCGCCGATCAGTACGACGCCCGTCCAGATCGCGACCGTCATCGGCGCACCCCGACCCGACGCACCATGGCGGTGGCGACGTAGACCGCGAGCAGCCCCGCGGCGATGCTGGCGACGGTGTAGCCGATCGCGAGGCCGTAGTGATGGCGCTCGAGCATCTTGACGGTCTCGACCTGCATGGTGGAGAACGTCGTCAGGCCGCCGCACAGCCCGGTGCCCAGCAGTGGGCGCCGATAGCTCGATACCGGCAAACGCTCGAGCAGGCGGGTGGCGAAATAGCCCAACAGGAACGCACCGACGATGTTCACGATGAACGTCGGCCACGGCCATCGGCCTGGCTCGGACGCGGCTAATGTCGCCAGCCCGGCGCGCGCCAGTGTGCCTATCGCTCCGCCGACGAAGACCGCCGCCAGTTCCCGCCCGTCGAAGTTGAACACAAGCAAAAGTAACGCCGTCTAGCTTCCGGACCCGCGTACGGCACGAATTACGGAGGGGCAGAATCGGGTTTATGGCCGCCAATCCTCGCGCCGGCAAGCCGGCGCAACCCGAAGACCTCATCGACGTGGCCCAGGTGGTCACCGCGTATTACACCGTGGAGCCGGATCCGGACAATGTCGATCAGCAGGTGGTGTTCGGCACGTCGGGGCATCGGGGGTCGAGCCTGGACGCCGCGTTCAACGAGGCGCACATATTGGCGACCACGCAGGCGATCGCCGAGTACCGGAAGGCGCAGGGCACAACGGGGCCGCTGTTCATCGGCCGGGACACCCATGCGCTTTCGGAGCCGGCGTGGGCGTCGGCGCTGGAAGTGCTGGCCGCCAACGACGTTGTGGCGATGATCGACTCCGCCGACCGCTTCACCCCGACGCCGGCAGTGAGCCACGCGATCCTGACCTTCAACCGCGACCGGGACGGCGATATAGCCGACGGCATCGTCGTCACGCCGTCGCACAATCCGCCGCGCGATGGCGGCTTCAAGTACAACCCGCCCAACGGGGGGCCCGCCGACACCGATGCCACAGGTGTGATCGCCAATCGGGCCAACGAGATCCTGCGGGAGGGGCTGAAGGCCGTGAAGCGGGTGCCGCTGGCCCGCGCGCTGCAGACCGCACAGCGCCACGACTACATGGACGCCTATGTCGCCGACCTGCCGAACGTCGTCGACGTGCACGCGATCAGCGCCGAGAAGGTCCGCATCGGTGCCGATCCGCTGGGTGGGGCGAGCGTCGACTACTGGGGCGCGATTGCCGAGCGGCACAATCTCGAGCTGACGGTGGTCAACCCGCTGGTGGACGCCACGTGGCGATTCATGACGCTCGACACCGACGGCAAGATCCGGATGGATTGCAGCTCGCCCAACGCGATGGCATCGCTGATCGCCAACCGCGAGTCGTACCAGATCGCGACCGGCAACGACGCCGACTCCGACCGGCATGGCGTCGTCACGCCCGACGGCGGCCTGCTGAACCCGAACCACTACCTCGCGGTCGCGATCGAGTACCTCTACACCAACCGCCCGGAGTGGCCGGCGTCGACTGCGGTCGGCAAGACGGCCGTCAGTTCGTCGATCATCGACCGCGTCGTCGCAGGGTTGGGCCGCAAGCTGCTCGAGGTGCCGGTCGGCTTCAAATGGTTCGTCGACGGGTTGATCAGCGGCACCATTGGGTTCGGCGGGGAGGAGAGCGCCGGGGCGTCGTTCCTGCGTCGCGACGGATCGACGTGGACGACGGACAAGGACGGCATCATTCTTGCGCTGCTGGCGTCGGAGATCCTGGCGATCACCAGCTCCACGCCGTCACAGCGCTACGATGCGCTGGCCGAAAAGTACGGTGCGCCAACGTATGCGCGCATCGACGCGCCCGCCAACCGTGAGCAGAAGGCTCGATTGGCCAAGCTGTCGCCGGAGCAGGTGACCGCCACCGAACTGGCGGGCGAGGAGATCACCGCGAAGTTGACGACGGCGCCGGGCAACGGAGCGCCGCTCGGCGGCTTGAAGGTGACGACGGAAAACGCCTGGTTCGCGGCGCGGCCATCGGGCACCGAGGACGTATACAAGATCTATGCCGAGTCGTTCAAAGGCCCCGAGCATCTGGCCGAGGTGCAGGAAGCCGCCAAAGAGGTGGTGAATAAAGTCATCGCGTGAGCTCTGAAGCCGAGGGCGACTGCGACTGTCCGGCTCCCACAAAGGAGGCCAGCGAGCCGCTACCGCGCGAAGTGTGGGTGCTGATCGCGGCGAACGTGGTGGTGGCGCTGGGCTACGGTGTCGTCGCGCCGGTCCTGCCGCAGTACGCCCGTCATTTCGGCGTGAGCATCAGTGCGGCGACGTTCGTCATCACGGCGTTCGCGCTCATGCGGCTGGTCGCGGCCCCGCCCGCGGGACTGCTCGTGCAGCGGTTGGGGGAGCGGCGGGTCTACATCAGCGGACTGTTGATCGTGGCGTTGTCCACTGGGGCGTGTGCGTTTGCGCAAACGTATTGGCAACTGCTGCTTTACCGTTCGCTCGGCGGGCTCGGATCGGCGATGTTCACGGTATCGTCGCTGGGCCTGATGATCCGGATCTCGCCACCGGATGCGCGCGGCCGTGTCGCGGGCATGTTCTCGTCGGGCTTCCTCGTCGGCTCGGTCGGCGGCCCGGTGCTGGGCAGCCTGACGGCGGGGCTGGGATTGGCTGCGCCGTTCGTGATCTACGGAGCCGCACTATTGGTGGCGGCGGCTGTGGTCTTTATGAGCCTCCGCAATTCCGCGGTGGCAATACCGGAATCCAGCACGGAGCCAACGGTTTCGGTGCGGACCGTGTTGCGTCACCGGGCATATCGCGCCGCGTTGTTCTCCAACTTCGCAACGGGCTGGGCTGCTTTCGGGTTGCGCATCGCGCTTGTGCCGCTGTTCGTTGTCGAAGGACTCGGTTATGGTGCCCGCTTCGCGGGCCTGGCCCTGGCGACATTCGCGATCGGCAACATCTCGGTCGTCATCCCCAGCGGCTACCTCTCGGACCGGGTTGGCAGGCGCAAGCTGCTTATCGTCGGGCTCATGGTGTCGGCGCTGTCGACGGTGCTCGTCGGCTACACGACGTCGCTGCCGGTGTTCCTGGCGGCGGCATTTGTGACCGGAGCCGCGACGGGCGTCTTCGTCTCTCCGCAGCAGGCTGCGGTGGCCGACATCGTCGGAAACAAAGCACGCGGTGGCACGGCCGTCGCCACCTTTCAGATGATGGCCGACCTGGGCTCCATCGTCGGGTCGCTCGCAGTCGGCCAGGTGGCCGAGCACGCGTCGTATGCCGCGGCATTCCTGGTCAGCGGCGGCATCTTGCTACTGGCCGCCGTCGGATGGGTGTTCGCGCCGGAGACCCGCGGGCTACCTCCCGCCCAGCCGACACCGATCCGCGCAATCGGTCCCGAGGCCGGCGGCGAAGTGCCGTGACCTGCGACTTTGAAGGCTTACCGCAGGTGGTGTAGCTTCGACAGGCACAACTTCACGGGGCTATGGCGCAGCTGGTAGCGCACCACACTGGCAGTGTGGGGGTCAGGGGTTCGAGTCCCCTTAGCTCCACAAACGGGAACCCGCTCTGACCTTTGAGTCAGAGCGGGTTTTCTGTTTGCTACCGCTGTGGCTGGGCAGCCCGTTGTCCTATTTTTGTCCTACTGCTCGCGGCTGGCCGAACACCTCGGCCGCTGCGGTCAGCCGGTCGTCGGTGACCCGGCCGTACACCGCCTGTGTCATGCGCTCGGTGTGACCGTGCCAGGCGGCGACAACATCGGCTGCGACCCCTGCCGCGCGCATCCGAGAAATATTCGAGTGCCGCAGCATCTTCATCGGGATCGACTTGAGCCCTGGCGCAGCGGTGCGTTGCGCAGTGAACTCACGCGAGTAATCGCGCACTGGCATCGGCGTGCCGTTCGGCCGAGACAGCAGAAGATCGGCGCCAGCCGGGGATCGGCCGAATAGCATCCGTTCCTCTATGTGCACTTTGCGCATGGCCTTTATCATCCCCAACTCGCGCGCCGGGATCGGGAGCTCGCGGGCGCTGCGGTCCGCCTTGGGCTTCACGATGATGTCGCGGCCATTGACATCGACGCGGGCCTGACGGATCGTCAGCGCCCCGGTTTCGAGATCGATGTCGGACCAGCGCAGACCCCCAACCTCCTCGCGGCGCAATCCAAGCAGCGTCAACGCGAAGCATCCACCGAGGCGGTGGGTGGCGATGTGATCGAGGAACTTGCGCATCTGCGCGGGGGTCCAGATGTCGTCTGCATCGGTGGCCGTGATCGACTTCTGCGACGGCGATTCCAGATCGGCCGAAGGATCGTAGGTCAGCCACTTCATCTTGCGAGCGTGGTACATCACCGACTGGAGCGTGATGAGTGCGCGGCGTTTGGTTGCCGGTGCCAGCGCATTGCCCCCCTTACCGGCCAGAGTGGCAAACCAGTCGGCCAGCACG
>JBKPSU010000066.1:0-22102 GCA_046735135.1 Actinomycetota bacterium
ATATTGCGCTCCCCCGCCCTTTTCGAATGGTTCGATATCGCCGGCCTCGACGACATTCCGCCGATTTTCGGCGGCGAAGTCGTCGAGAAGATCGACCTTTACGAACCGTCCCCGGAGGATCACGTCGGCCGCATCGTGGTCGGCGTGATGTCGTCGGTCGACGATGTGCCGGACGTGATGACCAAGATCCACGACGGTCTCGACCGGTTCAAGCTCGGGGGCGTCCGCAAGATCTGGGTCTACCGCGCGCTCGACGATGGACGGGAGGTGATGATCCTGCAGGAGATCGACAACGAGATCAACGCCCGCCAATGGATCGACCACCCCGATGCCGCCGCGGAATGGATGTCGCAGGCCGGTTTCGGCGCCTACCCAACGCAGTTCGTCGGCAAGTTCGCCCATCTGATGACCATCGACGAGAAGTGATGGGTGAATAGATGTTCGTCTGCCTGTGCACCGGAGTCACCAGCCACGTGGTCGGCGAGGCCGTGGCCAACGGGGCCGCGACGTCCAAGGAAGTGGCGGCGGCCTGCGGCGCAGGCGCCGAGTGCGGACGCTGCAGGCGCACCGTGCGGACGATCATCGAGGCGCACTTCGCAAAGAACGGCGCACCGTCGGCCGCGCGGCGCTAATCCAGCAACTGCCTGATTCGTTCGACGCAGAAGCCGATGAGATCGACGTCGTCGGTGAGCAATCCTTCGGCGCGAAACCGCGCTTGCAGCCGCGACACCGGGCAGGCCAGGGCGAGGGCGGCGAGCATCTCGTTGAACCGCAGATTGCGCACCGGCAGGCCCGACAGTTGCTGATAGCGCTCGATCGTCTCCTTGCGGCACGGTGTGCCCTCCAGCCGCGGGAAGCCCTGGTATTCCGACATCGCCCAGTCGGTGACGATCAGCCAGGCAAGGTCGGCTTCGTGGTCGCCGATGTAGGCGATCTCCCAGTCCACCACCGCCGCGACCTCCAACTGCGGGCCGTAGAGGATGTTGGACAGTCGGCTGTCTCCCCAGCACAGTCGGAGGTGGTCGGCCTCATAGATGTTGTCCTGCAACCACTTCGCCGCGGCCGCCAGCTCGGCGCGCGGTTGGCCCGACGTCGCCCACTGCAGCATGTCGGAGTAGTAGTTGACGATCTGCTCCACAGGATGTCCGCCGCGATCGGGCATCAGCAGTTTGTCCAGCTTCAGCCCGCGCCAGTCCAGCGCGTGGACGTCGGCGATGGCCGACACGCAACCCCACCACATCGTGGCGCGCTGCTCGGGTGACGCATCGAAGTACATGCCTGCGGAGTGATAGGACGGCACGTCGCCGGGGCCGCCGACCGTCGGCAACTGTTCCATCACGAAGTAGGGCGTGCCGAGGGCGTCGTCGCCGCGGTCCAACCAGCACACCGCAGGAACCGTGACCGACGTCTTTGCAAGCCGGTTCATCACCAGCACCTGGCGCAGCAGGTCGTAGTCCGGAAAGATGTCGATCTGCGGGGGCCGACGAAAGACCAACCGCCTCAACGTGGTTGGTTCGCCACCGGGCCCGTCGACCTCCAGTTCGAACAGGAACGTCTCGGTCGAGAAGCCGCGGTCGGTACCGCGCCAGTTGACGATGCGCGCCGCCTCAGCGCCGGGAATCCGCTGACGCAGGATCGGCTCGAGCAGCGCGGCGACCTCGTCGGCGCCTGGCCTGTGTGATGCCGCCACGTTACGAGCTTGCCCTCCGCCGCTTGTCGGTGAACGCCGCCAGTGCGTCGGCGTTGGCGGCGGCACCCATCAACTCGGCGAAGTGGGCGTTCTCCCGTTCGGTCGCGGCCTCGATACCGGGTCGGGACGGCTCCGCAATCGTCTGCTTGACTGCCATCAGGCTCGGGATCGGCCGGCCGGCAAGGATCTCGGCGTGCCGGCGCGCCTCGGGAAGAAGCTCGTCCGGCGCGCAGACCCGCCACACCAGACCCATGCGCAGCGCCTCCTCTGCGCTCACCCACTCCGAGGACATCAGCAGCCACGCCGCGTTCTGCCGTCCGATGAGCTGCGGCAGCAGGTACGACGACGCCGCCTCCGGTGCGACGCCGAGGCTGGTGAACGGGCATTTCAGCCGCGCATCCGACGACATGAACACCAGATCCGCGTAGCCGAGAATCGTTGTGCCGATGCCGACCCCGAGCCCGTTGACCGCACAGATCAGCGGCTTGGGGAACTCGGCAAGCGCGTCGATCATCGAACTGAAATGGCTGCCCGTGTCGGCCATCGCCGGATCGGTGATGCGCGCCTGCATCTCCTTGAGGTCGTTACCGGCGCTGAATGCGCGGCCGTTGCCGGTCAGCAGTACGACCGCGACCTCGGGGTCGGCTGCCGCGGCCCTGATCGCTTCCGCGGTCGCCTCGTAGAGCGCCTCGTTGAAGGCATTGAGCACGTCCGGTCGGTCGAGAGTGAGCGTCCGCACCCTGTTCTCGTCATCGATCTGGAGGGTCATCGCGAAACCTTCGGTCTTTCGTCGAACGGGCTCCGATAGACATAGCGGCTGGTCGGCACCGTATCGACGTTCTCGTTGGCCCCGAAGGCCGCGGTGCTGGCGACCATGCGTTCCATCCGGTCGCGCAGGTCGTCGTCATCGGCCGCGCCGAAGAACGCGTGCAGGTCGAACATCGCCTCCGAGGGGAAAAGCTCCTCGACGATCGCGGAAATGGTGGGCGCGCCGGGGGTCAACGTCCGCACCACCGCGTTCTGCGTGTAGCCGAACGTCGACTGCGTCTCGATCGCCACCGGCGTGTGGTCGATGTGCCAGCGGGCCAGCCATGTCGCCTCGTCGAGGTGGGCCGGCCTGCGAAGCAGTGCCACGTTGGCCAGACCTGGCGTGCGCTGGCCGGGCACCGTCTGCGGCGGCGGCAACGGCACCGATTCCGTGACGAGATACGCCGCGACCGTGTCGCACTCCCTCTCGAGCAGGGTCGTCGCGTTCCGCACCTGCTCGCCGTAGGACTGCTGCGTCCACACACTGACGAATGCGGCAACCGGTGGGTCCATCGTCGTCAGCGTCATCAGGGAATCGCGTACTTCAGCGTCGCTGACATTGATCGCCAAACCCTGCAGCCCGATGTCGAGAAGGTCGGCGGCAACCTGGGCACGCAGCCTGGCGCACCACGCATCGTCGGCCTCGACTCCGCGCAGGGTGAGGATCACTTTCTCCACCACCCGAACCTAGCCCACGCACCTATTCCGCGTTCTTGCCGCGCGGAAGGTGAACCTTCGGATAAATTCGAATTGGTTTTGTCGACACCAGTCTTGGTCAGACAGTTGGCTTTTCGACAGGGTTAATTTACCGGAGGTAGCGATGTCCCCACCGCGCGGTTTCGATGAGCTCTCGGGGCGGGTAGCTGACCTCGCGCCGGTATACCGCGAGCCGCTGGATTCGCCCTACGAGATTTCCAACGAGCTCTACGCGGCTCTTCGGCACGTGCTGCACGACGTCGGCGGTCAGATCGACCTGCCTCTTCCCTTCAAAGAGAAGGCCGAAGAGGAGTGGGAGATGAACACCTACGTGACGTGTGAATGCCTCGGGTGGCGCGGCGCGTGGAATTCCGAGGAGCGCAGGCGAGCCGAAAACGACCTCGGTGCAACGTTGTATTTCGGTTTGCCCTATTACGCGCGCTGGGCGACCGTTGCGGCCAAGGTGCTCATCAATAAGGGCCTCATCACACCCGACGAATTGACGGCGAAGATCGACGAGGTGCGCGCGCGGTTGGAGACGAAAGCGTGACCGAATACAAATACGCCATCGGCGATCGGGTGACTGTGCGGGACGGCACCACCCTGTTCCACACCCGCACCCAGGCGTTCACCCGTGGCAAGTCCGGCGTCATCGTCGAATACCGGCCCGAGTGGGTGATCCCCGAAGACGAGGCGTGGGGGCGCGACGACGCCGAGCGCAACGGCCGATTCGAGCCCTTCTACGTGGTGCGCTTTTTGCAGAAGGATCTCTGGCCCAACTACACCGGGTTCGACATCGACACGCTCGAGACCGAGGTCTCCGAACACTGGCTCGAGCCGGCCAGGGAGGAGCAGAAGTGAGCCACGATCACGACCACGGCGCGCACGACCCCATCCAGGCATCCGGAGCGGTCAGCGAATTCGAGATCCTGGAGCGGGCGGTGCGTGAACTCGCCATCGAGAAGGGACTGTTCAGCGAGGAGGACCACCGGCGGTTCTCCGAATGGGCGGAGTCGATCGGGCCGAGCGGAGGCTCGAAGCTGGTGGCCAAGGCGTGGACCGACCCGGAGTTCAAATCGCGGCTACTCGCCGACGGCACCGAAGCCTGCAAAGAGGTGGGCATCGACTGGCTCGACCCGACCGGCGTCGGCACACCGAGCGACTACACCTACTTCTACGTCCTGGAGAACACTCCTGAGGTACACAACGTCATCGTGTGCACGCTGTGTTCGTGCTATCCCCGACCGGTGCTCGGCATGTCACCGGACTGGTACCGCACGCCGAACTACCGCCGTCGCCTGGTGCGCTGGCCGAGGGAGGTGCTCGCCGAGTTCGGTCTCCATTTCGGTCCTGACGTCGAGGTGCGGGTGCACGACTCCAACCAGAAGTCGCGGTTCATGGTCATGCCGATGCGCCCCGAGGGCACCGAAGGGTGGACCGAGGAGCAACTCGAGGCGATCGTCACCCGCGACACCATGATCGGAGTCGCGCTGCCGCACGCGGATTGGACAGCTTCTGGACCGCCGTCGGCCGCGAAGGCCAACGCGTGACGGCCCAGCGGTACGACGTGCTGCTCGACATCCTCGAGCCTGGCTCGCGGGGGCAGCCAGCGCTGCCCGACCTGGAGCGCAAGCCGGATCCGTGGGAGTCGGCCGCGCAGGCCACATGCGAGTGCCTGTCGTGGCGTGGCACGTTGGACAACCTGGAGCGCAGAAATGCCGAGGACGTACTGGGCGAGACCGCGTACCGGGACTTCCCCGTACATGCGCGCTCGGTGGTGGTGACGGCGCACGAACTGATCGATCGCGGTGCTTTCACCGCCGACGAGCTCCGCGCACGGATGGTTGCGGTCCGGGACCGGCTGAATCGGGCCTGACGGCCGACACATCGAACTGCCGGCTTGCCCCGGACGCGACCGCTATCGGGTGAGAATGTTCGAGTGAGCAAGGGCCTCGGGCTACGGCTGACCCTGCCGGATCGCGGCGCGGTCGCCCGCAGCCTGCTCGGCGTCCTGGTACTCGCGGCGATCGCGCTGTACTGGGGTCCGTCCGGTGCGGCGACCTCGGCGGCGGCCGCTGGCGCGATCGCGGGCGCCATCGCCCTGCAGGACAATCCACTCGGTCGGATCCCGATCGTGCTGGCCGTCTCGGTGGAACTGGGCGCCGCGACGTTGGCCGGCGGACTGACTGCCGGCCATACCGTCGTGTTCGTCATCGTGGTCGCGCTGTGGTGCTTTTTCGCGGGTATGCACTGGGCGGTCGGCGCACCCGCCGGGCTCATCGCGGGGGCGGCGGGTGTTCTGCTCGTCATCCAGCAGCCACAGCCTGCCCTGTCCGCCCTGAGCTCGGCCGTGCTGGCGGTCCTCGCGGGTCTGGTCCAGGCCGCGCTCATCTCGGTGTGGCCGCCTCGACGGTGGCGGCTCGAGCGCGAGGCCCTCACCAAGGTGTACCGCTCGCTGAGCGCCGATGCGAGGCTGCTCGCCGCCGATCCCGCTGCGCAGGTCGATCCCGCGCAACTACTGGAGCTCAGGGAAGCGTTCAGCAAGAAGGACACTCCGGCGGGCCGCCGCACACCCGCATACCGGGACTGGCATGCGCTGCCGGAGCAGATCGCCAAAACGCTGATGGCTTTCCGCGGCAAGGCCGGCGAGCAGCTTGCGGTGCGCGACCTCTTGACGGCCGCGGCCGACACCCTCGCGGCGATCGCAACGCAGAGCCGTACGGCACGACGGGACGCGGAATACGCACTGAAGGCCGTCGATGCCGCCGTCGCCGCGGTGATTGTCTCGGAAACATCGGTGGCGCAGCGCGTTTCACGCCAGTTGCACCGGGCGGACACATTGCGATTCGGCCGCCGCCATCTCTCCGACTGGATCGCCGCATTGAAGGGCGGCTTCGACGTCGCGCGCGGTCATCTTTATCTGAGCTCGCCGATTCTGCGGCACGCCGTTCGGCTCGCAGGCGCCGCATCGGCGGGAGCCGCGATCGCGCGGATCGCCGAAGTGCCGCAGGGCCATTGGATTCCGCTGACGGTGCTGCTCGCGATGCGGCCGGAGACGGCCCATACCTATACCCGGTGCATGGGCCGGGTCGCGGGAATCTGTGTCGGCATCGTGGTCGCGTGCGCGGTGACGCTGCTGTGGGAACCCAGTGGCCTCGCCGCCGCGATCCTCGCGGTGGTGTTCCTCGGCGCCACATATGCGATATCGGTGTTCGGCTACATCGCTGTCACGGCGGCGTTCGCGGCGACCATCGTGTTCCTGCTGGACATCACGGCTGCCTCGTCGTCGATCACCGACCTGCTCCTCGCGGCGCTGATCGGCGGCGCCCTCGCGGTTCTGGCGCATGTGCTGGTGCCCGATGATGCTTTGATCCGGCTACGGCAACGCGCGGGCGAACTCCTCAAGACCGAGATCGACTACGCCGCAACGGTCATCCAAGCTTTCGTGCACGATCTCGACCATCCGTCCGACGCGCTAGCGGCGGCGTGGCAGAGGGCGTTCCGGGCCCGGTCGGCATTCGAGGCCGCTGCCGGGGCGACGCGCATGGAGTCACGGGAGTTGAGACGATGGCTGAGATCGTTTCGCACGGCGTTGAACGCCGTCACCACCTCCTGCACGGCGCTGGAAAGTAGCCTGCCCCCGCACCCGTCCGTGGCGATGGGCCGCGAGTTCGTACTGGCCGTGGACGATTACGTCGAGATACTGCGTGGTGATCCGCCGACGCCTGCCACCCCGTGGAGCATCGATACGGTGCAGTTGGCCGCCGCGGACCAGCAATTGCGCGACGCCGCAACGCATATCGCCTCCGAGGACGGCGCGGCACGTGTCCTCGTCGCCGAAGTCGGTGCGATCACACGCAGCCTGGCAGGCATCACCGTCGGGAGTAGCGACGCGACGTCGTCGTGACCGTTACTCGCCGCGGGCCCACTTGGGCTTGATGAAGACCCCCTCGGCTTCGACGGTGACACCCTCGTCGTCCGAGAGGCGGCCCACGACATACGTCTTCACGCCCTCGGTCCGGTCGATGCGCGCCTCGGCATGCAGCCGGCCCAGGCGGGTGGTGCGCAGGTAACGCATGGTGATGGTGCCGGTGAACCGCGGCGTGTTGCCGTCGCTTGCGGCCTCCCCGAGGACGTGATCGAGCACCAGTGCCGATATGCCGCCGTGGACGTATCCCGGCGGACCTTCGTAGGCCGCCCCCATGACGAAGTCGGTGAACGCACCCCCCGATTCGTCGCGGTGGATCGTCAGCGGCGGGGCGATGGGGTTGCGGATCCCGACGACGGGGTTTCCCCATGCCATCCGATCGCCGCCGGTGGTGTAGCGCACCCCGAACGGGCCGTCGATCTGCTTGGCCTGCAGCCGCGCGGTCGCCGCGTCGATCTCGGCCTTGACCGCGGCTACCTCGTCGTCGTCGACCTCCGTCCGGATCGTGGCATCGACCAGCGCACGCACCGACTCGGCCAGCGGCTGATAGACAGCGCGCATCCGTTCGACTTCCTCGGATGTGACGTCCCCGATGTGGGTGAACTCCAGCACCCCAGAACTAGAACATGTTTCTAGTCTGAAGTCGAATTCCAGGTCAGCGCGTGAATTCGGCGAGGCTGGACCGTGCCGCTTCGTCCGCCTCTCCCACCTCGAGCTCGATCAACGCGCATTCTGCGGTCGCCGCGATCCACAGCCGCGCCGCCGAACGCGGATGCGCGTGGCCGAGCGCCTGGAAATCCGCGATGACCACG
This sequence comes from Actinomycetota bacterium, assembly GCA_046735135.1. GTDB lineage: Bacteria > Actinomycetota > Actinomycetes > Mycobacteriales > Mycobacteriaceae > Mycobacterium. The sequence continues at coordinate 7,934 of JBKPSU010000066.1, forward strand.
TCGACGTTCATCCGGTTGCGGCGGACGACTTCGTCGGAGATCGGGAGGTGGCCGCGCGCCTCGAGCAGCAGCGCCTTGACGCCGCGGTCTCGCAAGCAGCCGTTCAGGTAGGTGCGGGCCGCCGCTGCGAGTCGCGCTCTGCCCGGCGGCATTTCGCCGATCACGGCCATCACCTCGTCGAACAACGTGTCGTGGAACCGGCGATGCATTGCCACCAGGTAGCTCGCCCGATCCGGGAAATGATGGAAGAAAGAGCCTTTCGACACGCCCGCCGCAGCGACGACGGCGTTCACACTCAACCCTTCGAGTCCGAGCTGCTCGGACAGCACCAGCCCGGTTTCGATCAGGTTGCTCCGCGTCTGCTGTGCGGCCGCGAGCCGCTTGTTGCCGATGTCCGCTGTCATCGAGGTCTCCTCACAGATATCGCAGGACATTTCAATTGACCGACCGGCCGGTCGGTGAAATGATAGGCCGATGCCGACGATCGATACGTCACTGGGACCGGTTTCCTACACCGACCAGGGCCGCGGGCCGGCGGTCCTGCTACTCCACGCCGCGCTTCATGACCGCACCGATTACGACGCGGTGCGGGATTCGCTGTTGCAGCGTCACCGCGTGCTCGCGGTGGACTGGCCCGGCCACGGGGAGTCGCCCTCCCCCGACAAGCCGCTTACCGCCGTCCAGTTCGGTGATCTGGCAATCGAATTCGTCGACCGGCTCGAGCTGAGCAACCTGGTCGTGATCGGCAATTCGGTCGGCGGATACGCGGCCTGCCGGTTGGCGATCGAACGACGCGAGCACATCGCAGGCGTCGTCCTCGTCAACACCGGAGGATTCACCGACCACAACGCCGCCACCCGCGGCTTCTGTGCGGTCATGGGCAGGCCCGAAATCGCCCGCCTGGTGTTTCCCGTCTTCGTCCGTGCGTACATGCACGCCAGGGCCGCGGGCGATCGGGCGATCGTGAAGCGCGTTGTCGCCCGGGGCAGGACACGCGAAGGTGCACGGACTGCCGCCGCGCTGTGGCGCAGCTTCACCGAACCCGGCCACAACCTGAGGGACGCCGCGGCGGCGATCACCGCGCCGGTGCTGATCACCTGGGGCACCAAGGACGTGACCGCACCCCGCCGATGGGGAGACGACATCGCCTCGCTGATACCCGGGTCGGGATTCGAGGCCTTCCCCACCGGGCACGTCGTGTTCGCGTCGAAGCCCGATGCGTGGCTGGCAACCGTGCAGCCGTTCGTCGCATCCGCACAGTCGCGGGTCGCCGGGTCGTAATCTGCGGTGGTGGAAACCGCCACCCTAATGGTGACGCTGCTGCTCGCAGCGCTCTTCACGTTCGCCGCAAGCATCAAGCTCCTCGGCGTCGCCAAGTCACTCGCGATTCGTGACCACCTCGGCGTGTCGCCGATGCAATGGCGGATGATCGGCGCTCTGGAGCTAGCGGGCGTGGCCGGGGTGCTGATCGGGCTGCTGTGGGCGCCGATCGGGATCGCGGCCGCGATCGGCCTGACGCTGCTGTCCATCGGGGCCATCGCGTTCCACCTGCGTGCCTCCGATCGGTTCGCCGACATGCTTCCCGCGGTGATCGGCATCATATTGGCCGTGGCAGCCGCCGTGCTGCACACCGTTTGAAGTCGCGGCCGTCACACCTGGTCAGGCAGGTGTCTTAGATTACCTAAACTTTCGTAGTCAGTTGTCTACGAAACGATCTACGCTGCAGCTATGGCAGCACGCACGAACAGTGTCGATCCCCGCGCCGAACGGGTTCGCGCCCGGCTTCGGGACGCCGCCTTCGCACTGGCGCATGAGCAACCAGTCGACCGGCTCACCGTCGGCGACATCGTCGCGCGCGCCGGGGTCAGCAGGCAGGTCTTCTACCAACACTTCCGCGACCGCGACGACGCCGTCGGCTTCGCCTTCTCCGCTGCCTTCGCGTCGGCCACCGCGGATCTCGCGGGCGACCCCGGTGCCCGCATCCTGGCGCTGTTCGACTTCGCCGCCGATCACCGCGCGATGTACCGCAACATCGTGCCCAGTGCGGTCACGCAGCGGGTGGTCATCGCATTTCGGGCAGAACTCGCGCCGGCATGCGAGGAGATCGCCGCGGCGGGCATGCCCGCAGTCAGCACCGTCGCGAGCCTGACGCCGGAAGCGGTCAGCCGCTTTCTGGTCGGCGGGTTCATGGAGGTGCTGCGGGACTGGATGGAAGACCAGGACGCCACCGACCTGCGCGGCAGGGTCAGCGGGGCGCTGGACACCGTCAGCGCGCTGCTCGGCCTTTCCGCCGCCGCAACGCGCTAATCAATTGTCATTTCCAAGAAAGGCTTTCACATGGCAAGGCATGCTTCTCCCGAGGAGACACGGTCCGGGATCCGGAACATGGCTCTCGCGATGATCGCGCTGACGGCGTTCGTCGTCGCGATGATCGCAAGTTACTCCGGCGCATTCGCCAGCCCGACCCTTCACCACCTCACCGTGGCGGCCGCCGCACCCGAACAGGTCGTCAGTGCGATCGACGGCCAGGATGCGTTGGTAGTCAACAAGGTTGGCGACGACGCCGTCGCGCGGCAACAGGTCCGCGAACGCGCGGCCGATTCCGCGTTCGTCGTCAGCCCGGCCGGCGAGATGAAGATCTACATCGCAGGCGGCGGGGGCCGCAGTGTGGCCACGGCCGCCGAGACGGTCGGCCGCCAGATCGCGGCACGAGCGGGTCTGCCCGCCTCCGTGGAGGATGTCGCCCCGGCCTCGGCCGCAGACCCGTCGGGCACCGTCGAGTTCTACGCCATCATCTTCATCTCCATCGGAGCGTCGTTGGGCGCCACCGTATTCGGCTACATCATGGGCAAGGTGCGCAAACCCGTCCGGTTTGTGCTGCGCAGCCTGACTCTCGCGGGATACTCCGCCGCGCTGGCCGGCGTGGTGACGGTCTACGTCGACGCGGTGCTCGGCGCACTGTCCGGCCATACGTGGGCCGTCTTCGGGGCGCTGTGGCTCTATGCGATGGCCGTCGCGGGGGCTGTCACCGGTGTGGCGGCCGCGTTCGGGTCGGTGGCCTCGATGGTGCTGACCATGTTCCTGGTTGTCGTCGGCAACGCGGCGGCCGCGGGGCCGGTGGGCAGGCCGCTGCTGTCGAGCTTCTATTCCACGTTCAGCTGGATCGTTCCGCAGGGTTCCGGCGTCGCGTTGTTGCGCAGCATCTCCTACTTCGGCGGCAACGGTGCCCTGATCCCGCTTGTCACGCTGGTGATATGGGGTGCGGTCGGCTGTCTGCTCGCAATCGTCGCCACTGCATCGCGAGTGAATTATCGTGCCCTGTATGACCGTTTCGGCGAATCTGGCGGAGCCGTATTACAACCTCGGGTCCTATCACCGACCAATTGACACACCATCGCCGCAGGCGCAGGTCTGGTTCGATCGGGGGCTCGTGTGGGCATACGCGTTCAACCACGACGAAGCGATCCGCTGCTTCGAGCGGGCCCTGGAACTCGACCCGGACCTGGCCGTCGCCCGCTGGGGCATCGCGTACTCCATCGGCCCCAATTACAACAAGGCGTGGGAGGCATTCGACCCGGTTGACATGAGGGCTTCGCTGGCCCGCGCCCGAATGGAACTCGGGCTGGCGGTCAAGGGGCGGGCGTCGGCAACCGAACGCGGTCTGATCGAGGCGCTCCTGGCCCGCTTCCCCACCGACGATCCCGACGACACCGATGCGCTGGCGACGGGCCACACCGGTTACGCCGACGCGATGGTGACGCTAGCAGAGGCCTATCCCGACGACGTCGACGTACAGGCGCTGGCCGCCGATGCATTGGTGAACGTCACCGCGTGGGCGTTGTGGGACACCGGGACCGGGGATCCGGCGCCGGGCTCGCGAGTCGTGGAGGCCAAACGAATCCTCGACGATGCGCTGACCACGGGTGCGGGTCGTCGGCATCCCGGCGTACTGCATCTGTATTTGCACACGATGGAGATGTCGGCCACTCCGCAGGACGCGCTGCCCGTTGCTGACCTGTTGCGGGGTCTGGTGCCCGACGCAGGCCACCTGCAGCACATGGCCAGCCACATCGACGTGCTGTGCGGCGATTATCGAAACTCGGTGACGTCGAACCTCGCTGCGGTGCAGGCGGATCGGCTGTTCGTCGATCGCGAGGGCCCGCTCAACTTCTACTCGCTCTACCGCGCGCACAACCTGCACTTCATCGTCTACTCCGCGATGTTCGAAGGCAATTCGACGATCGCCATGGAAGCCGCGGACGAACTCGCCGGACAGCTCACCCCTGAACTGCTGGCGATCGAGTCGCCGCCGATGGCCGACTGGCTGGAAGCGTTCGTGCCGTTGCGGATTCACGTGCTGGTCCGGTTCGGCAGATGGGACGAGCTGATCGACGAGCCGGTGCCCGACGATGTCGACCTGTACTGCTCGACGGCCGCCACCATCCACTACGCCCGCGGCGTCGCGCACGCCGCGAAGGGGCAATTGCCACAGGCGCACGCCGAGCGGGAGGCGTTCGCCGCCGCGTATGACGCGATCCCCGACAGCCGGTATCTGTTCAACAACACCGCACGTGACATCCTGGCCGTAGCGCGCGAAATGCTCGATGGCGAAATCGCTTATCGGGAAGGGCAATTCGACGACGCATTCGCGCACCTGCGGCGCGCCATCGAGCTCGATGACAGCCTCCCCTACGACGAGCCGTGGGGCTGGATGCAACCGACCAGGCACGCCTACGGGGCGCTGCTGCTGGAACAGGGCCGTGTCGAGGAGGCCGCCGACGTGTACGCCGCAGACCTCGGCCTCGATCCGACGCTGAGCAGGCCGTGCCAGCATCCGGCCAACGTGTGGAGCCTGCACGGATACCACGAATGCCTGCAGCGACTGGGCCGGACCGCCGAGGCGGGGATCATCGGCCAGCAGCTCGCGCTGGCCGCCGCACGCGCGGACGTGCCCATCGTCGCGTCCTGTGCGTGCAGGCTCGAGGTGAGTTAGCCGAATCCGACCCGGTCGAGCCGGAAGTCCACGAGCCCGGCATCGCCGGTCAGCTCGACGCGGCCCGCGTCGACCGGGATGCGCCGGTACATCGTCAGCAGCAGGTCCGCCACGGGTCCACGCATCCCGGCCGCGGCCTGGTCATCGGACCGGCGCCACGAGATGACGTCTCCCGTCAGATCAAGCAGCCAGCCGGTTCCGGTGTCCGTCGCATGCAACCCGATGGTGCGACCCGGACCCAGTAACTCCCGCATCCACGGGTGGACGTCGAAATGGAAAGGCAGAGAGCCCAGTTCGAGCCACTCGTCGACACCGTCGACCGCGATCTCGGTGTCGAGCAGGAATTCGACGCCGAGCGCGATGGCGGCGTCGGCGCGGTGGATCGTGGTTTCGTGCATGAAGCGCCGCGCGTAGAAAGCCGCCCCGCCGCCCTCGACCGGGCACCACATCCGAGCTTCGGCTCCCGCCTCCGTCAGGTTCCCCGCCAGCCGGCCTGCGGCCTCCGCAAGGGACGCGGACAGCGCGGTCGGATCCCCATCGGTGGCGCCGGACAGGTCACGCAGCGCGACGTCGGACGGTGGTTTCGTCGCGCGGGCGCCGACGATCTTGGCCGCCCACCGAAGTCCGCCGTCGACATGCTGCATCAGCTGGGAGGCGTTCCAGCCCGGGCATGTCGGCACCGGCCTGCTCAGATCGGCGCCGTCGAGGTAGCCGGTCAGCGCCGCGGTCTGCGCGATGATCTCGCCGCAGTGCCGGTCGAAGTCCATCATCCTGCATCAACTCCGATCGTTGGACCGTGCCGAGTCCCGAAACTCATCGTCGCACCGGCTCTCGTAAACTCAGCGCCTGTGGCCACCAGCGACGAAGCGACGTTCCGACGATGAGCGAACCCGGGTGGGTCGAGCACGCGATCTGGTGGCATGTCTACCCGCTCGGCTTCGTCGGCGCGTTTCCGGCCGACCCGCCACCGAGTCCCGACGAGCATCGGCTGCGCCGGATCGTCGAATGGCTCGACCACACCATCGAACTCGGTGCGTCGGGTATCGCGCTGGGCCCGATCTTCGACTCGCGCACCCATGGCTACGACACCACGGACCACTACCGCATCGATCCAAGGCTCGGTGACGACGGCGACTTCGACGCACTCGTCGACGAGGCGCACCGACGCGGTCTGCGTGTCCTGCTCGACGGCGTGTTCAACCACGTCGGCACCGATCACCCCCGCTACCGCGACGCCGCCGCCGGTGCAGACACCACCTGGTTCCGCCGCAAGGGCGACGACTTCGAGACGTTCGAGGGACACGGCGAACTGATCGCGTTCAACCACGACAGCCCCGACGTTGTCGACTACACCGTCGACGTGATGAAGCACTGGCTGCGGCGCGGCGCCGACGGATGGCGGCTCGATGCCGCATTCGCCGTCCCGGACCGGTTCTGGGCTCAGGTCCTGCCGCGTGTCCGCGAAGAGTTCGACGACGCGTGGTTCGTCGGAGAGGTCATCCACGGCGACTATGCGGGCCATGTCCGCGCGGCGGGGTTCGACTCGATTACCCAGTACGAGCTGTGGAAGGCGATCTGGAGCAGCCTGAACGACGGCAACTTTCACGAGCTCGACCACGCGATGAAGCGGCACAACGAGTTCCTCGACGTCTTCGTCCCGTTGACGTTCATCGGCAATCACGACGTCACCCGGATCGCGAGCAAGCTGGAGAACACCCGTCATCTCGAACATGCGCTGGCCATCCTGCTCACGATCGGCGGCACCCCGAGCGTCTACGCGGGAGACGAGTCGGCATACACCGGCATCAAGGAGGAGCGCGCAGGCGGCGACGACGCGGTGCGGCCCGAATTCACCTACCCCCTGATGGGTGTCGACGACCGGGGTCAGGACATCTTCCGGCTGCACCAGTACTTGATCGGGCTGCGACGACGACACCCGTGGTTGCACACCGCACGGACATCGGTTGTGACAATCACCAACACGCAGTACGTGTATCAGGCGCGCCGCGAGTCAGACACGTTGCTGATCGCCCTCAATATCGACGACGCGCCGATGGCGGTGTCGCTGAACGAACTCGGTTTCGGCGGTGGCCGGGTCGTCGCGGGCTCCGGCGCACCGCCGCAGGACGTTGTTTCCGAGATTCAGATCGAGCCGCACGGCTGGCTGATCATCGAGCCGAGCTGACCGTCACAGCCGCGCCAGCGTCGCCGGGTCCTCTTCGCCTCCGTAGAACTTCTCCAGGACCGCCACGAAGTCGGCGTTGTCCTCGGACGCGCGGGCGAACAACGTCATCGACGACCTCAGCTTCATGTCGTCGGGCCATCCGAAGACGTCCTGAGCCGACCGGCCGTCGATTCGGGCCACCAACCTCGCGCACTCCCGAAGCCGCGACCCCAGCAGTTCGTGAGCGAGGTAGGCGCGGGCCTCGTCGGCCGACGAGATGCCGAACCTGACGGCCGTCGGGCTGCTGCCGAGGCCACGCAGTTGCGGAAATACGAACCACATCCAATGGCTTCTCTTGCGGCCCTGCGTCAATTCTTCGACGACGTCGGCGTAAATACCTTCTTGCGCGTCGACGAAGCGTTGCAACTGATATTGATCCCCGGTCACCGGCATGTCGCGATTTCCCTACTGTGATGATGACGTCAAGTTTCACCAGATAGTCTTCGCCCGGCAGCCAATTCCTGCGAAAGGACACCGATGCCGCCTTTGTCGACTGGCCGTAACGGTGGGACGGCGACGGTCGAGCAGGACACCGGGGTCGCAGGCAGTTCAGCGCCGAGGCGCCGGTCCTTTCGGCTGCCGATCATGTCGCGAGTGAGCATCCAGTCGAAGTTGCTCGTGATGCTGCTCATCACGAGTGTGCTGTCGGCAGCCGTGGTCGGCTTCATCGGTTATTCGTCGGGCCGCGCGTCATTGCAGGCCTCGGTCTTCGACCGGATGACCGAGATCCGTCAGTCGCAGACTCGGCAACTGCAGTCGAAATTCGCCGATATGACGAATTCTCTGGTCGTCTATTCGCGCGGTGAGGCGGCCCGACAGGCCATGGATGCTTTCACGGCGGGATTCGACCAACTGCAGAACTCCGCAATAGATCCCGGACAGCAGCAGTCGATTGCGGCCTACTACAACAATGTGTTCGCCAAGGCGGAGAATGCTCAGACCGGCAGGACCGTCGACGTCGCGGGTCTGCTGCCCACCTCCAACGCGCAGCGCTATCTGCAGGCGAACTACACGGCGCCGAATGCGGACCCGCTGGGGGCGATCAAGGTCGACGACGCGCGGGACGGCAGCCCATGGTCTGCGGCAAGTGCGCGGTTCAACGACTTCTTTCGCGAGATCGTGACTCGATTCGGATTCGAGGACGCTTTGCTGATCGATCCGCAGGGCAATGTCGTCTACACCGCGTACAAGGGAGTCGATCTGGGCAGCAACATCCTGACCGGTCCGTATCGCGGCGGAACGCTGACCTCCGCCTACACCAAAGCGATGCAGGGCAACGACGTCGACTACGTCGGCGTCACAGATTTCGGCGACTACCAGCCCGCCGACGAGCCGACAGCATGGATGGTCTCCCCCATCGGCTCCGACGGCCGCGTCAACGGCGTGCTCGCACTGCAGTTCCCCATCTCGAAGATCAACAGCTTGATGACCATGGACAAGCGCTGGGAAGAGTCGGGCGTGGGCAAGACCGGCGAGACGTTCATCGTCGGGCCTGACGACCTGATGCGGTCAGACTCCAGGCTGTTCGTCGAAGACCCCAAGAGGTACGTCAATGACGTCGTCAAGGCGGGCACGCCGCCCGATGTCGCCCAGGACGCAATACGGCAGAAGACGACGGTGCTGGTGCAACCGGTGGCCACCGCGGCGACCCGGCTGGCCCAGCAGGGACAGCGCGGGACAGTGGTCGCGGGCGATTATCTGGGCAAGGAAACGCTGCAGGCCTATGGGCCCGTCGACATTGCCGGGCTGCACTGGACGGTGATCGCGAAGATCGACACGTCGGAGGCCTTCGCACCGATATGGGCATTCACCCGGAAACTCGTACTGTCCACCGTACTGATCATCTTCTTCGTCTGTCTGGCTGCGATGCTGTTGGCGCGGTTGTTCGTACGGCCGATCAGGCGGCTGGAGGCCGGCGCGCAGCGGATCGGCGCAGGAAACTACGACATCAACCTGCCCGTGCTGTCCCGCGATGAATTCGGTGAACTCACAACGACATTCAATGACATGAGTCGCAATCTGGCCATCAAGGACGAGCTGCTCACCGAGCAGCGACGGGAAAACGACCGGCTGCTGCGGTCGCTGATGCCCGAGCCGGTGGTCGCGCGGTATCGCGAAGGCGAGCAGACCATCGCGCAGGACCACCAGAATGTGACGGTGATCTTCGCCGACATCGTCGGTCTCGATGAGTTGTCCGCGGAGCTGGACTCGGAGCGCATGCTCGAGATCGTGAACCGGTTGGTGCGCCAGTTCGACGCTGCGGCAGAGAATCTCGGAGTCGAACAAGTCCGTACGCTGCACAACGGGTATCTGGCGAGCTGCGGCTTGTCGGTGCCACGACTCGACAACGTGCGGCGGACGGTCGACTTCGCCATCGAGATGCAGCGCATCATCGAGCGATTCGACACAGAGACCGGCAATGAACTGAGCCTGCGCGCTGGGATCGACACCGGCGCGGTCTCAAGTGGCCTGGTCGGTCGGACCAGCCTTGCCTACGATCTCTGGGGCGGAGCGGTCAATCTCGCCTATCAGGTGAGTGGCGTGCCGCAGCCGGGTATCTATGTGACGACACAGGTGTACGAGGTGATGCGGGACACCCGGACGTTCGTCTCCGCCGGGCAGATAACGGTTGACGGCGCCGAGCAGCCGATCTGGCGGCTGTCGGAGCGGCAGCCATGACGAGCGTCCTCGACACGTCATGGTTCCTCTGGGCAGCCGGGGTGGCGATCGGGCTGCCGGTCGTCCTCGTGTTGTTGACCGAGCTGCACCACTCGCTGGCGCGGCGAGGCAGCTATCTCGCGCGGCCAATCCACCTGTTACGCAACTACATCGTGCCGCTGGGCGCGCTGCTGATCCTGCTCGTCAAGGGCACGCAGGTAGCCGCAAATGCTACGCCGGTGCGCATCATCGCCACCGTGTTCGGTTTCATTGTGCTTGTTCTCCTGCTGTCGGGGCTCAACGCGACCCTCTTCCAGGGCGCTCCGGACGGGAGTTGGCGCAAGCGAGTTCCATCGATCTTCCTGGACGTCGCGCGGTTCGCTCTGATCGCGATCGGTGTCGCGGTGATGTTCTCGTTCATCTGGGGCGCCGACGTCGGTCGACTGTTCACCGCGCTGGGGATCACCTCGATCGTCCTCGGCCTGGCCTTGCAGAACTCCGTCGGGCAGATCATTTCCGGCCTGTTCGTGCTGTTCGAGCAACCGTTCCGCCTGGGCGACTGGGTGGACACGCCGTCGGCCCGTGGCCGTGTGGTCGAAGTCAATTGGCGTGCAACACATATCGACACCGGCACCGGGCTGCAGATCATGCCGAACTCCGTGCTGGCCGCCGCCTCCTTCACCAATCTCAGCCGCCCGGCGGGCGCGCACACTATTACGGTGACGACGGTGTTCGCGGTCAACGATCCGCCCGACGACGTGCGCGCGATGCTGGACAAAGTGGCCGTCGCTCTTCCGCAGTTACGGCCCGACGCCGTGCCGTCGAGTTCGCCTGCGGGCGCAACGGAGTACAAGACATCCATCCCGTTGCGCTCGCCCGCGGACGACTCGGCCGCGAGATCGACCTTCCTGCGGTGGATCTGGTACGCGTCACGGCGGGCCGGGCTTCATCTTGACGAAGCGGACGACGAGTTCGGCACGCAGGAGCGGGTCGATTCGGCGCTCCGGATCATCGCCCCGACAATGCGTTTGACGCAGGAAGATCACGACCGGCTGCTGCCCGACGTCCGCATCACTCGCTACGGCTCCGACGAACCGCTGCAGTTCGCCGGCCAGGTGCCCAAACGAATGAGCTTCATCGTCAACGGAAAGGTGAGGTTGGTCGTAAGCGGAGACGACGGCGTCATGGTTCCCGTCCGCACCCTCGACGAGGGCGACTTCCTCGGCCAGACCACACTCACACGCGAGCCGGTGACCGCGTCCGCCTACGCCACAGAGGAGGTGACCGTGCTGCAGATCGATCGCGCGCACCTCGAGGACCTGGTGGAGCGTAAACCCTTGCTGCTGCAGGACATCGGCCGGGCCATCGAGGAGCGCAGGGCAACTGTCCGGCGTGCGACGGCCACGGCACGAGACTAAGGGGTGTCAATGGATCGACGGATTCCGAAACCGCGTGACCTGGCTCCGCTCATCCAGTTCAAGAAGCCGGAGCTGAACGGAACCAAGCGACGGCTGGCGGCCGCGTTGACGATCGACGACCTGCGCCGGATCGCCAAGCGGCACACCCCGAAGGCCGCCTTCGACTACACCGACGGTGCAGCGGAGGAAGAGCTGACGCTGGCACGGGCGCGCCAGGCATTCCGCGACATCCAGTTCCACCCGGCGATTCTGCGCAATGTGGCGGAGGTGGACACGGGCTGGGACGTTCTCGGCGGCCGCGTCGCGCAGCCGTTCGGGATAGCGCCGACCGGCTTCACCCGGCTGATGCACACCGAGGGTGAGGTCGCGGGCGCGCACGCGGCGGCGAGGGCGGGCATTCCGTTTTCCCTGTCCACGCTGGGCACCAGGTCCATCGAGGAAGTCCAGGCAGCGAACCCTCACGGCCGCAACTGGTTTCAGCTCTACATGTGGAAGGACCGGGACCGGTCGATGGCGCTGGTGGAGCGCGCCGCCGCGGCCGGCTTCGACACGATGCTGGCCACTGTCGACGTTCCTGTCGCCGGTGCGCGACTGCGCGACGCCCGCAACGGCATGTCCATCCCCCCCGCGCTCACGTTGCGCACGGTTCTCGACGCGGTGCCGCACCCCCGCTGGTGGTTCGACCTGCTGACCACCGAACCGCTGTCCTTCGCATCTCTGGATCGCTGGCCGGGCACCGTGGCCCAATACCTGGACACCATGTTCGATCCCACCGTGACCTTCGAGGATCTCGCATGGATCAAGTCGCAATGGCCGAACAAGTTGGTGGTCAAGGGAATTCAGACACTGGAAGACGCCAGGTCGGTGGTCGACCTTGGTGTCGACGGCATCGTGCTGTCCAACCACGGCGGGCGTCAGCTCGACCGTGCACCCGTGCCGTTCCATCTGTTGCCCAGCGTCGCACGCGAACTCGGTGATGACACCGAAATCGTCTTGGACACCGGCATCATGTCCGGCGCCGACATCGTCGCCGCGATCGCGCTCGGTGCGCGGTTCACCCTCGTCGGGCGCGCATACCTCTACGGACTGATGGCCGGCGGTGAGGCCGGCGTCGACCGGGCCATCGAGATCCTTTCCGACCAGGTCCGTCGCACCATGCGGCTGCTCGGTGTGACGTGCCTGGAGGAGTTGTCTCCACACCACGTCACACAGTTGTTCGGCGGGTCGTCCTAAGCCGCCGAGTCCGCGCCGAGTCGCAATCGTTAGCCATTCGCGATGCGGCAACTCCGTGTTGGTACGCGAGTGACGTATGTGGCGGGTGATTCACTGGCGCACGCAAAGCAACGGCAATTGCTTGTGAAAAGTAATTGGAAAGGTGGGTTGGTTGCCGTTATGAAGTGGATAGAGAAATTCCGAGGAAAATGGATGCGCCGGCTGGCGGCCAGCGCCGTCGTGGCGGCGGCCCTCCCAGCGCTGATCGGCATCGCCGGGGGGGCGGCGACCGCGGGTGCGTTCTCCCGGCCGGGCCTGCCCGTCGAGTATCTCCAGGTGCATTCGAATGCGATGAACCGCGACATCAAGGTTCAGTTCCAGGGCGGTGGCCCGCACGCGGTGTATCTGCTCGACGGCCTTCGTGCGCAGGACGACTACAGCGGCTGGGACATCAACACCCCCGCGTTCGAGTGGTACTACGGCTCGGGGCTGTCAACCGTGATGCCGGTCGGCGGCCAGTCGAGCTTCTACACCGACTGGTACAAGCCTTCGGAGGGCAACGGGCAGGACTACACCTACAAGTGGGAGACGTTCCTGACTCAGGAACTGCCTGCCTACCTGGAGGCCAACCAGGGTGTGTCGCAGAACGGCAATGCTGTGGTCGGTCTCTCCATGGGCGGCAGCACCGCGCTGACCTACTCGATCTACTACCCGCAGAAGTTCATCTACGCGGCCTCGCTGTCGGGCTTCCTCAACCCGTCCGAGGGTTGGTGGCCGATGCTGATCGGTCTGGCGATGAACGACGCGGGCGGCTACAACGCCGAGAGCATGTGGGGCCCGTCCTCCGATCCGGCCTGGAAGCGCAACGACCCGATGGTCAACATCCACCAGCTGGTCGCCAACAACACCAGGATCTGGATCTACTGCGGCAACGGCACGCCTGCGGATCTCGACACCGGCAATGACGGCGGCAACCTGATGGCGGCACAGTTCCTGGAAGGGTTCACGCTGCGCACCAACGAGACGTTCCGGGACACCTATGTTGCCGCAGGCGGACAGAACGGCGTGTTCAACTTCCCGCCGAACGGGACGCACAGCTGGGGCTACTGGGGTCAGCAGCTCCAGCAGATGAAGCCCGACCTCCAACGGGTGCTGGGCGCGCAACCCACCTCCGCGTAACAGCACCTCTCCTCCAGTGAGCCTGTCGCTACCCCGGCGGCAGGCTCACTGCTGTGCGGGCTAGCCCTGAACGGTTGGGCGGATGACGATTTCGCCGATCTCGACGTCGTGTGGCTGCTCGATCGCGAACGCGATCGCGCGTGCAACGGCTTCCGGCGCAAGGCCGATCGCGTCCATCGTCGAACGAATCTCGGCGCGCGCCGTCGGGTCGTCGATCGAGTCACCGAGCTCGGTGCGAACGAATCCCGGAGAGATCGACGTGGTCCGGATGAGACCGTCGGTGGACTCCTGGCGCAGCGACTCCATCAATGTGCGGACGGCGTTCTTGGTGGCCGCGTAGACGCCCATCTCGGGAACGATCTTCAGGCCGGCGGTGGACACGGTCGTCACGAAATGACCGCTGCCCTGGTCCCGGAACACCGGCATCGCGGCGGCAATGCCGTTCAACACGCCGCGCAGGTTGACGTCGATCATCGCCGACCATC
>JBKPSU010000067.1:0-11066 GCA_046735135.1 Actinomycetota bacterium
GCCTGGTCCCGTCGAACCCCATCCGGACAACGCGATTGTCCCCGCCCGTCGTGATGTAGGCGAACACCGTCTGACCCGCCGTAGCGAGGCCGAGCAGACCGCCTTCGCCGCGCGCTGCGACACCGGCCACCACGCCCGCATCGGTCACCGCACCCGCCGCCAAACGCTTGACGGCGGCGCTGTCGCGTTCGGCGATCAACGCGCTGCTGTCAGAAAGAAACGCGATACCCCACGGCACGTCGAGCCCGGTGGCGATGTCCACGGGTCCGCCGTTCGGCTCGCCGCGTGACTCGACGTCGTTCGCGCATGCGACAACCAATACCGCGGTCGACGCCAGCGCAATTGCGGCCCGTCTCATGCAGGCACGAATGGAGAAGGTCATACATCCTTGTACCCGCGGCTGGCGCTTTTGCCTTGTACATCGCGCGGTCTGCGGCGCGCAGGATCTCCTCGGCGCTTCGCCCGTCGTCGCCGCCGTGCCGGGCAACGACGTCGGCGGCGCGTGCACCGCGTCCGTGGCCGTTATCGTGGGCCAATCAAGGTCTACCGGCGTATCGCGACTCTCATAGGGCTGACCATCATGGGTGCCAGCTTGGCGCAATGCAGCTCGACGGCATCGCCTCAGCCGACGACGTCGGCTCCGCAGTCGCCGTCCGTCACGACGACGACCAGTTCGACGCCGCCTCCGCCACCGCCGCCGACATCGCCTGCACCCGCGGCCGCTGCCGTCAGTCCCGTGACCGCCGACGAGCTCGGCGCCAGCTGGCGGCCGGGCTGTCCAGTCGGTCCGGAGCTGCTGCGTCGAGTCGAGCTCGACTACGTCGGTTTCGACGGGCTCACTCATCGCGGTGAGCTGATCGTGCATCGGGATCTGGTCGCCGACGTGATCGCGGTCTTCGAGCAATTGGAGAGCCTGGGTTACCCCATCGCGAAGATGCAATCCGTCGTCAACTATCCCGGCGCTGAGGACGAGCTGTCGATGGAGGACAACAACACGTCGGCGTTCAACTGTCGCCCGCTACCCGGGTCGAACGAGCCGTCGCTGCACGCGTACGGCCGGGCTATCGACATCAATCCGCTGATCAATCCGTACGTAGACAGCAGCGGCCACATCGAGCCCGCGACGGGCGGGCCCTATCTGGACCGCAGCCGCACCGACCCCGGGATTCTGCACGACGGCGATCCGGTCGTTCGCGCCTTCATCGATCGCGGTTGGCGCTGGGGCGGCAACTGGCGAACGCCGAAGGACTATCAGCACTTCGAGATGCACTAGCGCTCACATCGAGTGCAGCGCGGGCTCTCCGTCGGGCACGATGAACGACGCCCCGGCGTGGACCGGGGCGCGATCAGTTCCCCGGGTACTCGTACTGCGGTTCGTGGAACCGATTGATGATCGGGATGCGCTCGATGATCTGGTCGCGCAGACGCGGTTTCGGCTGCACCGCGGGCACCTGCGGTTGCGCAGGCGGAACATACGCGGGCGGCGGCGGGACATACGCGGGCGCCGGGGGCACGTATTCGGGCACGGGAGCGGCAGCGGCGGGCGGCTCGTAGTCGGGCACCGCAGCCGGCGGCGGCGCGATCATCGTCTGCGCCACTATCGCCTGCGGCGCAGGCCGGGGTGCCGATGGCACGGGCATCGACGGCTTCGCGGCCGGAGCCGGGTCCAGCTTCGGAGCCCCTTCGGCGATCCGCGCGGCCGTCGGCACCGTCGCTTCCTTCATCTGTTCGCCGGTGGCATTGGCGTTCTGCGTCTTCTCGGACTTCGAATCGGGGCCGGCACTCAGCCCCAGCGCGACCGCCAGCGAGATCACCAATGTCACGGATGCGGCGACGAGGACGGATGTCAGCACGCTGGCCTTCGACATACCGCGCACCCTCGCGAGCAGCGGAGCAGGCCGGCTGTCCAGGTCGTTGACCGCCAGCGCGGACGCCACCGCGGCTCCGCGCGCCATGGCCATGTCGGCTTCGGCCGCCGAGATCACCGGGGCCGCCGCGACCGTGCCGAGTTCCGCGATGGCCGGTTCGAGCTCGGTCGAGCCGACCACGAAGATCGCGTCGAGCTGTCGATCGTTGAGGTCCAGGGCGATGACGCTACTGGTCAGCTCGATGTCGTCGGTGCCGTCGGTCGGCCGGTCCTTGCGGTCGACCGTGACCCCGTCGGCGTCCACCACTGCGACCAGCGTGGCGTCGGGTTCGTAGATGCAGACCGCGGTGTCCTGGTAGCCGGCAATATCCGCGATACCGCAGGCCAGCGCTTCGGCCGCCTCGGTCTCGGAGATGGATACGACGTTGTTCAGCTCCCTGGCTTCCAGGGCGGCCAGGATCGCAGTCGCCGCGACGTCGCCGTCGGCGGTCCATGTCACGCCGACGGCGTGTACACCGCTCTCCACGACTGCCTCGTTGGCGTCCAGCAGCACCGTCAGCAGGGCGTCGGCGTCGAACGTCTCGACATCCGTGATGTCGAGTACCCCGCGGTCCACGGGAGCGCCGTCGCCCGTCCACCCCTCGACGAGCACCCAGCGGACGGCTGTCGAGGTCGCCGACAGACCGAGCACGAGGTCCATAGCTATCCCCCTCTGCCTGTCATCCGGGTCCGACACTACCGCCGTGGCCTGGAGATAGACATCTGGAGCTGCGAAAGAGGCCTGAAAGACGAGTAACCATTCATTCAATTCGCGCGTTAGTCGTGCCCGAATTGGTCTTGGACGAGCATTGATGTCGCTTCTACCGTTTAGGACAGAACACCGGTCAAAACGACCACATGGAACATCCAGAGGCCGAGGAAACCATGACTGCCACCATGCCCGACACTCACCTGACGGGACAGATGCTCATTGCGGGCGAGCCGGTGCGGGGCTCCGGAAAACAGATCCGCGCGTTCGCTCCGACCGCTGGCCGCGAGCTCGAACCCGCCTACTCCTACGGCGACGCCTCACACGTCGATGCCGCCTGCACCGCCGCCGCGAACGCCTTCGCCGATTACCGGGCAACGACGTCCGTGCAGCGCGCCCGGTTCCTGGAGGCGATCGCCGACAACATCGAGGCCGTCAAGGATGCGCTCGTCGAACGTGCCGTCGCCGAGAGCGGCCTTCCCCAGGCCCGCATCGCAGGCGAGGTCGGTCGCACCACGGGTCAGCTGCGCCTGTTCGCCGGCGTACTCCGCGAGGGCGGCTGGAACGGCGCTCGCATCGACCCCGCGCTACCCGAGCGAACTCCGTTGCCGCGGACGGATATTCGCCAGCGGTCTATTCCAGTGGGTCCCGTCGCAGTCTTCGGCGCCAGCAATTTCCCGCTGGCGTTCTCGGTCGCAGGCGGCGACACCGCATCCGCGCTCGCCGCAGGATGTCCGGTCGTCGTCAAGGGCCACGACGCCCACCCGGGCACCTCTGAGCTCGTTGGCAGGGCGATCTCCGACGCCGTCGCCTCGTCGGGTCTGCCCGCGGGCACCTTCTCGCTGCTGTTCGGCTATGGGCCGGACCTTGGCGTCGCGCTGGTGACCGACCCGCGCATCAAGGCCGTCGGCTTCACCGGATCCCGTTCTGCCGGAATGGCGCTCGTGACGGCCGCAGCAAGTCGCCCCGAACCCATTCCCGTGTACGCCGAGATGAGCTCCATCAACCCGGTCTTCCTTCTCGACGGAGCACTGTCGAGCCGCGCCGCCGAGATCGGCACCGCGTTCGTCAACTCGCTGACGATGGGATCCGGCCAGTTCTGCACCAACCCCGGCCTGGTGATCGCAGCCGACGGCCCCGGCCTCGACGCGTTCATCGGCGCCGCCCGTGACGCCGTCGCACAGGCCCCCGCCACGCCGATGCTCACGCCCGGCATCGCCGGCAACTACGGCAACGGTGTCTCCAGGCTCAGCGGTGAAGCCGATCTTCTCGTCCGCGGTCAAGCCGCCGACAACCAGACCGCTTGTCGGGCAGCCTTGTTCGCGACCGACGCTGCGAGCTTTCTGAAGTCACAAGCCTTGCAGGAGGAGGTGTTCGGGTCGTCCAGCCTGATCGTGCGCTGCGCCGACTTCGCCGAGATGCAGGTCGTCGCGGCGAACATCGAGGGCCAGCTCACCGCGACGGTGCACGCCGACGAATCCGACTACGACGACGCCGCGGCGCTGCTGCCGCTGCTCGAGCTCAAGGCGGGCCGGATCCTGTTCGACGGCTGGCCCACCGGTGTCGAGGTCTGCTACGCCATGGTGCACGGCGGACCCTTCCCCGCGACCTCGGATCCGCGCAGCACCTCCGTCGGTGCACGCGCGATCGAGCGCTTCTTGCGGCCAGTCTGCTATCAGAACGTGCCGAAGTCGTTGCTGCCCAGCGCAATCGCGCAGGGCAACCCCGAAAACCTGTGGCGGCGAATCGACGGCCGGCTCCAGCAGGACTGACCCATCCCGAGAGCGAGCTCGCACCGTCGTCGTCATACTCACCCCGGCCGGGGTCGTATTTGAACCAAGTGGCGCTCCCCTCTCGTATCCAAGGTATGGGTGTGCTCAGGACGCGCACCTGGATCGGAGTGTGGTCATGACGCTCAAGCTCTTAGCCATAAGCGCTCTGGCGGGCATGGTGATCATTGGCGCAGAAGCGCTGGCAAGCGCCGCGCCGAACCCCAGCGAATCAGGGTCGTATATGACGGATTCGACGACATCGATGACATCGACGACGTCCAACGCTCCGTCATACCCGGGTCGTATGCCTTACTGACTGCGAGGGGCGCGCGAGTCAGGCTCCGTCGGGCCTACTCGCTCAAGCGTCAACATGTGTTGACGCTTCAGACACACGCCCCCGCGGAACAAAGGAAAGTGTCGTCATCCAGAGCCGCAGCGCTCTACGGCGGCCCGACAAGGTTGCCCTGGCGGATGTCTTCGCGGCACTTGGCACGCGTCTGCCCCGTCTGGCTCACGCAGACACGCACCTGCTGCTCGATGCCCGCCGGGTAGACCTGGTCGGTGGGACCGGGTGTGTCCGTCGGCGACGGCACGGAGCCCTGGTAGATCGACCACATCTGGTCGCCGGTGGCAGACAACCGCGAGCAATAGGCTTGTTTGCCCGTCGTGGTGACCCCGGCAGCGCCCAGTGTCGCGCAGTCGGCGCCGACCAGGACCACCGGCACGGCCGGAGTGCTCACACTCGGTGCGGTTGGTGCGCTCGACCGCGTGTCCCTGCCGACAGTCAAGCCGATCGCCAGCGCCGCACCGACGAGGACAGCGAGCACCGCCGTCGCCAGGACGGCGAGCCTGACCCTGCGCGATCGCGATCCCTTCGGCCGCTGCGCGACCCGTGCCGAGACCGTCGGATCGGTGGCGCGTAGCTCATCAGATGTCTCGGAGAGGCCTTGTGCGAGTGAGCGGGCGAAGTCCATGCAGGAGCCGAAGCGATCGTCGGGGGACTTCGCAAGCGCCCGTTCGAAAGCCGAGCTCAGACCCGAGAGTTCCGGGACGCGCTCGGTGATCGACGGCGGCGTGGCGGTGAGATGCTGGCTGATGACCACCGCGGGATTGGTGTGCGTGAACAGCTGCCTGCCGGTCAGGAGATGAAAGGCCGTAGCGGCCAATGCATATTGGTCGGCACGGCCGTCGAGGTCATCGCCCAGCAGTTGCTCCGGCGCGGCGTAGGCCACCGTGCCCACCGTCATATCGGTGGCGGTCAGACCGCCCGAGTCCTGCGCCCAGCGCGCGACCCCGAAGTCGGCAAGCAAAGCCCGGGCCGGTCTGGAATCAGGCTGGGCCAGAAGAATATTGGACGGCTTCACGTCGCGGTGCAACAACCCTTGATCGTGCGCGTAATCCAGGGCATCAGCCACCTCGGAGACGATTTGCAGAACCATCTCGGGTGGCAGCCCGGCGCCGTGGTAACCGCGGAGCAACTGTGCGGCGTCGGTGCCCTCGACGTAATCCATCGAGATCCACAACTGACCGTTGTACTCGCCGCGGTCGTGCACGCCGACGATGTTCGGATGCCACAGCCGGGCGGCGATCTCGGCCTCTCGGACGAAGCGTCCTCGATACTCCCGGTCGACAGTGAGCTCGGCAGGGAGAGCCTTCAGAGCGTCGTACCGCGGCAACCGGGGATGCTCGACGAGATACACCTCGCCCATGCCGCCCGTACCGAGGAGGCGAACCACGGTATAGCCGGCGAAAATGTCGCCCCCGGCTAACGGCATGGCGATCCGCGGCACATATTGCCGTTATCGCCGCTTTGCGCCATACCGAAACCTTCGCACGCAGAGGCGGCGGGTCACCTGTGACAACGCTGTCAGCGCGCTGCGACCGACGCGACCCCCGTAGGGCAGTGTCAGAAAGCCGAGGACCGAGGCGACCCACGACCGCGATCGATGCCTCCACATATGACGCTGATCTGCGGGCCACGAGTATGCAGGCGTTCCGTCCCGGATCAGGTCCAGCAGGAGCGGCTGATCGAGCGCCCGTGCCGACGACCGGTAGAGCGCCTCGATGCGGGGACCGATCACGCCGTAGTCCAGCATTGAACCCACCCGGCTCTCGGCCGCGATGATCTCCTCGATCGCTGTGGGAGAGATCGGATAGCTTTCCGGCAGAACTCGCTTCATGGCCAGTAGTACTTGCGGAGTCTTCATCCGAGGGTGACCCACCAAGCGCCCGAGGAACGACAACCGTCCGAGCGCGAGTTTCACATCGAGCACCACGGTGTAGGCATACAAGACCCGCACCAGCACCACGTTCATGAAGAACCGCTCCGACCGAGTTTCGTTCGACGCAAGCACCCGGTGAGCCAGGTAGCCGGCGACCACGCTGGCGTTGTGTGCCAGGTACCACGACTGGGCAGAAGGAGAATCGAAGAAGCTCACCCAGTGGGCAACAGCGGGTGTCGACGGAACGCCGCCATCGTTTCGAAGTACCAACAACTTCGCCTCGAGGGTGTCTCGAAGGAGATCTTCATTGACGGCCCGCCACCATGGGCTGCCGGGGAGGTCATGACCGGTCGCGTTGAGGACACCACGGTCGCGCTGCCACCGCATGAAGGCCTCGACCGCCCGACGGTAGGGGCGGTACCGTCGGCGCGAACCACCCAAGACGTAGGTCTCGGCGGCGAGCCGGATGCGCCCTTCGGGATCGTCGCGCACTTCTGCGACCATCCGATCCGCCTCGCGCGCAGCGTTCATGCCGACACCGACCGCAGCATCCGCGCACTGAAGAAGGTGGCCAGCCAGCCGGGCGTCATGCCGCCGACGTTGGCCAGCAACCGATTTCGTAGACCCGGCACGACCACGGGTCGTCCGCGGTCGAGCGCACGGAGTCCCGCTTCCACCACCGGTTCCGGCGAACCGAGGTTTTTGTAGATCGCCACATCCGTGACGTCGGCCGCGAGCGCGTCGACGAACCCGGTCCGCGTCGGGCCGGGGCACAGTGCGGTGACTTTGACACCCGTTTCCTTCGTCTCGGCCCACAGCGCCTCGCTGAAGGACAGCACGAACGCTTTGGACGCGCCATAGGTCGCCTGAAACGGCGCGGG
Organism: Actinomycetota bacterium; assembly: GCA_046735135.1. Classification (GTDB taxonomy): domain Bacteria; phylum Actinomycetota; class Actinomycetes; order Mycobacteriales; family Mycobacteriaceae; genus Mycobacterium. The sequence goes on from JBKPSU010000067.1 coordinate 7,491, forward strand.
CTGAAAGGCGATGGTGGAGGCGACATTCAGAATGCCGCCGCGGCCGCGGTCCAGCATGCCGGGAAGCACCGCGTGGGTGAGGCGCACCAGGGCATCGACATTGACGGCGACCAGTTCGTGTTCCCGGCCGGCATCGACTTCTGCCACCGGACCGTAGGTTCCAAAGCCTGCGTTGTTCACCAAGACACCGACCTCCCGGCCACCGAGAACGGTGATCAGGTTCTCGATGCCGGCGTCGGTTCCCAGATCACCGACCGCCAGTTCGACGGCGGTGTCCGGCGATTGCGCGAGGACGCGCTGGCGGACGTGTTGTAGGCGAACCTCGTCGCGTCCGGCGAGCAGCAGCGGCATGTCGCGTGCCGCGAGCTGCTCGGCGAAAAGTGCGCCGAGACCTGAGCTCGCCCCGGTGATGACGGCCCACCCGCCGCCGTAGTTCTCCGACATGTCGACTCCCATTCGTTGATGTTTACACTATTAACATCCTGTGATGTTAGCATTGTCAACATGCCGAGGCGACCGAAGATTCCCGACCCGTCGAAAGCCTCGGTTGAGCACAAGCGGGACACCTATCACCACGGCGACCTCAAACGCGCCCTGACCGAAGCCGCGTTGGAGCTGGTCAAGGAGAAGGGGCCTAAGGGGTTCACACTGCGCGAGGTGGCGCGCCGTGCGGGCGTCAGCGCCGCGGCGCCGTACCGCCACTTCGCCGACAAATCACAACTGCTTGCCGCCGTCGCCACCCAGGGTTTCGTGCAACTCCACGAGACACTGAGCGCGGCTGCCGCCCCCGACAAGACCGATCTGCAAACGCAAGTGCTCGACATGGGAAGGGCGTACGTGCACTGGGCCGTCAACCATCCCGACTACTACCAAGTGATGTTCGGGTCCGAGCTGGACAAGACCGAAAGCCCAGAAGTGCTCGAGGCCGGCCTGAAGGCCTTCGGCGACCTGCTCGACACGATCGTCGAATGCCAGCGGGCGAAGTTTTTGCCCGACGGCGACCCGCGTGCGAGCGCCGGGCCGGTCTGGGCGCTTCTGCATGGGCTCTCGACACTCACGATCGGAAGCGACCTCGCGCACGTCGACATCACAGAGCACCCGGAGGCTATGGCCGAACGCGCGCTTCGCGCCTTGTTGTTCGAGGGACCGCGTTAGGACGCCGTCGCAGGCAGCGGCAAATGGGGGTGTCGGTGTTAACTAGTCCGCGTGCGAGTCGACGGGCGGGAAGTCACCGTCTCGGGGAGCTTGTTGCAACCCCTGAGCAGGCGCACCAGCGACATCCTGCGGCTCGTGCTCGCTGCGCTGTTCCTCGCGGTCGTGATCACCAGCTCGCTGATCACCCGCTACGACTGGGTGTCCCTGGAGAAGTCGATCTCCGACATCGTCGGCGTGCTCACGCCCACCCAGTCGAACCTGGTCTATCTGGCCTACAGTGTCGCAATCCTGGCGTTGCCGTTCGCGATCCTGGTGGGCCTGATCTCCGGCAAGCACTGGAAACTACTGGGTGCCTACGCCGCCGCCAGCGCCATCGCCGCTCTCGCACTGTCGGTCCGACCCGATGGCATCGCAGCCCCGCAGTGGCACTTCGACGTTGAACAGCCCAAGACCTTTCTGTCGCAATTCCTCGACGATCCTCGATGGATCGCGATGCTCGCCGCGATGCTCACGGTGTCCGGACCGTGGCTGCCAGCGCGGTGGCGGCGCTGGTGGTGGACGCTGCTGCTGGCCTTCGTACCGATCCATCTGGTCGTCAGCGCCGTGGTGCCCGCCCGCTCGCTGCTGGGTCTGGCCGTAGGGTGGTTCGTCGGCGCGCTGGTCGTGCTCGTCGTCGGTACCCCAGCGCTGCAGGTGCCACTCGACGATGCCGTTCGGGCGATGACTCGACGCGGGTGCACAGTAACCACGTTGAAGGTCGTTCGCTTGTCGGGATCAGGGTCGCTCGTGCTGACGGCGGCGTGTAGCGACGACACCACGGCCGGACTGGAGTTGTACAGCCCCAATCAGAGCAGTGGTGGCACGCTGCGCCAGCTTTGGCGAAAGCTCACCCTGCGCGGCGGTGAGACCGCGCCGTTCCAAGCCTCGATGCGCCGGACCGTCGAACACCGCGCGCTGATGGCTATCGCGATCGGCGATCTAGGCCTCGCCAATACGTCGCCGCTGGCGGTCAGCGCGCTGAGCCGAGGGTGGATGTTGTATGCCGAAGCGCCCACGCGCGGCACGCCGCTCGACGAAGTCGTGGATACGACGCTGGTGGCCCGCATCTGGGGCGCCCTGCGGGTGATGCACGATCGCCAGATCTCGCACGGTGACTTGCGGACGAACAAGATCACCGTCGACGAGGGCAGCGTGCTGTTCGGTGGTTTCGACCATGCCGAGTACGGAGCCACCGATGCGCAACTGCAATCGGACATCGCGCAGTTGATGGTCACCACGAGCGCGCTATATGACGCGCCAACCGCAGTCCGCGCGGCAATCGGCGTCTTCGGCAAGGAAGCCGTGCTGACGGCGTCGCGGCGGCTCACGAAAGCCGCAGTGCCCAAACGGCTCCGCGACTCGATACCGAACGCCCGCGGGCTTATGACGGCGGCGCGCGACGAGGTGCAACTGCAGACCGGCGCCGCTGAGATCCAGACCCAAACGGTCACGCGATTCAACCGCAATCAGATCATTCAGATGGTGCTTCTCGTTGCGCTGGTGTATGTCGCGCTGCCGTTTGTCAGCACGGTGCCCACGTTCTTCTCCGAGCTGAGGACGGCGAACTGGTGGTGGGGACTGCTCGGGTTGGCCGTGTCGGCGCTGACCTACCTAGGTGCGGCCGCTGCGCTGTGGGCGTGCGCCGACGGCCTGGTGAGTTTTCGCAATCTCACTCTCATGCAGGTTGCCAACACCTTCGCCGCCACCACGACGCCGGCCGGTGTCGGCGGGCTGGCGCTCAGTGCGCGCTTTCTGCAGAAGGGTGGTCTCGGCGCGCTGCGAGCCGCCACCGCGGTCGCCTTGCAGCAATCGGTTCAGGTGGTCACCCACCTCGTCTTGCTGATCCTGTTCACCGCATTCGCCGGGGCTTCGGCCGATCTATCACATTTTGTGCCGTCGGCGACGATCCTCTATGTCGCCGGCGCGGTGATCTTGACGGCCGCCGCAGCGTTCCTCGTCGTGCCCAGGCTGCGTAAGTGGGTCGCGACCACGGTTGGCCCCCGAGCCAAGGAGGTCCTGCGCGACCTCGCCGAACTCGCGCGCGAGCCGAGGCGACTTGCGATCATCGTCCTTGGTTGCGCCGCAACGACTCTCGGTGCCGCGCTGGCGCTGTGGGCGTGCATTTCCGCGTTCGGTGGCGACACATCGTTTGTCACCGTAACCGTCGTGACCATGATCGGCGGCACGCTCGCGTCGGCTGCACCCACCCCAGGTGGCGTCGGCGCAGTGGAGGCAGCGCTTATCGGCGGTCTGGCCGCATTCGGTGTACCGGCCGGGATCGCGGTGCCTTCGGTGCTGCTCTATCGGGTGCTCACGTGCTGGCTACCGGTGTTCGCCGGCTGGTTCCTGATGCGCTGGCTGACCGAGAAGGACATGATCTAG
>JBKPSU010000068.1:0-43989 GCA_046735135.1 Actinomycetota bacterium
GGCGTCCGCCGTGGTCGTCGACGTGGTCACCGAACACGCCGACGGCCACCGTACGGTGGTCAGCCACTTCAACAAGGCACACAAGGGCAGGCTCGCGCGGGCGCTCGTCGCCAGCAGGGCCGAACCCGACGATCCGGCCAAGGTGGCCGCCATCGCCCGGCGAGCCGGCATGCGGGTTGAGCGCGCAGGCAACGAGCTCACGATCGTCCTCGACGCCTAGCGATTTCGGCGTGGCTGGTTGCGCGCAGCGCAACTCAGCACGCCGAAATCACGTGTTCTGCGCGTAGAGCCGCGCCCACTCCTTGCGCGGCCGGATCGACACATCGACGTCGGTGGCCTTGGCGCGCAGCGCGGCGACCGACGCCTGCTCGCGCGGTGTGCGGGCGAACGGATCCCAGCTGAAGAACCGGCACGAGTTCTCCCAGGTGATCTTGTTGATGTCGGCGTCGTCGGCGCCTGCGGCGGTCAACTCGGCCAGCACCTGCTCGGGGGCGTCCGGCCAGAAGCAGTCGGAGTGCGGGTAGTCGCACTCCCACGCGATGATGTCGATGCCGATCTCGTGCCGCAGCTTCAGCGATGTCTTGTCGGTGACGTAGCAGGCCAGCGAGTGCTCGCGGAACACGTCACTGGGCAGCTTGTCGCCGAAGTCGCGGCGCAGCCATTTCTGGTTGGTGTAGTGGCGATCGCTTCGGTCCAGGTAGAAGGGGATCCAGCCGATGCCACCCTCGGAGAACGCGAATTTCAGATCCGGGTAGTTGCGCATCGCAGGGCCCCACAGCAGATCCTGCGCGCACATCGCCGACACCTGCGTCGCCAGGATGATGAGGTTGTCGATGGGCGCGTTCGGCGCCATGCTGATCGCCCCGAACCCCGTGCCGATGTGCAGGCACATCACCACGTTCTCCTCCGACAGCGTCCGGAACACCGGGCCCCAGTACTCGCCGTCATGATAGCTCGGAAGTCCTTCCAGGTGAGGCAGTTCCGGCATCGTCACCGCGCGACAGCCTTTGGCCGCGATGCGCCGGATCTCTTCACACATCGCTTCGGGGTTCCACGTCGGCAGCACCGCGATCGGGATGAAGCGGTCCGGATACGAACCTGCCCACTCGTCGATGTGCCAATCGTTGTAGGCCGACACCATGACCAGTGTGACGTCTTCGCGATGCATGTTCAGATGCCGTGCGGAGAACCCGGTGAATGTGGGGAAGCACATCGACGCGAGGATGCCGTTGCGGTTCATGTCTCGGACGCGCTCGTGAACGTCATAGACGCCGGGGCGCATCTCGGCGAAGCCCGCGGGGTCGCGGCCCCATTCCTCGGCGGGCCAGGACACCACCGCGTTCAGTCCGCTGACACCTTGCGGCCTGCCCTGGTACATCCACTGGTCGACACCCTTGTCGTCGGTGACGACGATCGGCGCCTCGTCCTTGTACTTGGCCGGCACGTGATTGAGGAACATGTTGGGCGGTTCCACCACGTGGTCGTCGATGCTCACCAGGATCAAGTCGTCGGTCTGCATAGTTCAGTAGTACCGTCTAGCGGTGTGACCGGCTCTGCGCTATCGGACAGAGGTTTAGCCGAATCGGCCAACGGCCGTCGGGTCATCGAATTGCGCCGCGGCGGGCGGGCGCTCGGTGGCAGCTACCTGTACGAAGGCGAGGGCCTGACCACCGGGTGGCACTCTCACGAGGTGCACCAGATCGAGTACGCGGTCGGTGGCGTCGTCGAGGTCGAGACGGCGTCGGCGCACTACCTGCTGCCACCACAGCAGGCGGCCTGGATTCCCGCGGGCCTCGAACACCAGGCGACGATGGCCCCCGGCGTCAAGACCGTCGCGGTGATGTTCGATTCGCAGATGATCCCCAAGGGCGGTGACCGCGCCCGAATCCTCGCCGTGTCACCGCTGCTCCGGGAGATGATGATCTACGCGCTGCGGTGGCCGATCGACCGCGCGCAGGGCGACGACACATCCGACGGGTTCTTCCGTACCCTTGCCGACCTGGTGACCGAAGCGCTGGATCACGAAGCGCCGCTGAGCCTTCCGACCGCCGAGCACCCAATCGTCGACGCGGCGACGGCATATACGAAGGAGCACCTGCAGTCGGTGACCGCCGATGAGGTGAGCCGTGCGGTGGCGGTATCGGAACGCACTCTGCGACGCCTCTTCCACGACGAACTCGGCCTACCGTGGCGCACGTATCTGCTGCATGCCCGCATGCTGCGGGCGATGGCGCTGCTGGCGTCGCCGGGACAGTCGGTACGGGAGACGTCGACGGCCGTCGGATTCGACAACCTCAGCTCCTTCACGCGCGCCTTCACCCAGTTCTGCGGTGAGACCCCGTCCACCTACCGCAAAAGGGTTGCAGGCGAGAGGGTTTGATGCTTATTCGGCGCTGCCGAACAATCCTTCACGCAGCAGCGTATTGACCGAGTTCTGCCACCGCGCAAGCTGCGCGGGTGACGTCAGCGGATCGGGCAAATGACGTTCGACGTGCGCGCGCAGAATGACCGTGCCAAGAGCCAGCACGACTGAATTGATCGCGGCCCACGTCAGGTCCAGATCGGGGCGTGTTTCGCCGCGTTCACTGCGCTGGTTCCAGCGCGCCGTTCCGAACCCGATGAGGGCGTCGAATATCGAGGCGCCCAACGGGCTTCCGTCGATGAGCGCCCTTCCGACGTAGTCGGCGACGTCAGGGTGTCCGGCGGTGATCCGGCCCACCCTATTGCCGACCTCGGTGACGGAATTGACCGTCGTCTCGGAAATCGGTCGGGAGATCGCCGTGAGCACCAACGCGAGCACGTAGTCGTCGACGGCCTTGATCAGGCCGGCTTTGGTGGCGAAATGGTGCTGCACGAGCCCGAGGGAAACGCCCGCGGAGGACGCAACGGTGCGCAGCGACGTCGCGGCGGCCCCCTGGGTGGCGAAGCTCTTCAGCGCTGCATTGCGGATCCGCTCCCTTGCCGACGGCTCCGCCGCATCCACCCGGCCAGGCTCATCCACCACGGTCATCGGGCACCGGTACCTGTGATCACATAGGGAGAGTAGAGAATACAGCCGTACCGTGTCTACGGTACAAATGTATTGTTGGATCACATGATGTCGGAAGGTCGATCCGTTTCGCGCTAGCGCGGTCGCGCGTTTCATCTGTGGCCGATTTGGGCAATCCCTGTCCACCAGGATCGGGTTAGTCACGAGGGGAACTTTCATGGTTGAGCGTTCGGCTATTGCCCAGCAGCCAGCATCTGAGGCCGTCGCCACGACCGGGCTCCTGCTCAACTTCGCCTCGGTGATCGCGATCGTCGTATGCCTTGCCAGTTGGGGCGCTTCCGATTCCGCGCTCGCCGCGATCGCGGGAATCGCCGCGGTGTTCGCGTTCGTCGCGAGCCTGGTCTGCTTCAGCAAGCAAGCCGACTAGCGGCGTTCGCGCGGAACCTCGATGCTGTACTGCGCGATTTTCCGGTAGAGCGTCGCGCGGCTCATCCCGAGCTCGCGGGCGACCTCGGCCATCGTCCCGGCTGCGCTGAGAACGCGAATTATCTCGCCGCGCTCGAACGCCTCGATTCGAGATAGGCGACGGGTGCTGCCCGCCAAAACCTCCTGCGGCAGCTGGCCGATATCGATCACGTCTGCGCGGCCGGCCGCCTGAGCGATGATCTGCGTCAGTTCGTCGACGTTGCCGGGCCAGCCGTAGCTACGCAACGCCCGTGCCGCCGCTGGAGCGATCGCCAACTGCCTGCCGCGCGTCCTGGTTGCGACGTGGTTGGCGAGCGGCACCACGTCGTCGGGCCTTTCGCGCAGCGGGGCTACCGGGACCACGGTGTCGATCAGTCCCGCCAGCGCATGCGGGATGTCCTCGAATCGCTCGGCCGTAACCGCGAAAGGTACCGAAGCTGATCCGCCACTGCGCAATACGAGATCGCGCAGCCGCTCGGCCACCCACGTCGGCAGAAGGTCGACGTCACGCACGATCACGGCGGTGTGCGACTTGCCCAGCTCCGGAGCCCACAACCCGAGCCACGTCTGCACGTCGGTCGGTGCGGGAGCGGACGCCGAAAGGATGCGGTCTCGAGGGAACAGGTGACGGGCCGCCTGGGCCAGGGCCGTTGCCCGGCCGGAGCCGCGTTCTCCGATAGCCGCAACCACCCCGCCGGCCCGCATGCCGCGCTCGGCGTGCGCGACGGCGTCGTTCCACGCGTCCGAAAGCGAATGCAACGTCCCGGAGCCGGGCTCCAGGCGCGGCACCTCGACGCGGAAGACCTGCCCGCGCGGCGTCTGCCGCGGAAGCCGCCCGCTCGACCGGGCAAGCATCAACGCCGTCGTGTTGCTCGCCGCAGAGCGGGCCAGCGCCAGCAGCAGGTCGCTCGACGACCGCGACCACGTCGTGAGGTTGACACTGCCCTCCAGTCGGCCCGACGCCGGGTCGAGAACCGGGACCGCCGCGCATGTGAAGGTGCACAGGCTCAGCGAGTAGTGCTGGTCGGCGCGCACCAGTGTCGGCACGCGATCGGCGAGCGCCAGCCCGAGGCCGTTTGTGCCCACCTCTCGCTCCGAGTAAGCGAACCCCGGCGCGAGGTGGACGTCGTCAAGCGCCTGCAGCAACGTGCGGTCGCCCGACAATCGCGACAGCACAACGCCCTCCGCGTCGGTGAGCATCATGCTGACCGGCTCGTTCGCGAGCGTGCGGTGAAGGTCGGCCAACACCTCGTTGCCGCATTCGAAGAACAGCGAACTCAGGTCGTCGGTACCGGTGAACACCGGCTCGACCGACTCCAGCGGGACCCCGTAGTCCTCGCTGCGCTGCCAGGACGCAAGCAATCGTTCCGGCACGTAACCGTGCTGAAGTTGTCGCAAGTTGGCTCGTTCGGGCAGCCCGTCGGGCATGTGATCCACGTTACAAAGCGTGGCAAGACCCGCAGGCCAAAACAGCCCCACCCATGTCTCAGATTGAGACACCACGGCACTCGGCAGTAGCCGCTCGCGCTTCTAGGCTCGCCCACAGGTTGTGATTGCCGTCACACGAGAGAAGGACAGCCCGCATGTACAAGAAGGACGACACAAGCTATTTCATCGTCGACGCCCACGTCGCATTGTGGGACGCACGGCCCGAGAACCAGCGCAACATCCATGGCAAGCAGTTCATCGACTGCTTCTACGACTACCACCGCAATCTGTCGCCGGAGTCCGAGGTATGGGGCTACGACGAGTACCTGTACCAGGGCGGCGATCGCCTGATGAAGGACCTGTTCACCGACGGGTACGTCGACCACGCAATCTTCCAGCCCGCGCACCTCGGCGAGTTCTACTACAAGGGCTTCGGCCAGACCGACGAGGCATCAGAACTCGCGGCCAAGCATCCGGACAAGCTCACCTACAACCACAACTTCGACCCACGCAACGGCGAGGTCGGCATGGACCAGCTGAAGGTCGACGCCGAACGGTTCGGGCTCAAGGGTGTGAAGCTCTACACCGCCGAGTGGCACGGCGACTCGCGGGGCTGGCGCCTCGACGACCCGTGGGCGTACCGCTACTTCGAGTTGTGCCGTGAACTCGGCATCCGAAACATCCACGTGCACAAGGGGCCGACGATCCGGCCGCTGGACCGCGACGCCTTCGACGTCGCCGATGTCGACCACGTCGCCACCGATTTCACCGACCTCAATTTCATCGTCGAGCATTGCGGCCTGCCGCGATTGGAGGACTTCTGCTGGATCGCCACGCAGGAGCCGAACGTCCATGCGGGCCTGGCGGTCGCCATGCCGTTCATCCACACCCGGCCGCGCTACTTCGCCCAGATCGTCGGCGAGTTGCTGTACTGGATCGGCGAGGACCGTATTCAGTTCGCCTCCGACTACGCGATCTGGACGCCGCGCTGGCTGGTGGAGGCGTTCGTCGACTTCCAGATCCCCGAGGATCTCGGCGAGTACGCGGCGATTACCACCGATCAGAAGAAGAAGATCCTCGGCCTCAACGCCGCGAAGATGTACGACATCCCGGTGCCCGAGGAGCTGCAGATCCCGTCGGCGGACGAGCCCGCCGTTGGCCCGCGCGGTGCCGACAACCTCGTGGGGGCGTGACGTGGGCCGGCACGAAATGGCTTACACCGCACTGGGTGCGGTGATGGATCCGGAGCTGGACGAGTCGATCACCTCGCTGGGGTTCGTCCGCTCGCTGGTGGTGTCGCCCGGCGGAAACGTCAAGGTGCACCTGCGGCTACCCACGTCGTTCTGCTCGCCGAACTTCGCCTATCTGATGGCATCGGACGCGAAGGACGTTCTGAGCAACCTGGATTGGACGCGACGGGTCGTGGTCGAGCTGGACGACCACCACGACTCCGACATCATCAACGCAGGCTTGGCCGCGGACGCGGGCTACCGCGGCACGTTTCGGCACGAGGCCGACGAGAGCCTCGACGAGTTGCGGGAGACGTTCCGGCGAAAGGCTCACACGGCGGCGATGGAGCGGTGCCTCACGGCGTTGTTGCGAGTCGATTCGCAGCGCTCCGAGTCCTCGCTGGGCGATGTCAGGCTGGAAGATCTGCCTGCGGACGCCAATCGTGAGGCGCTCATGCGGCGTCGCGACGCGATCGGATTGTCCACGGCGCCCGGGGCTTTGGTGATGGTTGACCACCGCGGCCAGGGCTATGCGCCCGATGACGTGCCTCTGGCGCTGCGGCGGGCCCGCTCGACGCGAATCTCGATCGACGGCAACGCCCACTTCTGTCGCGGGTTGTTGCGAACGCGCTACGGGGAAGCCGACGCGAATACCTTCATCCCGCTGAACACCCTGATGACGAAAGAAGGAGCACTCCGATGAGCACGATGCGCGCCGTCCAGGTGGTCGGCTATCACCAGAACCTCGAGATGAAAGAGGTGCCTGTTCCGACACCGAACGGTCCATTCGACGTCGTCGTCAAGATCGGCGGAGCCGGGGTGTGCCGGACCGACCTGCACATCCTCGAGGGCCAGTGGGCGGAGAAGTCACAGGTTCAGTTGCCGTACACGATCGGTCACGAGAACGCCGGCTGGGTCGACGCCGTCGGGTCCGCGGTGACCAACGTGCGTGAGGGCGACAAGGTCATCGTGCATCCGCTGGTCACCTGCGGGCTGTGCCGTGCGTGCCGCTCGGGTGACGACGTACATTGCGAGGCCAACTCGTTTCCCGGCATCGACACCGATGGCGGGTATGCGGACTACCTGAAGACCTCTGCGCGCAGCGTCGTGAAGATCGACGATGCGCTGGAGCCTTCGGACGTCGCGGCGCTGGCCGACGCGGGCCTGACGGCGTATCACGCCGCGGCCAAGGCGGCGCGACGCCTCACACCGCGCGACAAGTGCGTCATCATCGGCGCAGGAGGCTTGGGCCACATCGGAATTCAGGTACTCAAGGCGCTGTCGCCTGCAACGCTGATTGTCGTCGACCGCAATCCGGAGGCGCTCAAGCTCGCCGAGGCGATCGGTGCCGACCACGGCGTGGTGGCCGACGGCAGTCAGGTGGACCAAGTGCTGTCGCTGACCGACGGCAACGGAGCAGAGACCGTCGTCGACTTCGTCGGCGAGGGCGGCGCCACCGCAGAAGGCGTCGCGATGCTGCGGCGCGCGGGTGACTACCACGTCGTCGGATACGGCGAGAACATCAACGTGCCGACGATCGACATCGTCTCTACCGAAATCAACTTCATCGGCAACCTGGTCGGGTCATACAACGACCTGTGCGACCTGATGGCGCTCGCCGCAAGCGGTGCGGTGAACCTGCACACTCAGAAGTACGCCCTCGACGACTTCCAGTCCGCGATAACCGATCTCGACAACGGTAACGTTCGGGGCCGGGCCATTCTCACGCCTTAAGGAGCAGCAGATGATCTTCATCGTGGTGAAATGGAAGCCGAAGGCCGAGTATGTCGAGAGCTTTCCCGACGAGGTCGCGGAGTTCACCGCGGCCACCCGCAACGAGCCGGGCAACATGTTCTTCGAGTGGTCGCGCAGCTTGACGGATCCGTCGGAATACGTTCTGGTGGAGGGCTTCCGCGATGGTGACGCAGGCAAGGAGCATGTCACCAGCGAGCACTTCAAGAAGTTCGTCGGCGAGGCGCCCGCACTGCTGGCCTCCACCCCGTCGATCATCAGCTCAGAGATCGACGCCACCGGGTGGGGCGAGATGGGCGAGATAACGGTCTAGCCGCTAATCATTGCCGGTGACAGCCCTGCGGCAAGACGGATCTCGCCGAACGACCGGACCAGCGCGTCTGTCACCTCGTGAGGATCGCTCACCGTTTCGTCATCGGCGAGCACCGATATGTTGAACTGGTCCACGTAACTCCAGACGGTCACGTTCAGCCCACTGCCCGCGGTGAGTGGTCCGACCGAATACAGCTCACTGAGCGTGATATCGCCGAACCGGCCGCGTTCACGCGGTCCGGGGACGTTGGAGACGGGCACGTTGAACACGCGCAGCTTCGCGTCACGCCGCGCCGCGCGCGCGAATAATGTGGGGGCCAACGCGGGCGGCAGAAACTCCATCCATCGCGCCGAGAACTCGGGGCCGAGCAGCCGATAGTTCTCCTTCGCGACGCCGGCGGCGAGATGTGTCAGCCGCGTCCGATCCAGCGCATCGTCCACCTGAACCGGCAGCGAGACCACCATGCCTCCGAGTTCGTTGCCCGCAAACCGGTCCGGTGACAGGTCGAGGCTCGACGGCACCGAGGCGATGATTGGTTCGTCAGCGGCGCCGTCGTAGCGAAGCAGCAGTTCGCGGAACGCACCAGCCGCCACCGCGAGGACGAGTGTGTTGATGGTGATTGCGAGCGCCTTGCTGACCTCCTTCACGTCCGCCAGCGACAATGTCGCGCTCGCGTACAGCCGCCGCGGCGTGATGACATGGTTGATGAAGGTATCCGGCGCGTTCAGGCCAGTAGTGATTGAGGGATGTCGCTTGCGCTGCAACGACTTTCGCGCCATCTTCGTTATGCCTGCGGCGGTGTAGCCGAGAACACCGGGTAGCCGGCCGATCTGGCCGACGTGGTCACGCAGTGCCGCGGTGATCAGCTCGCGCGAAGTGGGGGCCGGGTCGGGCGCGGGGACGATTTCGATATCACCCGATTCGTACGCCATCGCCCTGGCCATCAGGTTCGCCGAAGCGACGCCGTCGGCAAGGGAATGGTGCACCTTGCCAACCACTGCAACGCGGTTCGCTTCAAGGCCTTCGACGAAATGGAACTCCCAGAGCGGACGGTCGCGATTCAGGGGCGTGCTCGCGATCTCCCCGATCACCTGGTCGAGGCTGCGCCTGCTGCCGTCGCCCGGCGCCTCTGCTTGCCGCAGGTGATAGTCGAGATCGACCTCGCAGTTCTCCAGCCACATCGGATGGTGGAGCTTCCGCGGGATGTCGACGAGTCGGTAGCGCAGCGGGTCGAGCAACGGGAGACGTTGACGAATCAGTTCGCGAAACTCATCGAATGCAAGTCCCGAAGGGCCGCCGTCGACAACGGCGATTTTCACGGTGTGCGTATGCACGGCGGGTGTCTCGCTGTAGAGCAACATCGCGTCGTAGCCGCTGAGACGCTTCACCCGCTCACCCCCACCAACTGCGCCCCACGCAATCAGCTACGAGACGGCTGCAAGCGTATGACGTCTGTGAATCTCGTTGAGGAACAGCGTGATCGCGGTACATGCGGAGCCAGTGCAGTTCTTGTCGATCAAGTCGAACCCGTGTTGAGCGCCGGGCAGTTCGAGGTAGCCGACTGTCTGACGAGAGGTGGCGCGAAGCTCGTCGGCGAATGCCCTGGCCTGGGCGACCGGAATGAGGAAGTCCGAGCTGCCGTGAACGACGAAAAACGGTGGGGCGCTTTCGGTTACGCGGGCAATCGGGGAGGCATCGCGGTAGATGTCTTTGTGGCGTGCATACCGGCGCTGAACCACGATGTTCTCCAGAAAGTCGACGAAACCGTCACGCTCCGGTGTGGACCGGTCGTGCCAGTCGTAGCGTCCGTAGATGGAGACGGTGGCATCGACGGATGTGTCCGCGCCTGGTTCGAGTTCACCCTCGAATCGATCGTCGCCCGGGGTGAGTGCGGCCAACGACGCGAGATGACCACCCGCCGAGCACCCCGCGATGGCAACGAAGTTGCGGTCACCACCGAACCGGTCGGCATTGGCGCGGGCCCAGGCGATCGCGGCCTTGACGTCCATGATGTGACGCGGCCAACGGTTCCGCGGCGACACCCGATAGTCGATCGCGAGACACACCCATCCCATCTCGACGAGATGTGACATCAGCGCCGACCCCTGATACGTGCGGCTGCCGTGAACCCAGGCGCCCCCGGGAACGAAAATCAAGACAGGCGCGGGCATCGTCGGCAGCTCCGGAAGCCGCCAGACGTCGAGCAATTGGCTCTCGTGGGGGCCGTAGCGAACCGCGGTCTTGTGCAGGTAGCGGCGTCGCTGCTCGAGCATCCGCAGCACGGGCGCCATGCGTTGGGGCAGCGGCCATGTTATGCCGTCGAGGTCGCCGATGATTCCCTGAAGCGCCGCACTGCACACCTCGGCGAGCACGGGCACCGGTTCGGGGGTCTCGTCGGCATCCGGCGCGGACGCCGTTGGGCTGGGCCGATCCCTCATGAGCTCATCTACCGCACGAGGCACCATGCGCGAACCCCACGCGCCGATAGCGGTCATGGTGACGAGTGGTTCCAGTCGGCTGCCGACCACCGGCAGGGCGGTGAGCGATTCAGCCATGGCGATCGCCGACTGCACCGGCCTGCCACGAGCCAACAGCCTTGCCGCCGAACATGGAGTCGGCGTTCGTTTGTGGCCTTGGGCTGTCATTACGCGAATGTACCGCCGCGTGTCGTCGAAATCGGTGAATTCGTGCGGGCGTCAGAACTTTAGCTTCACGGCGGAGGTGGCGGCACCAGCGGCGGACGGCAGTCGTTGATCGTCGGATCCCACCATCCGGGCGTGCAATCCTTGGGCAGAACCAGGCCGGTCGGACGGCACACACTGGCGACCGGGTCCCACCACTCGCCCCAGGCGCAGTCCGCGTGGCTGACGGCGGGCGACGCGATGGTCACGAAGGCCAGCGGAGCGAAACCGATCGCGGCGACGGCCGCTGCGCGACGAAGTAGCTTTTTCATGCACTGGGTTTTTCCTGTGGGCACGTTTCTCAAACGCGTCAGCATTTGTTGACGCCTCAGGGAACAGTGCGGGCGGGGGGACTCGAACCCCCACGTCCAAAAGGACACTGGAACCTAAATCCAGCGCGTAAGCCAATTCCGCCACGCCCGCCGAGCCCACCAAGGGTATCGCGGTACCGTGGATTGGTGTCCACTACGCGGCGTAGGAGGCCGGCGCTCATCGCGTTGGTGATCGTCGCCGCCGCAGGTTGCCTGGCCCTGGCCTGGTGGCAGTGGACGCGCTTCGAATCGGCGTCGGGCACCTTCCAGAACCTCGGCTATGCGCTGCAATGGCCGCTGTTCGCCGGGTTCTGTGTCTATGGCTACTACAAGTTCGTCCGCTACGAGGACGCGCCGCCCGAGCCCAGGAGCCGCAACGCCGTCACCGAGATCCCAGCCGGGCTGCTGCCCGAAAGACCCAAGCCCACAACACAATCTGACGAGGACCCCGCGATGCGGGAGTACAACGCCTACCTTGCCGACCTGGCCGAGAAAGACAAGGAATCGTGACCGAAACCCCCGCCCCGACAACGCCCGTCGAGACCATCCGCAAGGCGCTTCTGGCCTACCGCGTGATGGCGTGGACCACCGGCATCTGGCTGATCGCGTTGTGCTACGAGATAGTGCTCCGTTATGTGGTGAAAGTGGACAACCCACCGACCTGGATCGGTGTCGTGCACGGGTGGGTGTATTTCGTTTACCTGCTCGCCACTGCCAACCTCGCGGTCAAGGTTCGCTGGCCCATCGCCAAAACCATCGGCGTGCTGCTCGCAGGCACCATTCCGCTGGTCGGCATCATCGTCGAGCACTTCCAAACCAAGGACATCAGGGAGAAGTTCGGCGCCTAGCGGCCGGCCTCAGCTGAGGTGTTTGAGCACCTCGTCCGCCAGTCGCTCGCCCCTGTCCTCCTGCAGGAAGTGCGACGCGCCCTCGATCTTCACCTGCTCCGTCACGGTCGGGATCAGATCACAGAAGACCTGGCCGGCTTTGGGATACGGGAAGATGCGGTCCAGATCTGAGAACGCCACCAGCGCGGGCTTCTGCCACCGCGACAGCTCATCGGCGAGCGCTCGCATTTCAGCCGCGCCGACCGCGTCCTCCGCCGACGGCACCAACAACGGGAACTGGGCGGCGCCGGCCTTCGATTCGACGTTCGGAAACGGCGCGTCGTAGGCGGCGACGACGTCGTCGGGCAGCTCAGTTGCCGTGCCGCCCTGGATCACAACGCCGACCGGCAGGTCAGGGTTTTTCTCGGCGAAGTCGCGCCAGGCGAGAAAACCCTTCGAGACCCGGCCGGTGAACACACCGGTATTCGAGATCGCAAGCGCGCCAACATGATCGGCGTTTTTCATCGCCCACCGCAGACCGATCGGACCGCCCCAGTCCTGACCGATCACGATCGCGTCGTGCAGATCGAGACCACCGAGCACCCGGCCAATCAACTCGACGTGCCGGTCGTAGGTGTACCAGCGCCGGTCGGTCGGCTTGTCCGAGCGGCCGAACCCCGCGTAGTCGGGAACGACGACGCGGTGGCCCGCGTCCACCAGCGGGCCGACCATCCTGCGATACAGATAAGCCCAACTCGGCTCCCCGTGAAAGCACACAACCGGCCGGCCGTCCCTCGGACCTTCGTCGAGGTAATGCATCCGCAACCCGTCGACGTCGACGTAGTTCGGGGCGAAGTCGTAACCCGGCAGATCGCGGAAGCGTTCGTCGGGCGTGCGGAAGATCTCGGTCGTAGCGGTCATCGACACACCGTAGCCATAAGTTGACCGACCGGTCAACTATCTCCTACAGTCGAAGGGTGCCACGGACGTCAGACGCACGCGATCGGATCGTCACGACGGCCGCGCGGCTGTTCCTCGAGCGCAGCTATCAGGCGGTCGGCGTCGACGAGCTCTGCCAGGCCGCCGACGTCCGAAAGGGCAGCTTCTACCATTACTTCTCGTCGAAGTCCGCGCTCGGCAAGGCTGTCATCGACCTGCACGCGAAGGCTTTCGAACGGCGGCTATCGGCCACGGCTGACGCGTCGCCTGCGCAAAAGATGCATGCCATCCCTGATGCCATCGGGGCAATCCAATCGGCCCTCGAGGCGCAATTCGGGCGCGCCGTGGGCTGCCCATTCGGCAACCTCGCCGCCGAGCTGTCGACGACCGACGACGACCTACGCGTTCACCTCGCCGCGAAACTGGGCGCCATGGAGAGCTACCTGTCAGTGGTGTGCCGCGAAGCGGCCGACGCAGGCGTGCTTCGCGACGGCACCGACCCTGACCAGCTCGCGCATGCGCTCCTCGCGCAGTATCAGGGCATCATCCTGCTCGCCAAGCTCAATAATTCGGGCGTCTCTCATCTCGCGCCCGCGCTGCACGACTTCATCGACGGGCACCTCGTCAACTAATTAGCGAAGCTAGGAGCTCTGTACACTCGACGCAGTGTCAGCCAGCCTGGAGGCGAGCGGCAACCGCACCCTCCCGCGCGGCCCCGCACAGCCTCGTGTCCCCGCGCTCACCGGTATGCGAGCCCTCGCCGCGTTGCTTGTCGTCGGCACCCACGCGGCCTTCGCCACCGGTGCGCTCACCCACGGCTACCTCGGGGCGATCTGTGCGCGCCTGGAGATCGGCGTTTCGATCTTCTTCGCACTCTCTGGCTACCTGCTGTTCAGCCCGTGGATGACCGCGGCGGCCTCCGCATCACCGTCGCCGTCACTCGCGCGCTACGCCCGGCACCGGTTTCGCAGAATCATGCCCGCCTATCTCGTCGCCGTGCTGGCGACGTTCGCCGTCTACGCTGTCTTCCACCCCGGCCCCAACCCCGGACAGACGTGGCACGGGCTGCTCCGCTATCTCACCCTGACGCAGATCTACACCGACAACTTCCTACTCACCTATCTGCATCCCGGACTGTCACAGATGTGGAGCTTGGCGGTAGAAGTGTCGTTTTACGCCGCGTTGCCCGCACTGGCCTTTCTGCTTCTGCGGCGAAGCGCGGGATGGCGACCCGCCGTCACATTGATTCGACTCGCTGCGTTGGCCGCCATCACACCCGCGTGGCTCGTCGTGGCGAACACCACCGATCTGCTTCCGAACGCGGCGGGCATGTGGCTGCCCGCGCACCTCGCCAGTTTCACCGGCGGCATGGCGCTGGCAGTTCTCGGCGTTGTCGGCGCGCGCTGGAATGCCAGCGCGACAGTGCCGTTGGCCGTTGCGTTGTATCTCGCGGTGGCGACGCCGATCGGCGGCGTCATCGTCGGCACCGACCCCGCATGGGTTCCGGTCACGAAAGCGTGCCTCTATGCGGCCATCGCGACACTGGTGGTGGGCACGGTCGTGCTCGGCTCGCCCAATCGGTTCGCGCAGATTCTGAGCAGCCGACCGCTGGTGTGGCTCGGTGAGGTCTCGTACGAAATCTTTCTGCTGCATGCGGTTGTCATGGCGGTCGTCATGAATCTCGTTCTGCGGTGGCCGCTGTTCACCGGCTCACTGACTGGGCTCTACGCGGCAACCCTCGTCGTGACGATCCCGCTGGCATGGATGCTTCACCGGTTCAGCGCGCCAAGCGCAGGCAGAAGGGCGGCCAGCGCCCGGCCGCGGTGCGACGCCGCGTCCTTCTCCTCCGGCGTCAACTCGGCGGCAGTTCGCGTCGAGCCCTCGGGGATGAAGATCGGGTCGTAGCCAAAACCGCCGTCGCCCCGAGGCTCTCGCGCGATCCGGCCGGGCCACGCGCCGCGGACCACCGTCTCCCCCGACGGCGCCGCAAGTGCGCACGCCGACACGAACGCGCCACCACGCCGCCCGTCGGGCACATCACGAAGCTGCGCCAGCAGCAGCGCGGTGTTGGCCGCGTCCTCCCCGTGGACACCGGCCCAGCGCGCCGACAACACACCCGGCATCCCGTTGAGCGCATCGACCTCAAGCCCGGAGTCGTCGGCCACACTCGCCAGACCTGTCGCGTGAAACGCATCGCGCGCCTTGGCGATCGCATTCTCTTCGAACGTCGCGCCGGTCTCCGGCGCCTCATCGAACGGGGCGACATCGTCCAACGACAACAACGTCAGGCCCGAAATCCCCGCGGCATCGAGAACCCGTCGCAGCTCGGCCAGCTTCTTGCGGTTGCGGCTGGCCACCAACACTTCGGTCAGCTTCCGAACGCCTTCTTCGCAGGCGTTTCCGACTCCGGCAGCACCCCTGGATACGGCTGCTCAAGCGCCTCCCGCTGAATCACGAACAACTGCTCGCACGCCGCGAGCGCCGCGTCGAGCAGCTTGTCCAGCGTCGAGCGCGGGAAGGTCGCACCCTCGCCCGTGCCCTGGATCTCGACGAGTGTTCCGGTGTCGGTGGCCACCACGTTCATGTCGACCTCTGCGCGCGAATCCTCCGTGTACGGCAGGTCGGTGCGAATGCGTCCGTCCACGACACCGACGCTCACCGCGGCGATCGCACACGAGAGCGGCCGCGGGTCCGCGAGCTTCCCGCCTGCCGCAAGCCACGTCACCGCGTCGGCGAGCGCCACGTAGGCACCCGTGATGGCCGCGGTGCGGGTACCGCCATCAGCCTGCAGCACATCGCAGTCGATGGCGATGGTGTTCTCCCCCAAAGCAGCCAGGTCGATGCACGCGCGCAGCGACCGCCCGATCAGCCGGCTGATCTCCTGGGTCCGTCCGCCGATGCGTCCGCGAACCGACTCGCGGTCCGACCGCTCATGGGTGGCCGCGGGCAGCATCGCGTATTCGGCCGTCAGCCAGCCCTGCCCCGAACCCTTACGCCAGCGCGGCACGCCCTCGGTAACGCTTGCCGTGCACATGACCCTGGTCTGACCGAACTCCACGAGTACCGATCCGGCCGGATGACTTGTGAAACCGCGGGTGATGACAACCGGACGCAGCTCGTCGTCGAGGCGACCGTCTTCTCGTCTGGACACGGGCCAACCCTAGCCGGTGCCCCTGTCATCAATGCCGAGCGACGGCGAAGGACTCCCCGCACACCACCGCATGCACCGGCCCGTCGAATTCCGCCTTGGCCTCGCTGATCACGTCCTCGCGCGAGGTCCACGGCGGGATGTGCGTCAGCAACAGTTCGGCGACGCCGGCACGGGTAGCGGCCTGGCCGGCCTCGGTGCCCGACAGATGCAGATTGGGCGGGCGCGACTGATCGTGCGTCCACGACGCTTCGCAGAGAAACACGTCGGCGCCGCGGGCCAGATCGACCAGAGAGTCACAGGCCCCGGTGTCCCCGCTGTAGACGAACGTCGCACCCGACGGATCGGTGATCCGCATGCCGTACGACTCGGTGGGGTGGCACACCAGGCGCGGCTCGACGGTCAGCGAGCCTATCTGCACCGCCTCGTGATCCCTCCAGTGCCGAACGTCGAAGATGTCGCTGAAATCGTCGATTTCCGCGCCTTCCGGCGACGACGCCGCACCCAGGCGCGCCCAGGTCTTTTTCGGGCCGTACATCAGTCCGCGCTGCGGCGCAGGCGACGGGTGATAGCGCCGCCAGACGAACAAGCCGGGCAAGTCGAGGCAGTGGTCGGCATGCAGGTGCGACAACAACACGTGCACGGCATTGGGGTCGGCGTGGCGCTGCAGCGCGCCGAGCACACCGCCACCGAAATCGATGGCCAAGGGAGGGGTGTCCGGCGCGGTCAACAAATACCCGGACGCTGGCGAATCAGGCCCGACAACACTACCGGAGCAACCGAGTACGGTGATTCGCACGTCCACTAGCTTGCCATGCCCACTATCCCGATGACGAAAACATGACCGCTTTGGTAGACGAACGTCATCATTGGGCGCCAACGTGACGCTGAACAGGTCGAACGCCGTCGAGTGTCGGACCGAGGAATCGGGCCGCAAGTGTGGTGAAGGCCTCGGGATCGCCGGTCGCCTCGAACCACCGGCGAGCCGGCGGTGCGTCGTGCGGGCGAAGAAGATCGAGCCCGGTGAGCACGCGCAGTAAATCCTTGGCCGTCTCCTCGGCGCTGGACACCAGCGTGACCTGATCCCCCATCGCCAGCTGGATCAGTCCGGACAACATCGGGTAGTGCGTGCACCCCAGCACCAGCGTGTCGACCCCGGCCCGTTGCAGCGGCTCGAGATAGCCCTCGGCCAGGCCGAGCACCTGCCTGCCGCTGGTGACCCCACGCTCCACGAAGTCGACGAAGCGCGGGCAGGCCACCCCGGTGATCTGGGTGTCGCGTGCGGCGGCGAACGCGTCCTGATACGCACCCGACGCGATCGTCGCCTGCGTGCCGATCACACCGATGCGGCCGTTGCGGCTCGCGGCCACCGCGCGGCGCACCGCAGGCAGGATCACCTCGACCACCGGCACCGGCGCGTAGCGCTCGCGGGCGTCACGCAGGCATGCCGACGACGCACTGTTGCACGCGATGACCAAGGCCTTGACGCCGCGCTCGACGAGGTCGTCACCGATCGCCAGCGCATGCGCGCGGATCTCGGGGATGGTCAGCGGACCGTACGGGCCGTTGCCGGTGTCTCCGACGTAGACGATGTCTTCGTCGGGCAACTGGTCGATGATCGCCCGCGCGACGGTCAGTCCGCCGACACCGGAATCGAAGATCCCGACCGGCGCCAGTGGCGACGTCACGTCCGCAGCGTTGGCGGCAGCGACGACGGGACGCCACGCTTGCGCGCTTCCCGAGCCTTTCGCTCCGGCCCTGACAACAGGTAGGCCGCGATCACGCCCGCGATCGCCCCGCACAGGTGGCCCTGCCACGACACCCCGTACGTGCCCGGCAGCACGCCGAGAAGGACGCCGCCATAAACGAACAGCACGACGACCCCGACCACGATCTCCCACAGCTTGCGCGTGAAGAACCCGAACACGATCAGGAACGCCAGCCAGCCGAAGATGAGGCCGGACGCGCCGATGTGATTGGATTCGCAACTCACACCGACATACGGACAGTGCGTGCCGAGGTTGCCGATCAGCCACGTGCCGAAGCCACCGACAATCCAGACGATGGCCGTGGCGAAGATGAAGCGGGACAGCCCCGCCAGCGTCATCAGGAAGCCAAGGATCAACGCGGGCACGGTGTTGGCGATCAAGTGATCCCAGTTCGCGTGCAGTAGCGGCGCGAAGACGATGCCCCACAATCCGTCCGCCTCCAGCGGCCGGATGCCGTTCTGGTCCAGGCGGTGGTTGGACAGCGAGTCGAAAAGCTCGATGACGTACAGCAGCGCGATGAAGGACACCATGGTGACACCACCGACCAGCCACGCCGGCCGTTTCTTCGCCGCCGCGGGCTGGGTCGCATAACCCGGTCCGGTCATGCCCATAGCTGCCCTTCCAAAGCGTCTTCCGCTTCGTCCAGGCTACCGGCGTATGCACCGGTCGACAGATACTTCCACCCGGCATCGGCCACCACGAACGCGACGTCGGCGCGCTGGTTCGCGGTGACAGCTTTCGCCGCGACACCGAGCGCCGCGTGCAGCACCGCGCCCGTTGAAATGCCCGCGAAGATGCCCTCGACCTGAACCAGCTCGCGGGTCCGCTTGACCGCATCGAACGAGCCGACCGAGAACCGTGTCGTAAGCACCTGCGGGTCGTACAGCTCGGGGATGAACCCCTCGTCGATGTTGCGCAGCGCGTAGACGCCTTCGCCATAACGGGGCTCGGCGGCCACGATCTGGATGTCGGGCACGTTCTCGCGTAAGAACCGGCCCGTGCCCATCAGCGTGCCCGTCGTGCCGAGGCCCGCGACGAAATGCGTGATCTCCGGCAGGTCGGCCAGCAGCTCGGGCCCGGTGCCGTCGTAGTGCGAGTCGGTGTTCGACGGGTTGCCGTACTGATAGAGCATCACCCAGTCGGGGTTCTGCGTCGCCAGTTCCTTGGCATGCGCGACCGCCGTGTTGGAGCCGCCCTCGGCGGGCGAGAAGATGATCCGGGCGCCGTAGAGCTCCAGCAGCTGACGCCGCTCGATCGAGGTGTTCTCCGGCATGACGCAGATCATCGAATAGCCCTTGAGCAGGGCCGCCATCGCCAGCGAGATCCCGGTGTTGCCACTCGTCGGCTCGAGGATCGTGGCGCCGGGCTTCAGCACGCCGCTGCGCTCGGCGTCCTCGATCATCCGCAGGGCGGGCCGGTCCTTGATGGAGCCCGTCGGGTTGCGGTCCTCGAGTTTGGCCCACAGCCGCACGTGCGGGGCGCCGTCGTCGCCGTCATCCCAGCGCGGCGACAGCCGGCGCAGGCCCACCAGCGGCGTGTTGCCGAGCGCCTCCAGCAGGGAGTCGTACCGAGCCAAAGTCAGCCGCCTGCCACGGCGGGCAGGATGGTGACCGAGTCCCCGTCGGAGATCTCGGTGTCCAGGCCGCCGGAGAACCGGACGTCCTCGTCGTTGACGTAGATGTTGACGAAGCGGTGCAGCTTGCCGTTATCGACGAGGCGCTCGGAGATGCCGGAGTAGTTCGACTCCAGATCGCTGATCACTGCCTGCAGCGTGGCGCCCGACGCGCTGACCCGCTTCTCGCCACCGGTGTGGCTGCGCAGGATGGTCGGGACGGAAACGGTAACGGTCATTACTACGGGCCTTCCTAGTACTGCTCGACGATTTTGACGGGTTCCTCGGTGACGACGCCGTCGACGATCCGGTAGCTGCGCAGCTCGTGCTCGTCGGGGTCGCGGGTGGACACCAAAACGTAGTGGGAGTCGGGCTCGGACGCATATGAGATGTCGGTGCGGCTGGGGTAGGCCTCGGTAGCGGTGTGCGAGTGGTAGATGACGACAGGCACCTCGTCGGCCTCATCCATCGCCCTCCACACCTTGAGCTGGTCCATCGAATCGAAGCGATAAAAAGTCGGCGACCGTTCGGCGTTGAGCATCGCGATGTGGCGTTCGGGGCGGTCGGATCCCTCGGGACCCGCGAGCACACCACACGCTTCGTCGGGATGGTCGGCGCGGGCGTGCGCGACCATCGCGTCGACGAGGTCGGTGCGGATCACCAGCACGAACGCTCCCTCCTCTTGTTCAAGCCTGTCCAGCGAACGCTCCGGGCAACATGTCCCGGTACGTCGGTATTCCGGCTACAGACTCTGCCGCAAGCACGCCGACGAGCACCGCCCGGGCCAGCACATCGGCGGCGGCCGCCCCGACCGCGGTGATCAATGGCACCTCCGGAGTCATCGACGCAGGCGTCTCGGGATCCGGCGGCACCTCGACGGCGCCGGTGGCCAGCGCGAACACGGTATCGCCGTCCAAGGGGGTGTGACTCGGCCGGATGGTGCGGGCGAGCCCGTCGTGCGCGGCGACAGCGACGCGACGGCACCCGGCCGGGCTCATCGCGGCGTCGGTGGCGACCACCGCGATCGTGGTGTTCAGCGGGCTGAGCTCGGTCTGCCTGTCGGCGTAGGCCGCAATCTGATCCGCGGGCGGCCGAACAAGCCCGAACTCCACGATCTGGTCGGCCTGCCAGGGCAGCCCGGTGGCGGGGTCGACGGCGTCTCCTGCGGCGTTGACGATGACGATCGCGCCGACGGTGACGCCAGAGCCCAGCGTCACCGACGCGGTGCCGACCCCACCCTTGATGACGCCGACGCGCGCACCGGAACCTGCGCCGACCGTGCCGACGGCCACCTGCGTCGCGGCGCCGTCGGCGGCGGCGTAGCCGAAGTCCGCCGTCGGCCTGCACCCCCATCCGCCGACGGGCAGGTCGAACACCACCGCTGCGGGCACGATCGGCACCACCCCGCCCTCCATGGCCACGCCGCGTTCGCGCTCCTCGAGCCAACGCATCACGCCGTCGGCCGCCGCGAGCCCGTAGGCGCTGCCGCCGGTGAGCACCACGGCGTCGACGTGGCGGACCGAGTTGATCGGGTCGAGCAGATCGGTCTCCCTTGTGCCCGGCGCACCGCCGCGACCATCGACAGCGCCGACGGTGCCCGGCGGCGTCATGACGACCGTCGTACCGCTGGCCCAGCCGGAGCCGAGCGTCGCGTCGGCATCGATTCGGTGGTGGTGGCCGACGAGAATGCCGCCGACGTCGGTGATCGCGCTCATTTCTTGTCCATCAGCCCGAGGACCAGATACTCCTGCAGCACCGTGAGCCACTGGTACACGTCGAAATGGCCGGCCATCGGATGCTCGGGCGGCATCCGGTCCGGCCCCTCCGGCCCGATGTCGAGCATGGTGCCCAACGCGAGACGGACGTCGTTAACGGCGGACGCCCAGGCGTGCGCGTCGTCCTCGGTCAACTCGAATCGGCCGCCGCCGGTCGGAACCGTATCCAATAGTCGTTGCGCCGCTTCACGTTTGGCGACGATGATCTGCGGCTCGTGCAGGCTGCGCAGCGCGCTGTTCAGGCTGTCGGTCGCGCTGGAGCCGGCTGGATGTTCGGTCGGCGAGCGATAGAAGTCGGGCAACAACCTCTTCATCGTCTCGTCTTCCGGCGGCTGCGAGTTACCGGTCTTGAAGCCGGTGATCTCCTCGAGTTCGTCTGCGGGCGAGGATGATTCACGTTCGTCGAGCATTGCCAGCATCGATGACACCAAGCTCTCGAGCAGCGCCGCCTCATGCGAGGCCAACGCCGAACGGAAGCGCGGACCGTCTGCGGTGTCGACCCGCTTCCACTTGCGCACTATTGAGTCCCGGCTCCGATTCCTTGCTCAGCGGTCCTGCTGCATGGTCGCCCACAGGCCCGCGGCATGCAGCTTGGATACGTCGACCTCCATGGACTCGCGGCTGCCTGCCGACACCACGGCCTTGCCCTCGTTGTGCACCTGCAGCATGAGTTTGGTGGCGTGCGGCTCGCTGTACCCGAACAACTTCTGGAAGACGTACGTCACGTAAGTCATCAGATTGACGGGGTCGTCCCAGACGACCGTGACCCACGGGGCCTCGGTGGCCTCAGAGGTTTCGACGTGCTTCTCCTCGCGAGTTCCCGGTCGGGTCTTCGCTGGGGTGGCCATGCGCCCAAGAATAGCTGGGCCTACCGGGCCAGGAGAACAGCTACGGTTGCGTTGTGAGCACCGCGTTGCTGACCGACAAATACGAGCTCACCATGCTCGAGGCCGCTCTTCGCGACGGAACCGCACAGCGACGCACCACGTTCGAGGTGTTTGCCCGCCGGCTGCCCGACGGTCGCCGGTACGGCGTTGTCGCGGGCACCGCGCGATTCGTGGAAGCGTTGGCTGAGTTCACGTTCGACGACGCCGCCCTGGCGTCGCTGTCGGACTTCCTCGACGCCGACACACTGGCGTATCTGGCCGCATACGAGTTCCGTGGCGACGTCGACGGTTACGCCGAAGGCGAGTTGTACTTCCCGGGCTCCCCGGTGCTCAGCGTGCACGGCACTTTCGCCGAATGCGTGATCCTCGAGACGCTGGCGCTGTCGATCTTCAACCACGACACCGCCATCGCGTCGGCCGCAGCCCGGATGGTCAGCGCGGCAGAGGGACGGCCTCTGATCGAGATGGGCTCGCGTCGCACCCACGAATACGCGGCCGTGTCCGCAGCCCGGGCGGCTTACCTCGCAGGCTTCACCGGCTCGTCCAACCTCGAGGCTCAGCGCCGCCACGGCGTGCCCGCGCTGGGCACCAGCGCACACGCGTTCACACTGCTGCATACCGGCGCGCAGGGTCCCGACGAGAAAGCGACGTTCCGGGCCCAGGTCGCCGCGCTCGGTGTCGGCACCACACTGCTCGTCGACACCTACGACATCACCACCGGCGTGGCCAATGCCGTCGACGTCGCGGGCCCCGAACTCGGCGCGGTCCGCATCGACTCCGGTGACCTCGGGGTGCTGGCCAGGCAGGTGCGCGCCCAACTCGACGAGCTCGGCGCGACGAAGACCCGAATCGTGGTGTCGGGTGACCTCGACGAGTTCTCGATCGCCGGGCTGCGCGCGGAACCCGTCGACATCTACGGCGTCGGCACCTCGGTCGTGACCGGCTCGGGCGCCCCCACCGCGAGCATGGTCTACAAACTCGTCGAGGTGGACGGCAGGCCGGTGGAGAAGCGCAGCGCGCACAAGGAGTCGCACGGTGGACGCAAGAAGGGCACACGGCTGGCCAAGGCGTCGGGAACCATCGTCGAGGAACTCGTGCATCCCGCCGCCGAACCCGACCCGCAATCCGACCTCGTCGCGCGGGACCTGACTGTGCCCCTGGTCAAGCAGGGCGAGCCCGTAGCGGATCTCGACCTTGCCGCCGCCCGCGAACGCGTGGCCGCAGGGCTGCACAGCCTGCCGTGGGACGGTCTGAAGCTCTCCCGCGGCGAGCCCGCAATTTCGACCCGGATGGTCGCACCCGCCGGCCCAGGCGCGTAGGAGGAGCGACGCCCGACGCAGTCCCAGTCACCGAACTGCTCGCCACCGCGGTCGCCGCGTTGGGCGGCAGCGAGCGCACCGGCCAGGTCGAGATGGCCGAGGCCGTGGCCCACGCGTTCGACACCGGCGAGCACCTGGCGGTGCAGGCGGGCACCGGCACCGGCAAGTCGCTCGCCTATCTGGTGCCCGCGATCGCGCGCGCCGTCGCCACCGACGAAGCCGTGGTGGTGTCGACAGCGACGATCGCGCTGCAGCGCCAGCTCGTCGACCGCGACCTGCCCGCGCTTGCCGAATCGCTGACCGGTGCACTACCGCGCCCAGCGGAGTTCGCCCTGCTGAAGGGCCGCGGAAACTACCTGTGCCTGAACAAGATTCACAACGGATCGGCAGCTGAACCGGATGACCGCCCGCAGGAGGAACTGTTCGACACGGCGGCGACCAGCGCACTCGGGCGCGACGTGCAACGGCTCATCGCGTGGTCGTCGACCACCGAGACCGGCGATCGCGACGAACTGACCCCGGGCGTGCCGGACCGGTCGTGGGGACAGGTCAGCGTCTCGGCACGAGAATGCATCGGCGCGGCGCGCTGCCCGTTCGGCACCGACTGCTTCGCGGAGAAGGCGCGGGATACCGCCGGGCACGCCGACGTCGTCGTCACCAACCACGCGCTGCTGGCCATCGACGCCATCTCCGACGCCGCGGTGCTACCCGAACACCGGCTTCTCGTCGTCGACGAGGCGCACGACCTGGTGGACCGGGTGACGGGGGTGGCGACCGCCGAACTGTCCAACGCCGTTCTCAGCGCGGCCAACCGCCGCGCCGCGCGACTCGTCGAACCCGAACTCGTGCAACGGCTCGAGGCGGCGACGGCGACGTTCGCGTCCGCGATCCACGACGCGACGCCCGGTCGCATCGACCGCCTCGACGGCGAGATGACGACGTACCTGAACGCGCTGCGCGACGCGGCGAGCAGGGCCCGGTCGGCGATCGACGCGTCTCCTTCAGACCCCAAGGCGGCGTCGGCGCGGGCCGAGGCCGTAACGGCGCTGACGGACATCAGCGACACCGCGACACGCATCGTCGCATCGTTCGTTCCCGCGATACCCGATCGAGACGATGTGGTCTGGCTCGAGCACGAGGAAAACCGCGGCACTATCCGCCCGGTGATGCGGGTGGCGCCGCTGTCGGTGGCAGGGCTGTTGCGCGGCAGGCTGTTTGACCAATCCACAGCGGTGCTGACCTCGGCCACGCTGACCGTCGGCGGGAGCTTCGACGCGATGGCTTCAGCGTGGGGACTGACGGGCGGGGACACGACGCCGGAGTGGCGCGGCATCGACGTGGGGTCGCCCTTCGAGCACGCGAAGTCCGGGATCCTGTATGTCGCAGCGCATTTACCACCCCCGGGCCGCGACGGCACCGGATCCGCCGAGCAGCTCGACGAGATCGAGGGACTCATCAACGCTGCGAGCGGACGCACTCTGGGGCTCTTCTCGTCGATGCGGGCGGCGCGGGCAGCTGCGGAAATCATGCGCGAGCGGTTGTCCACGCCGGTGTTGTGTCAGGGCGACGACACCACGTCGACGTTGGTCAAGCAGTTCTCCGAGGACCCGTCGACATCGCTGTTCGGCACGCTGTCGCTGTGGCAGGGCGTCGATGTGCCGGGCCCGTCGTTGTCGCTGGTCCTGATCGACCGGATTCCGTTCCCACGCCCCGACGATCCGCTGCTGTCGGCGCGCCAACGCGCGGTCGCCGCGCGCGGGGGCAACGGGTTCATGGCCGTGGCCGCCAGCCACGCCGCACTGCTGCTGGCCCAGGGCGCGGGCAGGCTGCTGCGGCGCTCGGACGACCGAGGCGTGGTGGCGGTGCTCGACTCGCGGATGGCCACCGCGCGCTACAGCGGCTATCTGCGCGCGTCGCTGCCCCCGTTCTGGGCCACCACGGACCGGGTCCGCGTCCGGGAAGCACTGGAACGGCTCCATTCGGCCAACGCCGCACTATCCTGACAACGCAGTTCTCGGGCGCCGATCTCGGCCCACCTGATGATGCGGAAAGGCGCCGACATTGAGCCGACGACACCTCTTCGCCGTCCTCGCCGCGTGCACCACGCTGGCCGTCGCGTCCTGTTCGACCACGGTCCAGGGCACCGCCGTTTCGGTGTTCGATGACCCGTTCAGCGTGGCGGGCATGCCCGCCGTCGACGGGCCGACGGGTCTGCGACCCGACGCGAAGGAACCGTCGCGCGACGTGCAGAACGGCGATGGCGGCAAGATCGACCGGCTCGCGGCGGCGTCAGTCAGCGATATCGAGGACTTCTGGAAGACCGCATACCCCGAGACGTTCGACGACGGCTTCACCGCCGTCGACGCGCTGATCTCATGGGACGCAGGCGGATACGAGAATCAGCAGTTCTGCGGGGAGGACACCTACGGCTTGGTGAACGCCGGCTACTGCTACCTCGACAACACCATCGGCTGGGACCGTGGCGAACTGCTGCCCTCGCTGCGTAAGAGCTTCGGTGACGTTGCCGTCGCGAACGTGCTTGCCCACGAGTACGGCCACGCGATTCAGCATCAGGCCAAGCTGAACGCAAAGAACACTCCGACGTTGGTCGCCGAGCAGCAGGCCGATTGCTTCGCGGGCGCATACATGCGATGGGTGGCTGAGGGCAACTCGCCTCGCTTCACCCTCAGCACGGGCGAAGGGCTCAATGGTCTACTGGCGGCGGTGATTTCGTTCCGCGACCCGCTCTCGAGCGAGAACGACTACGCACCGGGCGCCAACGAGCACGGCTCGGCATTCGAACGGATCACCGCATTCCAGTTCGGGTTCACCGACGGTGCGTCGTCATGTAAGTCGATCGACGAAAAGGAGATCGTGCAGCGCCGCGGCGACCTGCCCGTCGAGCTGCAGCAGGACCAAACAGGCGAATGGCCGGTCAGCGAGGAATCGGTGAAGGCCGTCGTCGAGGCGCTCGGCACGTTGTTCAAGCCCGACAACCCGCCGCAGCTGTCATTCGATGCCGATGCTGCGGAGAACTGCGCGGATGCTCGGCCCAGTCCGCCGGTCTCCTACTGTCCCGCCACCAATACGATCGCCATCGACATGACCGGCCTCGAGAAGCTGGGCACGCCGTCGGGGCAGGACGAACCCGGCGGCGCGGTGTCGGGCGACAACACCGCGTACTCGGTGCTGGTTTCCCGGTACATGCTCGCCGTCCAGCACGAGCGCGGCGGCTTGACGCTGAACAACGCCGAGGCGGCGTTGCGCACCGCGTGCCTGACCGGCGTCGCGACAACGAAGATGACCAACGCGGTCACTACATCAGACGGCAACACCGTGGCACTTACCGCGGGTGACCTCGACGAAGCCGTGTCCGGTCTGCTCACCAACGGGCTGGCGGCCAGCGACGTCGACGGCGATACGGTGCCGTCCGGGTTCTCCCGGATGGACGCGTTCCGCACCGGCGTTCTCGGCGACGAGAATCGGTGCTTCGACCGGTTCCGCTGAGTCATGTGCGATTTCGGCGCGCTACCGTGCGCTCAGCGCCGGTAAGCGCGCCGAAATCGCTACTTCAGGCGAGCGTCACCAGTCCGAGCTCGCTGTCGGATGCCAGAAGCGGGTGGTGGGGCAGCACGCGCACCGTGTAGCCGACGGGACCTGCCACCGGGAGCGGCGTCGTCGTCGAGAAGATCTCGTTTCCCCCCTCGGCGGTACCGGCGTGCGACATCGGGATCGTCACGGGGTCGTGCAGCGCGTCGCTTGCGTCGACGCGACCGAGGAGCGCCTGCACCACCACCTCGTCCGGCCTGAGCCCGGCGAGCTGCACCGTCGCGGTGAGCGTGAGCTCGGAGCCGAGCAGCGGAATGTCCGGCAAGCCGGTGCTGTCGACGTCGGTGATCTGGATCTTCGGCCATGCCTCCTGCGCGCGCTGACGGTAGGCGGCCAGGTCCCAGGCCGCACCGAACGGCACGCCGCCCTCTTCGCGGGGCTCGACGGTGCGGCGCAGCGACTGCGCGGCCGGCGCGTAGTACTTCTCGGTGTAGTCGCGCACCATCCGTGAAGCGAGCACCTTCGGGCCGAGTACCTCGAGGGTGTGGCGGACCATCTCGACCCACCGCACTGGAACGCCGCCGTCGTCGCGGTCGTAGAACTTGGGCGCCACCGACCGCTCGATGAGGCTGTAGAGCGCCGCGGCCTCCAGATCGTCGCGCCGACCGTCATCGGCCAGACCATCGGCGGTCGGTATCTCCCAACCGTTTTCGCCGTCGTACCACTCATCCCACCAGCCGTCGCGAATGGACAGGTTCAATCCGCCGTTGAGCGCGCTCTTCATCCCCGACGTGCCGCACGCCTCCAGCGGCCGCAGCGGGTTGTTCAGCCAGACATCGCAGCCGTAGTACAGCTGGCGCGCCATCGACATGTCGTAATCGGGCAGAAACGCGATGCGGTGTCGCACCTCGGGCCGGTCGGCGAACCGCACCACCTGCTGGATCAGCGCCTTGCCACCCTCGTCGGCAGGATGCGACTTACCCGCCACGATGAGCTGGAGCGGCCGTTTCTCGTCGAGCAGCAGCTTCTCCAGCCGGTCCGGATCGCGCAGCATCAGCGTCAGCCGCTTGTATGTCGGCACCCGTCGGGCAAACCCGACCGTCAGCACATTCGGATCGAAAGCCGTTGCGATCCAACCTAGTTCGGCATCTGATGCACCGCGCTCGTGCCAGGATCGGCGCAAGCGGACACGGACGTCGTTCACCAACGCTTCACGAAGCTGCGATCGAATCCACCACAGATGTCCCGGTTCCACCTGCTGCAGCCGTTCCCACAGCGCGGGCTCCCACACCGCGGGCGCACCCGGCAGGTCGCCGCCGGAAAGCTCCCGGCCGAGCTGGAGCCATTGGGGCGCTGCCCAGGTCGGCGCGTGCACGCCGTTGGTGATCGAGCCGATCGGCACTTCGGACGCGTCGAACCCCGGCCACAGCTCGTTGAACATCTCCCGGCTGACGCGACCGTGCAGCAGCGACACCCCGTTCGCGCGCTGCGCGAGCCGAAGGCCCATGTGGGCCATGTTGAACTTCGACGGATCGTCCTCGGCTCCGAACGCGATGATCCGGTCCAGTGGAACCCCGGGCAGAAGCCGTGAGATGGCCCCCGACGCGCCGCCCTCCCCGCTGCCGAAGTAGCGCTTCACCATCTCGACCGGGAACCGATCGATACCCGCCGCCACCGGCGTGTGGGTGGTGAACACGGTGGACGACCGCACCACCGTCAACGCGGTGTCGAAATCCAGCCCGGATTCGATCAGTTCGCGGATGCGCTCCGCGCCGAGGAACCCAGCGTGGCCCTCGTTCATGTGGAATACCTCGGGCGTCGGCAGTCCCTCGATCTCGGTGAACGCCCGGATCGCGCGTACGCCGCCGATGCCGGCGAGGATCTCCTGCTTGATCCGGTGCTCCTGGTCGCCGCCGTACAGCCGATCGGTGACGCCGCGCAGGTCGTGTTCGTTCTCCGGAATGTCGGAATCCAGCAGCAGCAACGGGATCCGGCCAACCTGGGCTACCCATACCCGCGCCCGCAGCTGCGCGGAATCGGGCATGGTGAGCTCCACCAGCACCGGATCGCCGTCGTAGGTGGTGAGCAATCGCAAGGGCAGACCCTGCGGGTCCAGCGACGGGTAGTTCTCCTTCTGCCAGCCGTCGGCGGTCAGCGACTGGCGAAAGTAGCCGGACCGGTAGTGCAGGCCGACAGCGACCAGCGGCAGCCCGAGGTCCGATGCCGACTTCAAATGGTCACCGGCGAGGATGCCGAGGCCACCGGAGTAGTTCGGCAGCACCTCAGCGACGCCGAATTCCATCGAGAAGTACGCGATGCCCTTCGGCAGCTCGGCGCCCTCTGCGGCGCGCTCCTGGTACCACAGCGGACGTGAGAGGTAGTCGTCGAGCTGGCCGACGAGGTGGTCCAGCCGTCCGACAAACGAATCGTCGACGGCGAGTTCGTCGAGTCGCTTCGGGCTGACCTGGCCAAGGAGAGCCACCGGATCGCAGCCGACCTGCGTCCACAGCTCCGGATCGACGGCAGTGAACAGGTCCTGCGTCGGTTTGTCCCATGACCAGCGCAGGTTGATCGACAGCCGCTCCAGCGCGACCAGTCGCTCGGGAAGATGCGCGCGGACCGTGAACCGGCGGAGGGCTTTCACGCGACACAACCTTACTGATGATCGGCGTGCCCGCAGGCTCGAAGAGGTGAACGCTTCACCGGCGAGTGGTTCGGCTGGACACTACGGTGGGTATAGCGCGACGAGGCTGTAAATGAAAGTCCATGACGACAGTGGCCCTAGCGCGGGCCGCGCCATGAAGGAGTGGGTAGGTGGCCGGTCGTATCGGGATCGATGACGTCGCACCAGTGGTGTCCGGCGGACGCTATCCCGCCAAGGCCGTCGTCGGCGAGGTGGTGCCGGTGAGGGCCACGGTGTGGCGCGAAGGACACGACGCCGTCGCGGCCACCCTGGTGGTGCGCTACCACGGGAAGGCGTATCCGCAGCTCGCCGAGGGGCCGGGACAGCAGACAGCGGCGCAGCCGGTGCCGATCGAAAATGTGGTGACGCCTGCGCCGCGAATGAAGCCGCAGGTCGTCTCGATGTCGACCGGTCGAACGCCGGACGTGTTCTACGGCCAGTTCTCCCCCGACACCGTCGGCCTGTGGACGTTCCGGGTCGACGGGTGGGGCGACCCGCTCGCCACCTGGCGCCACCACGTCATCGCGAAGCTGGATGCCGGTCAGAGCGAATCCGAGCTGTCCAACGACCTGCTGGTCGGCGCCCGCCTGCTGGAACGGGCGGCCACCGGAATGCCCCGCAAACTGCGTGATCCGCTGATCGAAGCCGCGGAGACACTGCGCAAGCCAGGCGACCCGTTCACCAGGGCCGGGTTGGCGCTGTCCGAAGAGGTTGCCGAGCTGTTGACGGAATATCCGCTGCGCGATCTGGTGACCCGCGGCGAGACGTACGGGGTGTGGGTGGATCGCCCCGAAGCCCGGTTCAGCGCGTGGTACGAGCTCTTCCCCCGGTCCACCGGTGGCTGGGACAAGAAGGGCAAACCGGTTCACGGCACGTTCGCCACCGCCACCAAGGCATTGCCGCGCGTCGCCAAGATGGGGTTCGACGTGGTGTACCTGCCACCGATCCACCCGATCGGCAAGGTCCACCGCAAGGGTCGCAACAACAACGTCACCGCCGGCCCCAAGGACGTCGGCTCGCCGTGGGCGATCGGCAGCGACCGCGGCGGTCACGATGCGGTGCACCCCAAGCTGGGCACGATCGACGACTTCGACGACTTCGTGACCGCGACAGGCGACCAGGGCATGGAGGTCGCCATTGACCTCGCCCTGCAGGCCGCACCGGATCATCCATGGGCGAAGGACCATCCGGAGTGGTTCACCGTGCTGCCCGACGGCACGATCGCCTACGCGGAAAACCCGCCGAAGAAGTATCAGGACATCTACCCGATCAACTTCGACAACGATCCCGTCGGCATCTACAACGAGGTGCTACGGGTGGTGCGATTCTGGATCAGCCACGGGGTCAAGATCTTCCGCGTCGACAACCCCCACACCAAGCCGCCCAATTTCTGGGCCTGGCTGATCGGTCAGGTTAAAGCCACCGATCCCGATGTGCTGTTCCTGTCCGAGGCGTTCACCAGGCCCGCGCGTCTCTACGGCCTGGCCAAGCTCGGCTTCACCCAGTCGTACTCGTATTTCACCTGGCGCACCGCGAAGTGGGAACTGATCGAGTTCGGTGAACAGATCGTCGAGCACGCCGACTACGCGCGCCCGAATCTTTTCGTCAACACCCCCGACATCCTGCACGAAAGCCTGCAACACGGCGGCCCCGGCATGTTCGCCATCCGAGCGGTGCTCGCGTCGACGTTCAGCCCCGCATGGGGGGTGTACTCCGGCTTCGAACTGTTCGAGCACCTGCCGGTGCGGGCAGGCAGCGAGGAATATCTCGACTCGGAGAAATATGAGTTGCGTCCGCGCGATTTCGAGGCGGCAGTGGCCAAGGGTGAGTCACTCGAGCCATTCTTGAGCCGGCTCAACGAGATTCGCCGTCTGCATCCGGCGCTGCGCGAGCTCCGCACCTTGAAGTTCCACCACGTCGACAACGACGCGGTGCTGGCGTACAGCAAGTTCGACCCGATCACCGGCGACACAGTGCTGGTGGTCGTGACGCTCAACCCGTTCGGCCCAGAAGAGGCAACGCTGTGGCTGGACATGGGCGCGCTGGCCATGGAGCCCTACGACCGGTTCTGGGTGCGCGACGAGGTCACCGGTGAGGAATACCAATGGGGACAGTCGAATTACATCCGGCTCGACCCGGCCAAGGCGGTTGCTCACGTGCTGAACATGCCGCGGATACCAGCCGAACAACGATCAAGCCTGCTCCGCAGGGAATGAGGAAGTGACGCGACAATGACGCGAACCAATCAACTCACGAGCCCGCATCTGCGGCCGGATCCCGCCGACCTCGGCCGGTTGCTCGCGGGTGAACACCACAACCCGCACGCCATCCTCGGTGCGCACGAATACGGCGACCACACCGTCGTACGCGCGTTCCGGCCACACGCCGTCGAGGTCGCCGCGCTCGTCGGCGACGAGCGATATGTGTTCCAGCACATCGACTCCGGGCTGTTCGCGGTGGCCTTGCCGTTCACCAATCTCATCGACTACCGGCTGCAGGTGAGCTATGACGGCGGCGGTTCGCCGCACACCGTCGCCGACGCCTATCGGTTCCTTCCGACGCTCGGTGAACTGGACCTGCACCTGTTCTCCGAGGGGCGCCACGAACGGCTGTGGGAGATTCTCGGAGCCCATCCGCGCAGCTTCAAGACGGCCGACGGTGTCGTCGAGGGTGTGTCGTTTGCGGTGTGGGCGCCAAACGCCAAGGGCGTGAGCCTGACTGGCGACTTCAACCACTGGGACGGCGACGAGGCTCCGCTGCGGGTGCTCGGGTCGACCGGTGTGTGGGAGTTGTTCTGGCCGGGCTTCGAGATCGGCGGCCACTACAAGTTTCGTGTGCACGGCGCCGACGGCACCGTCACCGAGCGCGCCGATCCGATGGCGTTCTTCACCGAGGTACCGCCGCAGACGGCGTCACGGGTGACCAAGAGCGACTACACGTGGAGCGACGGCGACTGGATGAACCGTCGTGCACAGGTCAATCCCGTTTTCGAGCCGATGAGCACTTACGAGGTGCACCTGATGTCGTGGCGACCAGGACTCAGCTACCGTGAGCTCGCTGACCAGCTCACGGAATACGTTACGACACAGGGCTTCTCGCATGTCGAACTGATGCCGGTTGCCGAGCACCCGTTCGGCGGCTCATGGGGCTACCAGGTGACGTCCTACTACGCGCCGACCTCCCGGCTGGGCACCCCGGACGATTTCCGCTACCTGGTCGACAGGCTGCACCAGGCGGGCATCGGCGTGATCATGGACTGGGTGCCCGCGCACTTCCCGAAGGACGCGTGGGCGTTGGGCCGCTTCGACGGCACACCGCTCTACGAGCACTCCGATCCGCGACGCGGTGAGCAGCTGGACTGGGGCACCTACGTTTTCGACTTCGGCCGCCCCGAGGTGCGCAACTTCCTGGTGGCCAATGCGCTCTACTGGCTGCAGGAGTTCCACATCGACGGCCTGCGCGTCGACGCGGTGGCGTCCATGCTGTACCTCGACTACTCGCGACCGGCGGACGGCTGGACCCCCAACGTCTACGGCGGCCGCGAGAATCTCGAGGCGGTGCAGTTCCTGCAGGAGATGAACGCCACCGTGCACAAAGTGGCGCCCGGCATCGTCACCATCGCCGAGGAATCCACGTCCTGGCCCGGCGTCACACGGCCGACGAACCTTGGCGGCCTTGGCTTCTCGATGAAGTGGAACATGGGCTGGATGAACGACACCTTGGAGTTCATCAAGCGCGACCCGATTCACCGCAGCTATCACCATCACGAGATCACCTTCTCGATGTTGTATGCATACAGCGAGAACTACGTGCTGCCGATCAGCCACGACGAAGTCGTGCACGGCAAGGGCACGCTGTGGGGCCGAATGCCCGGCAATGACCATACGAAGGCGGCCGGCCTGCGCAATCTGCTGGCTTATCAGTGGGCCCACCCCGGTAAGCAGCTGCTGTTCATGGGTCAGGAGTTCGGCCAGCGAGCCGAGTGGTCCGAGGAACGCGGGCTCGACTGGTTCCAGCTCGACGAGAACAGCTTCTCCGGTGGAGTTCAGCGGATGATGCGCGATATCAACGACGTCTACCGGACCCGACGGGCACTGTGGTCGCAAGACACGCGGCCAGAAGGTTATTCATGGATCGATGCCAACGACTCGGCCAACAACGTGCTGAGCTTTCTCCGGTTCGGCGACGACGGCACGATGATGGCCTGCGTGTTCAACTTCTCGGGCTCGGAGCACACCCGCTACCAGCTCGGGCTGCCGCA
The DNA here is from genome assembly GCA_046735135.1 of Actinomycetota bacterium. GTDB lineage: Bacteria > Actinomycetota > Actinomycetes > Mycobacteriales > Mycobacteriaceae > Mycobacterium. The sequence goes on from JBKPSU010000068.1 coordinate 33,938, forward strand.
CGCGGGGTCATGGCGTGAGGTGCTCAACACCGACGCGGACATCTACAACGGGTCGGGCATCGGCAACTACGGAGCCGTCGAGGCAACCGACGAGCCGTGGCACGGTCGGCCCGCGTCGGCGGTGATGGTGTTGCCACCGCTTGCCGCGTTGTGGTTCGAGCCCGCCTAGCGGTACCGGGACATCCTTCGAGCCTGCTGGCAGATCGCGATTTCGACGCTTTTGGCGATCTGTCCGCAGTTTCGGCTGATCAGTACAGCGCGTTGGCGAGCTTGCGCCTGCCTGCGATGACCTCTGGATCGGCCGGGTCGAACAGTTCGAACAGTTCGATCAGCCGGGTGCGCACCGACGTGCGCTCGTCGCCTGCGGTCCGCCGCACCAGCGCGATCAACCGGTCGAAGGCCGCCGCGATGTTCTGTTGCAGGATCTCGACATCCGCGGCGGCGAACGCGGCCTCGATGTCGTCAGGAGCCCCGTCGGCCCTGGCGACGACGTCGGGCTGCTGCGCCGTTGCGCGGGACAGGAAAGCGATCTGCCGTACCGCGCCCTTCGCCTCGGCGTGATTGGGGTTGGCGTCCAGGATCGCCTGATACGCGGCCAGCGCGGCGTCGAAATCGCCCGCGTCGAGATGCTCGCGGGCCTTGGCCAACGCGGGATCGACCTGCTCCGGCTCGTCGGCGTCGCCTCCACCGCTGAGCTTTCCGGCGGTTGCATTCAGAAGCGAGTCAAGCCATCCGCGTAGCTGATCGGGCGGTTGCGGGCCCTGGAAACTCGATATGGGTTGGCCCGCAGCCAAAGCCACGACGGTTGGGACGGCTTGCACTCCGAAGATCTGCGCCACCCGCGGCGCCGTGTCGACGTTCACGGAGACCAGCGACCACTTGCCACCATCCTCGGCGGCCAGGCTCGCCAAGACGTCACCCAGTTGCACGCTTGCGTCGCTGCGCGGCGACCACAGCACCACGACGACCGGCACCTGATTGGACCGGGTGATCACCTCGGCTTCGAAGTTGGCCTCGGTGATCTCCAGGCCGACAGGCGCGCCGGAGCCCTCCCCCGGGGTGCCGCTATCGCTGGGCGCGCGCTGCTTGAGGGCGGAGAGGTCGACCGCGCCGGCGATGGACGGACCGGCGGAAGGACGAGGACGAGTCACGTCCCCAAGTCTGTCACGTCGTTTCCGATACCGATCGGGCTGGTTGCAGGTCCGCGACCGATGCGCTCGAGACGGCGATTCGGCCCGTCCGGTCGGCCCATGAGAGGAAGATCACACTGCACAGCGGCACGATGCTCGCCAGCAACGCCAGCAACCATCCGGCGGCGCTCCATTTGGCGGCCATCCCGACGAGGAGTCCGGTCAGCACGAAGGCGATGAAGATCAGCCCGTGGGTCATGCCGAAGACCGGCCTCGGCACGGGCGACCACGCGAAACCATCCGGCCGCAGTGCGGAGGTCGAAGGCGCTACTCATGGGCGCCATTGTGCCGGAAGCGGAGCAATTACTACAATGCGTCGTAGACGGCTCAGCCGGCGCGCAGGACCAGCGCGTCGCCCTGCCCACCAGCACCGCACAGCGCGGCGACGCCGTAGCCGGATCCGCGTCGTGCCAGCTCAAGGGCCGCGTGCAGCGCGATGCGCGCGCCAGACATCCCAATCGGGTGCCCGATCGCGATCGCGCCGCCGTTGACGTTCACCTTGTCAGGGTCGACGCCGAGTTCCTTCATCGAGGCCAGCGCGACGGCGGAGAACGCCTCGTTGATTTCGATGACGTCGAGCTGGTCGACGGTGATGCCCTCGCGGGCAATGGCTTTCTTGATGGCATTCGCCGGCTGAGACTGCAGCGTGGAGTCGGGGCCTGCGACCACGCCGTGGGCGCCGATCTCGCAGAGCCAGGTCAGCCCGAGCTCTTTGGCCTTGTCTTTGTTCATCACGACCACCGCCGCGGCGCCGTCGGAGATCTGCGAGGCCGAACCCGCGGTGATGGTGCCGTCCTTGCGGAACGCCGGCTTGAGGCCCGAGAGCGACTCCGCGGTTGTGTTGGCCCGTATGCCCTCGTCCTCGGCGAACTCCAGCGGATCGCCCTTGCGCTGCGGGATCTGCACGGGGACCACCTCGTCGGCGTAAACGCCGTCTTTCCATGCGGCGGCGGCCCTTTGATGGGAGCGGGCAGCGAACTCGTCCTGTTCGGCGCGGGTGAACTGGTCCTGGTCGTTTCGCTGCTCGGTCAGTGCGCCCATCGGCTGGTCGGTGAAGACGTCGTGCAGGCCGTCGTAGGCCATGTGGTCGAGTGCGGTGACATCGCCGTATTTGTAGCCCGCCCGGCTGTTCATCAGCAGGTGCGGCGCCTGTGTCATCGACTCCTGGCCACCTGCGACGACGACGTCGAACTCACCGGCGCGGATCAGCTGATCGGCGAGTGCGATGGCGTCGATCCCGGACAGACACATCTTGTTGATGGTGAGTGAGGGCACGTCCCAGCCGATCCCCCCGGCGACGGCCGCCTGGCGTGCGGGCATCTGGCCTGCGCCCGCGGTCAGGACCTGGCCCATGATCACGTACTCGACGGCAGACGCGGGCACGCCAGCCTTCTCCAGCGCACCCGAGATGGCGATCGCACCCAGGTCGCTGCCTGAGAAGTCCTTCAGCGAACCCATCAACTTGCCGACCGGAGTGCGCGCTCCAGCAACGATTACCGACGTCGTCATTCCTACCTCCAGAAACGATCAAGAAAAGCCCGTCCGGAAGATCGGAGAGGCGCGATCTTTCCCGTCAGGTTACCGTTATGTTATGTCCACCGAGCAAGTCGACGCCCGCCCCGTGCTGGCCAGCGCCCTGGTGACAGCTATCGACCACGTCGGCATCGCCGTCGCCGACCTCGATGCCACGATCAGGTGGTATCACGACCATCTCGGCATGATCGTGCTGCACGAAGAGGTCAACGAATCGCAGGGTGTGCGCGAGGCAATGCTGTCGGTGCGCGGCGCGGCGGTGGGCAGCGCCCAGGTCCAGCTAATGGCTCCGCTCGACGAGACCTCGCCGATCGCCAAGTTCCTCGACAAGCGCGGGCCTGGCCTGCAGCAGCTTGCCTATCGGGTCAGCGACATCGAAGCGCTCACCGAGCGCCTGCGCGAGCAGGGTGTGCGGGTTCTCTACGACGCGCCGCGTCGTGGCACCGCAGACTCACGGATCAACTTCATCCATCCCAAGGATGCGGGCGGCGTGCTGATCGAGCTCGTCGAGCCGGCCGCCGAACACTAAACCGCTACGACCACTTGCGCGTTGGGCTGCGCGTTGCCCGGTGCAGCCAACACGCCGTGTGCCAGTGCCGTCGATCTTCGACCGCGTACTCACCGAGGTCGACTGGCCACACGACCAAATGCGCTGTGCCGATGCGGATCTCGTGATCACATCCGGGGCACCGATATGTCTTGGTGGCCCGCGATGCGGCGATCGGCCTGACTTCGTAGTCATAGCCGTCGGGTCCTGTCTCGATACGACGCTGCACCGGCAGCGGTGCTCCCGACGGCTGCCTGCGACGAGCGGTTCGATGCCTGGCCATGCGGCCAGTCTAAAGCTGGAAGGCGGCGCCGTAGCGGCTCCGGCGGGCTCAGAACAGCCGAAACTCGGAGCTGTCCATCCCCCGCATCTGGTCGTAGTCCAAAGTCACGCAACGGATCCCGCGGTCGGTCGCCAATGTGCGGGCCTGCGGCTTGATCTGTTGGGCGGCGAAGACGCCGCTCACGGGTGCCAACAGGCTGTCGCGATTCAGCAGTTCCAGGTAGCGGGTGAGCTGTTCCACCCCGTCGATCTCGCCCCGCCGCTTGATCTCGACGGCGACCGAGCGCCCGTGGTCGTCGCGGCACAGCAGGTCCACCGGGCCGATCGGAGTCATATACTCGCGTCGCACCAGGGTGTATCCGGCCCCGAGCAGTTCGACGTGCTCGGCCAGCAACACCTGTAGATGCGCCTCGACACCGTCCTTGACCAATCCCGGATCCACCCCGAGTTCGTGGCTCGAGTCGTGCTCGACGTCCTCGACGGTGATCCGCAGCTGCTCCCCTGCCTTGTTCTCGACCACCCAGACCGGCAGCGGGCCACTGTCGTCCTCTGTCATCCAGCATGGCGGCGACATCCAGTTCAGCGGCTTGTACGCGCGATCGTCGGCGTGCACGCTGACCGAGCCGTCAGCCTTGATCAGCAGCAGGCGCCGGGCAGATGGGAGATGCGCGGTGAGGCGCCCTACGTAGTCGACGGTGCACTGGGCGATGACGAGACGCACCCGAACACCTTATGCACGCCCGGCGGCAAATTAGGCTGAGGGCACGATGACAGCTAGTAGGACCGTGGCGAAGCGACTCGGTCGCGTGCTGGAGCGGGTGACAAGCCAGAGCGGCCGGGTGCCCGTGACCCCGGAGTATGGCTCGTGGGTGCTCGGCCGCGTGTCCGAGAGCCAAGCCCGACGGCGGGTGCGCATTCAGATCATCCTCACCACATTCGTCGTCATCGCGAACCTCATCGGGATCGCAGTGGCTTCGCTCGTCGTCATGGTCGCGTTCCCGACCCCGAGCGTGTTCGAGTCGTCGGTCTGGTGGATCACGTTCATCGCGGTGCCCTTGTATGTGGCCACTGCGCTCATCGTCGGGGTGTTCTGGGCGACCCGCCGCGTGATCAACAACGTCCGCTGGGCCATCGAAGAGCGCATCCCCACTCGCGAAGACCAGCGCAACACCTTTTTCGCGCCGTGGCGACTGACCCGTGTACTACTGGTTCTCTGGGGTATCGGCACCATCGTCCTCACCACCCTCTATGGAATGGTGGATACCGACTTCATTCCAAAGTGGTTGCTGGGCGTCAGTTTTCCCGGAATCGTCGTATCGGCAAGCTGCTATCTGTTCACGGAGTTCGCACTCCGTCCGGTCGCCGCGCAGGCGCTCGAGGCAGGCAGGCCACCGCGCCGGTTCACCGAAGGACTGATGGGCCGCACAATGCTCGTCTGGGCGCTCGGATCGGGTGTGCCGGTGCTCGGCATCTTCCTGGCGGCGGCGATCACCTTGATGCTGCAGAACGTGACGCCGACGCAATTCACGGTGGCGGTGATGATTCTCGCGTTGTTCGCGCTGCTGTTCGGGGCCATCTTGATGTGGATCCTGTCCTGGCTGACCGTCACGCCGGTCCGCGTCGTCCGTTCGGCGCTCAACCGCGTCGAGGAAGGCGATCTCGACACCAACCTGGTGGTGTTCGACGGGACGGAGCTCGGCCAGTTGCAGCGCGGATTCAACTCGATGGTCGCGGGCCTCCGCGAACGCGAACGGGTTCGGGACCTGTTCGGCAGACATGTCGGCCGGGAGGTGGCCGCCGCGGCCGAACAACAGATGCCGAAGCTGGGCGGCGAAGAACGCCATGTCGCGGTGATCTTCGTCGACATCATCGGCTCCACCGAGTTGGTGACCGGCAGGCCCGCCACAGAGGTGGTCGAGCTGCTCAACCGGTTCTTCGCGGTGATCGTCGACGAGGTCGACCGCCACCACGGGTTCGTCAACAAGTTCGAGGGCGACGCCGCGCTCGCCGTTTTCGGCGCGCCGAACCACCTCGAGCATCCAGAAGACGAGGCGTTGTCCGCGGCGCGCGCGATCAAAAGCCGGATCCTCGACGAAGCGCCGGAATGCGAGGCGGGTATCGGTGTGGCGTCCGGTGAGGCGGTGGCAGGGAACGTCGGTGCACGGGAACGGTTCGAGTACACCGTGATCGGCGAACCGGTCAACGAGGCTGCGCGGCTGTGCGAGCTCGCAAAGTCCAAACCCGAACGCCTGCTTGCGTCGTCGGACGCGGTGAACAACGCCACCGAAGACGAGCGTGCCCACTGGACCTTCGGCGATACCGTGACGTTGCGCGGTCACGATGAGCCGACGACGCTGGCGCTGCCCGTCTAGCTTGTTCAGGTGGCGCACCGAGGAGCGATTCCTGTGTAGTCGCTGTGAAGCACCAGTCGGTGTAAGCGCGGCAATTCCGCTGCTAGACCAGGCTTGCCATTGTGAAGCAAATGAGCGAGCGTACGATCTTGATCGTCGCGGGGCCGTAGACAGGTGCAATGATGGCCAAAATCCTGTTCGTCATGACCGGTGCGAGTTACTGGACGCTCAGGGATGGCACGCGACATCCCACCGGCTACTGGGCCGAAGAGTTTGCCGCTCCGTACAGCGCACTTGGCGGAGCGGGTCACGAGATTGTTGTCGCCACCCCCGGCGGCGTAGTCCCCCACGTGGACGTCATGAGCCTGCGCCCGTCGATGGCCGGCAGTGAGCAGATTGCCCTCGGCAAGAAGAGACGCTGCGATCTGCCGAAGAGCTCCGTCATCCCATCGAACTAGCTGACGCGCGACTAGAGGATTACGACGCCGTCTATTACCCCTGGGGGCCACGGCCCGATGGAGGACCTGTGGGAGGACGCCGACTCGGGGCGACTGCTGATCGCGGCCCTGGCATCGGGTAAGCCGCTGGCCATCGTGTGCCACGCTCCGGTCGCCATCATGGCGACGCGCCGGAAGGACGAATCGCCATTCGCCGGCTATCGGTTCACGTGCTACACCAACAGCGAAGAGGATGCAGTGGGCCTTCGCGAAAAGGCAAGGTGGACTGTCGAAGACGAGAAGCAGGTCCGGTCAAGGAGGCGACGCACTCGCTCGATCTCGCTGAGAGCTAGGGCGACTCGCCGCCGAAAACGGCATCAAATCGTTGACAGACCGCCGTTTTCCCCAACAGGGCCAGAGACTAGGGGCATTGCCCGTTGTTCACGCATCCCGGCGCGGGCGACGCCTTGAGGCTCGGAATCGCATCTTCGGTCGTCATCGTGGCCTGAGGCGGCGAGGCGGTCGCGGTTGCCCCCAAGGTCATGGCGGTCGGGTTCACGGACATGGCGGGAATGGTCGGAGAGGTATATTCGCCGACCGTTGAGGAGTCGCCGGAGCCGCCTGCGACGGTGTGAGCGCTCGTTGCCTGCACCAGGTTAAGGACGATTGCCGCTCCGACGGCGGCCATTCCGGCAAGCGCTCCCAGTCTTTTGATGCGTGCCACGTTCATGTGCGCTTCTCCTCGACGGTCAACCTGCAATTGCTCAGTCGTCGTAGGGTTCCGCGACACTGCGACGACGACTCCCGCGGCGGGTGCACGTTGCCAACCTCCACATCCGTTCTTACACACCAAAACTTGGAATGCTCGACGGTTCCGTTGTGGGTCAACTGAATTCGATCCGCAGAGTATTCGACGCTCATCATCCGGGCCGTGAATACAGATATGAACAACAGCTGGTGGAAATACCTGTGTAACAACGAAGGTTGCATCATGGATCATGGGCTCGATTGCAGTGCAGGAACATCGAAGTGGGATGATTGTCGTGTCGGCGATTGCATCGGCGGCAGTCGCTGCGTTCGTCGTCGCCGCAGTTCCAGCGCAGGCCGCCTCTTCGCCGACCGTCGTTGGCAAGAAGTACTCCGATGCGAAGGGTGCGCTGGGAAGTGCGGGCTACAGCGTCGTGGTGTCGACCACCGTCGGCGACCAGCTCGCGAGGGATGACTGCACCGTCACGCGGCAACAGGACAGAACCGTGCCGCCACCCGAGAACACCGGTGCCTCGGCCACCAAGCAGACACTTCTCGCACTTAACTGCGACGCCGCCGTTGCCTCGGCGACCCAGCCCGGAAATTCACTGGGTAGCCCAACCGGCGCGGCTGCCGCCGCGGCAGCCAAAGCATCGGCAACCGCTTCACCACCGCCGTCCCCGCATCACTGACGAGAGTCGCTCGCGGGAAAGCGCCACGACGATGTCGCTTTTCCGCCAGTGTTGTCGGTGCCGTCGGGTAATTGTCGAAGCATGCACGAGGATTTCGAACGCTGCTACCGGGCCGTTCAGTCGAAAGATGCCCGGTTCGATGGCTGGTTCGTAACCGCCGTGCGCACCACGAAGATCTACTGCAGGCCCAGCTGCCCGGTACGACCGCCGTTCGCACGGAACGTCCAGTTCTACCCGACCGCGGCGGCCGCCCAGCATGCTGGATTCCGGGCCTGTAAGCGCTGCCGCCCGGATGCCTCACCGGGCTCGCCGGAATGGAACGTGCGCGGGGACGTGGTGGCCCGGGCGATGCGGCTGATCGCCGACGGCACCGTCGACCGCGAGGGTGTGGCGGGCCTTGCGGGCCGGGTCGGCTACACCACCCGCCAGCTCGAGCGGATGCTGCAGGCGGAGGTCGGCGCCAACCCGCTGGCCCTTGCCCGCGCGCAGCGGACCCAAACCGCGCGAGTGCTCATCGAGACGACAGACCTGCCATTCGGCGATGTGGCGTTCGCGGCGGGTTTCTCGTCGATACGACAGTTCAACGACACGGTTCGAACAGTCTGCGACCTCACCCCCACCGAGTTGCGCCGTCGGGCGCAGGCCAAGTTCGGCCGCGGCGGGGCCGTGTCCGTGGGTACGCTGTCGCTACGTCTTCCGGTACGTGCTCCGTTCGCCTATGAAGGTCTGTTCGGTCACCTCGCTGCGTGCGCGGTGCCTGGTGTGGAGGAGGTGCGTGACGGCGCGTACCGTCGAACGCTGCGGTTGCCTGCGGGCAACGGAATCGTCAGTCTGGCACCGGAACCCGATCATGTGCGGTGCACGCTGGTGCTGGACGACTTCCGCGATCTGGGCACGGCGATCGCACGTTGCCGCCGCCTGCTCGACCTCGATGCGGATCCGGAGGCCGTCGTCGATGCGCTTGGCGCGGATCCCGAGCTGAGCGCTCTGGTTGCGAAGGCGCCGGGACAACGGATCCCGCGGACTGTCGACGAGCCCGAGCTCGCGCTCCGCGTCGTGCTCGGCCAGCAGGTGTCGGTCAAGGCGGCACGCACGCACGCCGCACGCATCGTGCACGCCTATGGCCAGCCGGTGACCGACCCGGACGGTGGACTGACACACGTCTTTCCCGCCGTCGAGCACCTCGCCGAGATCGACCCGGTGCACCTGGCATTTCCCAAGTCCCGACGGCGCTCGCTGGTCGCACTCATCGTTGCGTTGGCCGACGGCTACGTGCGGCTGGATCCGGGCTGCGACTGGAATCGCGCCCGCGAACAGCTCCTCTCTTTGCCGGGAATCGGACCCTGGACCGCGGAGGTGATCGCGATGCGGGGTCTCGGCGATCCTGATGCGTTTCCGGCCACCGATCTCGGTGTCCTCGTCGCGGCGAAGCAGGTCGGGCTCCCAGAAAGCTCCCGCGCACTCGTCGAACACAGCACCCGCTGGCGGCCGTGGCGATCCTATGCCGCTCAACACCTTTGGACCGCGCTCGACCACGCGGTCAACCACTGGCCTCCGAAGGAGAAGTGATGCCAACAATCGAATTCCGTACCGTCGACAGCCCGGTGGGACTTCTCACTCTCGCCGGACGCAACGGCCGTCTGATGCATCTGCGTATGGTCGATCAGACCTATGAGCCGAGCCATGACGGCTGGGAGCGCGACGACGCGGCGTTCCCCGATGCCGTCGAGCAGCTCCAATCATATTTCGCCGGCGAGCTTTTCGACTTCGACCTCGAGATGGAAATGGTCGGGACGCCGTTTCAGCGCAGCGTGTGGCAGGCTCTGCTGACCATCCCATACGGCGAGACCCGGTCCTACGGCGAGATCGCGGCCCAGATCGGCACGCCCGGCGCGTTTCGCGCCGTTGGTCTGGCCAACGGCCACAACCCGATTGGCATCATCGTGCCGTGCCACCGGGTCATCGGTGCGAACGGCAGTCTGACCGGATACGGCGGCGGCCTCGATCGCAAGCGTGCGCTGCTCGCACTGGAGAAGAGCCGGAATCCCTCCACGCCGACGCTCTTCGAGTGACGCACTTGCCGTAGATATGCCTCTGCCCCCCAAGGGTTTTGGGGGGCAGAGGTCTTAAATTGTGTTCGGCGGTGTCCTACTTTTCCACCCGGGTTGGGTAGTATCATCGGCGCTGGCAGGCTTAGCTTCCGGGTTCGGGATGGGTCCGGGCGTTTCCCTGTCGCTATTTCCGCCGTAACTTTGTTGTGTTGTGTTGTTACG
>JBKPSU010000069.1:0-22916 GCA_046735135.1 Actinomycetota bacterium
GAGACCGTCGAGCTTCGATCGGGAGCAGCCGATGACGGCGGCGCCCGCGCGCAGCAGTTCGTGTGCGATGCCAACGCCGACGCCGCGACTGGTGCCCGTGACGATTGCGACCTTCCCGTCGAGGACACCGGCGCCATTCACCCGCCAAACGTTAGACCACTGTCCATTTTGTGATTGGGTATCCGGTGAGCAAGCTTGTTCACAGCCGACAAGGAGATTCATGCCCGAATGGGTCGTCATTCTGCTGGCGTTGGCCGCCGCGGTGACCTCGGCACTCGGGATCGTCATCCGTCAGCGGGCGACGCTGGAAATCCCTCAGGACGAGGGTGTCAGCACGACGATGTTCAAGAAGCTGCTGCGCAATCGCCTGTGGTGGGGCGGAACCGCGGTTGCGGCGTCCGGCTACGGCTTTCAGGCGCTCGCGCTGACCTGGGGCTCGCTGATCCTGGTCCAGCCGTTGCTGGTGTCGGCGTTGTTGTTCGCGCTGCCGATGAGCGCCCGGTTGGCCCACCGCCGCGTCACGACGCACGACTGGGTGTGGGCGCTCGTGCTGACGCTCGGCCTGGCGACCTTCGTGACGTTGGCGCGCGTGCAGCCCGGGAACTATCGACCGGTGCCCGCCGTCTGGATATTGGCGACGGTGCTGTGTGTGGCCGTCGTGCTGGGTTGTGTGATCGGCGGCGCCCGTACCGAGGGGCGCAGGCGTGCCCTGCTGATCGCCACCGCGGTCGGGGTTTTGTTCGGCGTCGTTTCGGTGCTCACCAAGGTCACCGTGCAGCGACTCAACACCGACGGGTTGTGGGGCACGCTGATCGTTCCGGCGCCGTATCTCGTGTTGATCCTCGGCGTGGCGGCAACGTTGTTGCAGCAGTCGGCTTTTCACGCGGGCGCGCTGCAAACCTCGGTGCCTACCATGCTGGTGCTCGAGCCCCTGGTCGCGGTGTCGTTGGGCGTCATCGTGCTTGGCGAGGCGCTCGCGATCACCGACCCGAGGACGATCGCTGTGCTTGCCATGGCGGTGGCGGCGATGGCCGCGGCGACCATCGCGCTCGGTCACGACGAAGGCGCGTTCGAGGAACAGCTGGAGGCGCAGATCGCGCACCGTAGTGAGACGGAGACGCCGAGTTAAGCCAACTGCTTATGCGTCGGCAGGCCGCCGGTCGTCTCGAACACCACCTGCCTGCCGATCTCGACGGCGTGGTCGGCGAACCGCTCGTAGAACCGGCCAAGCAGTGCCACGTCCACCGCGGCGCACACGCCGTTGTCCCACTTGTGGTCGATCAACACCGTGAACAAATGCTGGTGCGTGCGGTCCACTACATCGTCCTCTTCACGCAGCTGCGCTGCCTTCTCGGCGTCGGGCGACAGCAGCAGTTCCTGCGCCGTCCTCGCGAGTTGGACTGCCACATCCGACATTTCGGTGAAACATACGCGGACATCGTCGGGCAACGCGTACACCGGATGCCGCATCCGGGCGATGTTGGCGACGTGCACGGCCAGTGCGCCCATGCGCTCGATGTCGGCACCGATGTGCAGCGAGCCGACGACCTTCCTCAAGTCCGTGGCGACCGGCTGCTGCAGCGCCAGCAGCCTGACCGCTCTCTCCTCCACCGCTCGCCGCTTCGTTGCGATGTGATCATGGTCGGCGATGACTTGTTCGGCCAGGTCCAGATCGGCTTGCAGTAGCGCGCGAGACGCGTGGTCCATCGCGTCTCCGGCCAAGCCGCACATATCGCTCAGCTGTGAACAGAGCTGCGATAACTCTTTCTGGTATGCGGTGCGCATGGCGCCATACCTCTCTGCGCCGGCACCCTCGCGGCCGGGCGTGAGACCCCAGTACCCGCTATTTGCGCCGTTTAACCGGCCGAACTGATCGCTTGGCCCGGCTCGAACGGAATGCGCCGAAGCGCGCCTTGCGCATCGGCCGGCACGACGGGGTTCTCCGGCATGACGGGCTCAAGCCGCTTGTAGGCCTCCCCTTGCCGCGGGCGCAGGTCCTCCTGGCCCTTGTTCGGCCACAGCGACGCCGCCCGTTCGGCCTGCGCAGTGATGCTCAGCGACGGGTTGACTCCGAGGTTCGCGGAGACCGACGCACCATCGACCACATACATCGTCGGATAGTTGTAGACGCGCTGATACGGGTCGATCACGCCGTGCTCCGCGCTGTCGCCGATCGCTGCGCCGCCGAGGAAGTGCGCGGTCAGCGGGATATTGAACAGCTCCCCCCAGGTGCCGCCTGCCACACCGTCGATCTTCTGTGCGAGCCGGCGGGTGACGTCGTTGCCGACCGGGATCCACGACGGGTTGGGTTCGCCGTGGCCCTGCTTGCTGTCCATCAGGCGGATGCCGAGCCTGGTCTTGCGGGTGAAGGTCGTGATGGAGTTGTCCAGGTGCTGCATCACCAAAGCGATCATGGTGCGTTCACTCCACCGGTGCGGGTTCAGCAATCGCAGCATCTTCTTCGGATCCTCACGCGCCTGGTCCAGTAGCTGCCGCCAACGCGGGGTGTCGGTGCCGGACGGCCCTGCTCCGTCGGTCATCAAGGTCTGCAGCAGGCCCATCGCGTTGGAACCTTTGCCGTACCGGACGGGCTCGATGTGGGTGTCGGCCGTCGGATGAATCGACGACGTGATCGCCACACCGTGGGTCAGATCGAGGTCGTCGCGCACCTCGAGGCGACCGGCGCCGACGATCGACTCGGAGTTGGTGCGGGTCAGCACACCCAGCTTGTCGGACAGCTTCGGCAGATTGCCGTGGTCGCGCATCTTGAACATCAGTTTCTGGGTCCCGAATGTGCCCGCCGCCATGACCAGGTGGGTGGCGGTGAAGGTGCGGCGCTTGCGGCGCAGCAGCCTGCCGGTGTGGACGGTCTTGACTTCCCAGAGCCCGTCGGAGCGCTGCTTGAAACCGGTCACCGTTGTCATCGGATGTACCTGTGCCCCAGCGGATTCCGCCAAGCCGAGGTAGTTCTTGACGAGTGTGTTCTTGGCGCCGTAGCGGCAGCCGGTCATGCACGACCCGCATTCGATGCAGCCGGTCCGCGCCGGGCCCGCTCCGCCGAAGTAGGGGTCGGGCACGGTCTTGCCCGGCGTCTTGGTGCCGTCGGGGCCGAAGAAGACGCCGACGGGTGTCGCGACGAACGTGTCGCCGACGCCCATGTCGTCGGCGACCTCTTTGATGATCTTGTCGGCATCGGTGAACGTCGGGTTCTGGACCACGCCGAGCATGCGCTGGGCCTGCTCGTAGTGCGGCATCAATTCGGCGCGCCAGTCGGTGATGTTCTTCCATTGCGGATCGTTGAAGAACGGATCCGGCGGCACGTAGAGCGTGTTGGCGTAGTTCAGCGATCCGCCGCCGACGCCTGCGCCCGCCAGGATCATGACGTTGCGCAGGAGATGGATCCGCTGGATTCCGTACATGCCGAGCTTCGGCATCCACAGGAACTTGCGAAGGTTCCACGAGGTCTTGGCGAACTCGTCGTCGGCATAGCGGCGACCCGCCTCGAGCACGCCCACGCGGTAGCCCTTTTCGGTCAGCCGCAACGCGGTGACACTGCCCCCGAACCCCGAACCAATGATCAAAACGTCATAGTCAGGCTGCATCGACTCATTATGAACTTACCGACCAGTAACCACTAGGCCGGGTCGGCCCAGCGACCTCATAGCACCTCAACAGTCGGTTTCCGGCAGGCGGGCGTAGTCAGTGGAGTCATGAGAACCATGTTTCGCATCGTCGCCCCGGCGCTGGGAGCACTGGCGCTGGGCGGGGCGATTGCCGCGGCACCTGCCGCAATGGCGGCGCCCACCGCCCCCGGGCCACGCCCGACCGCCGCTCCTGCCGCGCCGAGCGTGCCTCCCGACGAGGGCGGCGATCCGCTGGTGCCTGCCGACACGGGCGCGAACCCGTTCGTATTCATCCCGCCGGGTTACGCGCTGCCCGGTTAATTGCCGACGGCCAGGCCGACCTTCTGGAACTCCTTGAGGTCGCAGTAGCCGGCCTTGGCCATCGACCGGCGCAAGCCGCCGACCAGGTTCAGCGAGCCGAACGGGTCGTCCGACGGGCCGGTAAGCACCTGCGCCAGCGGCGGCCGCTCCCCGATGGCGACCTGCAACAGGGCACCGCGCGGTAGCGACGGGTGGGCCGCGGCGGCGGGCCAGAACCAGCCGTCGCCGAGCGCCTCGGCCGACGAGGCCAACGGCGTGCCGAGCACGACGGCGTCCGCGCCGCAAGCGATGGCCTTCGCCAGGTCACCGGAGGTGTGGATGTCACCGTCGGCCAGCACATGGACATACCGGCCGCCGGTTTCGTCGAGATATTCGCGACGGGCCGCGGCGGCGTCGGCGATCGCGGTCGCCATCGGCACGCTGATGCCGAGCACCTCGTCGCTGGTGGTCACCCCGCTGGTGGAGCCGTAGCCGACGATCACGCCCGCGGCGCCGGTGCGCATCAGGTGCAGCGCCGTTCGATGGTCGAGGACGCCGCCCGCCACCACCGGCACGTCCAGCTCGGAGATGAACGTTTTCAAGTTGAGTGGTTCGCCGCTGCCGTCGCGGTCCTGCGCCACGCGTTCGGCCGACACGATCGTGCCCTGGATGACGAGCAGGTCGATGCCCGCGGCGACCAGAGACGGCGTCAGCGACTGCGCATTCTGCGGGCTCACCCGAACCGCGGTGGTCACCCCGGCCTCACGGATGCGCGACACTGCCGCGCCGAGCAGATCGGGATCCAGCGGGACCGAATGTAGTTGCTGCAGAAGACGAATCGCGGCCGAAGGCTCGGGCTCCTTCTCGGCGGCTTCAACGACTTGCGCGATTTTGGCCTGTACGTCGGCGTGCCTGCCGATCAGCCCCTCACCGTTGATGATGCCAAGGCCGCCGATCCTGCCCATCTCGATGGCGAACTCCACCGACACGAGTGCGTCGGTCGGATGAGTGGCGACGGGGATCTCGAACCGGTACGCGTCGAGCTGCCAGGCAGTCGACACGTCTTTCGACGACCGCGTCCGCCGGGACGGAACGATGTTGATGTCGTCGAGTTCATAGGTGCGGCGGGCGGTTCGGCCCATCCCGATTTCGACCATGTCGCGCATGCGGACTCGCTAGCGGGTGTAGTAGTTCGGTGCTTCGACGGTCATCGTGATGTCGTGCGGGTGGCTCTCTTTCAGCCCCGCGGGCGTGACCCGCACGAACTGTGCCTGCTGCAGTTGCTCGATTGTCGCCGCGCCCGTATAGCCCATCGCGGCCTGCAGACCGCCGGTGAGTTGGTGGATCACGGTCGACAATGGGCCGCGGAACGGCACCCGGCCCTCGATGCCTTCGGGCACCAGCTTGTCCTCGCTGAGCACATCATCTTGGAAATAACGGTCTTTCGAGTACGACTTCGCGGCGCCGCGGCCCTGCATCGCCCCGAGCGAACCCATGCCGCGGTAGCTCTTGAACTGCTTGCCGTTGACGAAGATCAGATCACCCGGCGCCTCGGCGGTGCCTGCCAACAACGAGCCGAGCATCGTCGTGGATGCGCCCGCGGCCAGTGCCTTGGCGATATCCCCGGAATATTGCAGGCCGCCATCAGCGATCACCGGTACGCCCGACGGAGTGCACGCCGCGACCGCCTCGAGGATCGCGGTGATCTGCGGTGCGCCGACGCCTGCGACGACGCGGGTGGTGCAGATGGAGCCCGGCCCGACGCCGACCTTGACCGCGTCGGCGCCCGCCTCGACGAGTGCTGCCGCCGCGGCGCGAGTAGCGACGTTTCCGCCGATCACGTCGACGCGATGGCCCAGCTCGCGCTTGACCCTGCTGACCATGTCGAGCACCAGCCGGTTGTGGGCGTGTGCGGTGTCGACGACGAGCACGTCGGCGCCGGCGTCGGCAAGCGTCATCGCCCTCGTCCACGCATCGGCTCCGACGCCGATCGCCGCACCGACCAGCAGCCTGCCGTCGCGGTCCTTGGTGGCGAACGGGTGCTGTTCGGTCT
Source organism: Actinomycetota bacterium (assembly GCA_046735135.1). GTDB lineage: Bacteria > Actinomycetota > Actinomycetes > Mycobacteriales > Mycobacteriaceae > Mycobacterium. The sequence continues at coordinate 5,977 of JBKPSU010000069.1, forward strand.
TGACGAAGTCCTTGACGGTGATCAAGCCGGTCAACCGGCCGTGTCCGTCGACGATCGGAAGTTTCTCGATCTTGTTGCGGCGCAACAATCCAAGCGCCGCGTCGGCGGTGACCCCTTCGCGGGCGGTGATCAGCGGCGCCTTGGTCATCACCTCGGACACCGGCTTGTTCTGGTCGACCTCGAAACGCATGTCGCGGTTGGTGATGATGCCGACGAGCGCACCGGTGTCGTCGACGACGGGCAGCCCCGAGATCCGGAACCGCGCGCACATCGCATCGACCTCGGCCAGCGTGTTGTCCGGCGAGCAGGTAACGGGGTCGGTGACCATGCCCGCCTCGGACCGCTTGACGGTCTCGACCTGGCCGGCCTGCTCGGCGATGGGAAGATTGCGGTGCAGCACGCCCATGCCGCCCGCGCGCGCCATCGCGATGGCCATCCGCGACTCGGTGACGGTGTCCATCGCCGAGCTGACCAACGGCACCTTCAGCCGGACGCGGCGGGTCAGCTGGCTCGAAGTGTCGGCTGTGGCGGGCACCACATCGGAGGCGGCAGGTAACAGCAGCACGTCGTCGAAGGTCAGCCCGAGCATCGCGACTTTGGTCGGATCGTCGCCGCCGGTCGGCACCGGTACGGCGATAGGGATGTCGCTTTCAGCGATCGACATTGGTGGTGCCTCCATCGGAGAAGAGCTAGATAACTATCTTATCGGCAACGCTGGCCAGAACTCGGTCCCACACGGGTGCTCCGACATACCCGGGGACACCTTGGCAACAGCTGGCGCGATACCTGTACCGCTGCGTAATGTGGAACCGTGCGTGACCACCTGCCACCTGGTTTGCCGCCGGATCCGTTCGCCGATGACCCGTGCGACCCCTCGGGAGCGCTCGACGCCCTCGAACCCGGGCAGCCACTTGACCCGCAGGAGCGCACCGCGGTGGAGGCCGACCTGGCCGATCTGGCGGTATACGAAGCGTTGCTGGCGCACAAGGGAATTCGCGGACTTGTGGTCTGCTGTGATGAATGCCAGCAGGACCACTATCACGACTGGGACATGCTGCGGGCCAATCTGCTGCAGCTGTTGGTCGACGGCACCGTGCGGCCGCATGAGCCGGCCTACGACCCAGAGCCAGACGCCTACGTGACCTGGGATTATTGCCGCGGATACGCGGATGCGTCGCTCAACGAGGCAACGTCGGAGTCCGACGGTTATCGCTGAGAGCTGACTGTTCAGTCTCCGTGCTTGTTGGGTTTCTCTCCCGGAATCGGCAGGATCGTCGTTGTGACCTCAGCCGGCGGCTCCAACTGCTGTGGCGCTAGCGCAGGCGGGACCTTGGCCGGCGCAGGGATGACCGGGATCACCGGTTCAGGCGGCGGCTGAGGGGCGGGCGCAGGAGCCGGAGCAGGTGCGGGAGCCGGCGCGGGCTCCGGGGCGAGCTGCTTGGGCAGCTCAGCGGGCTTGGACGCAGGCTGGTCCTGCCCATCCTGATCCGGCTTCGGCTGATCCCGTCCCGGCTTCGGCAGCGGGATCGGCGAGTCGTCCCCGGGCTTCGGCAATGGCTTCGGGATCGGGAGCGGGATGGGCGTCGAATCATCCGGCAACGGCGGCAGCGGCTTTGGAATCGGGAACGGGATGGGCGACGAGTCACCCGGCTTCGGCAGCGGGATCGGCAGGTCGCCCGGTTTCGGCAGCGGGAAAGGCACGCCGGGTCCCGGGAGCGGCAACGGCAACCCCGGTCCCGGTATCGGCACGCCCGATCCCGGCAGCGGTATGACCGGTCCCGGCAGCGGCAATCCCGGTACCGGCGAATCGCCGCCCGGCAGGCCAGGCAATTGAACACCCGGAGCGCTGGGCGCAACCGGCCCTGCGGGCGCCTGCGGCACCGTCGCATTGGGATCGCGGTTTTCCACCTTCACCGACAGCTGGTTCAGCTGGTCCTGCAGCTCCTGCTGTCGCTGGGGATCTTGGACGGTCTGCACCGTCGACGTGATCGTCGAGAGCTTGTCCTGGGCCTCGGTCCAGTGGCCCTGGTCGATCAGCTGCTGAACCTGTTGCATCTCGGTCTGCGCGGCCAGCGCGACCTGGTCGTCACGGGTCACCTGCTGCTCGCCGAACAGGGCGGTGCGCAACCCGTACAGCGCATCGCCGGGGCCTGCGCCGTAGACGACGGCGCCAAAACCGCCGAGGCACAACAGCGCTGCGGCGACCGAGCCCATGACGGCGACCGACATCCGGTTTCGCCGGCGCGCGGCGACGGCACGCGAAAGGACGATTTCGGCGTCGCGCTGCGAGGCGACCCTGGCGGGCGGCCTGCGCACGTCGTCGCGCCAACCGGCCATCAGATTGGCCAGCTCGGCGTCGGCGGGATCGGTCGCGTACACCGGATGCTCCGAGGCGAGCGCGTCAAGGTAGCGGTCCGTCCGCGCGATGGCGTTCAGGGACGGATCGCCTCCGTTTGCACCCCAGCGACTGAAATCAGGCATGGTCATGCCCCGTCGCGATGATTTCGGCCTTCAGCCGCGCCAGCGCCCGGTGCTGGGCGACGCGGACCGCGCCCGGCGTGCTGCCGACCGCCTCCGCGGTCTCCTCGGCGCTCATGCCGACGACCACGCGCAGGATCAGTATCTCCCGCTGCTTCTCGGGAAGAGTGCCCAACAGCTTGTTCATCCGCTCCGCGGATTCACCTTCGATGGCCATCTGTTCAGGACCGGCTTCCGCGGAGAAGCGCTCCGGCACGACTTCCGTCGGCTCAGAGCGGTTCCTGGCGGCCGCGCGATGGGCGTCGGCAACCTTGTGCGCAGCGATGCCGTACACAAAGGCCAGGAACGGTCGTCCCTGATCCTTGTAGCGCGGCAGCGCCGTGATGGCGGCCAAGCACACCTCCTGAGCTACATCGTCTGCTGAGAGACCGCTTCGCTCGGCCGTCCCGACCCTGGCCCGGCAGTAACGGACAACAATCGGACGGATCGTCTCCAGCACCTCCCGGAGCGCGTCCCGGTTGCCCGCCACGGCTTCAGCAACGACAGCATCGAGACGTTCTCCCGAAATTGTCATCGGTAAAGCACTCTCCAGCGTTACTGATGGGACAGATGGCGTTTAAGTAACTGAGCTAAACACTAACTCTCGGCCCGGCACGACCTGGCTCAGCGATCTAACAACACGCCGCCTCGCCGCCGCACCGCATCAGCGCAGTCGTCGCGAATTCCAACGACCTGATCACGGGAGAGGTTCCCGCTGCCAATTCCGTCAAGTAGGCACGCCAACGCCCAGCTCAACGGGACGAGGCCCAGTTGCTGGGTGGTTTTCAGCGCCGCGTCGGCCACCACTCGCGATCGCTCGAGCCTGCCGTCACTGCTCAGCGCGGCGGCCAGCACGACATCGGATTTCACTGCGTGGCGGGCGGAGCCCATGGCGTCGGCCAGCCCCACTGACCGCTCGGCATGTGCCACCGCGGCCGGGCCATCGCCGGTAGCCATCGCCAGCTCGGCCGACACCCATGCCAGCCGGACGGGCAGCCGCGCGGGCGCGCCGGCGAGCAAACTCGCCGCGGACCGCAATGCCGCCGCAGAGGGCTCGAACCGGCCGACGCCGAGCGCGTCGGCGGCGAGACCGATCAGCGCGTCGGCTCGTGCCTCCGGGTCAGAGCCCGCCACCGCGAGGGCGCGGCCGTCCCAGCCGCGGGCCTTGTCGTGCCAGCCGAGCTGACGCAAGAAGGAGGCGTGGGTGCTGTGCGCAAGCGACGCCAACCGGCCGACGCGGTGTGCGCGCCGGAGGCGGGCGAGGTCGGCGTAGGCGGCGGCGTAACGGCCCTGCCCGCCGGCGACGACGGCACGTAGCCATAGCTCCTCGGGCGCGTCGGCGGGGGGCAGCGGCCAGTGGCCCGGGTCATCGCCGAAGGCGGCATTGACGATCATCAGCCGCCGACGCTATCAATAGCGGTGAACCATCCCGGTACCGGCGGGCACGGGTATTTGTTTGACGCAGAATCACTTTGGTTAACAGTTTGTGCGGCACGTGTTACAGCCGTGTCAACTGCCTCAGGGACGGGTGAAATATTCGGCGCGACCCTGTGCGGAGCGAACTGGACAAACGCGACCCACCGCGGCATACCGAATGGTCGGCTATCACCCTTCTCGATGCGCGCGGGTCGAACCGATGAACGTGATGTAAATTCTCGGCCTGCGGATATGTGCATGAGCACATGTGCGGGCTATTGACTGATTTTGCTGAGTACCCCTAGCTTGTGTGCACGAGTAGTCATCGGCGACTTGTGCTCAACTCGGTTCCACGACTCACGCACCAATGCGGTCCCCAAATCGGTGCGTAGGGAGGGGTTTTCAATGCCACAGCCGCAGCAGCTACCCGGACCCAATGCCGATATCTGGGATTGGCAGATGCACGGTCATTGCCGAGGAGTCGATTCGTCGGTGTTCTTCCACCCCGACGGCGAACGCGGTCGGGCCCGGGCGCAGCGGGAGTTGCGCGCAAAGGAAATGTGTCGCCAGTGCCCGGTGATCGCCCAGTGCCGCTCGCACGCGCTTGCTGTCGGCGAGCCGTACGGCATCTGGGGCGGCCTGTCGGAATCCGAGCGTGAGTTGCTTCTGAAGCGAGGCATCCGCCGCGCGTCGTAGCCTTTCATCGATGAAAGCCCCGCCCCGGCTACCGGGGATGGGGCTTTTCTCGTTCTCATCCGCGCTCGAGTGTCAGCGCGGTCTACTCGTCGACCTCGTGGCCGTCATGATGGAGCGCCAACTGGTCCACCTCACGGTGGTCTCGCTTCGACAGGTCCTGCAGCAGCCCGTCGTCGGTGAGGTTCATCGGCTCGGAGTGCTTCCAATCATGCTGGGCCACTTCGTTCAAGCGCTTCATGATGTGGTGGTCGTGCACCTGGATGGCGAGTTCACGACGGTGATCGAAGCTGCCCGGCGAGAAGTTGATCGAGCCGACGATGGCTCGGTCGTGGTCGGCGGTGATCATCTTCGCGTGCAGTTTGAGGTGTTTGAGCCGGTGGATCTTGATGCCGATGTCGTCGAGTATGCGCAGCCCGCTGACGCCCTCCAACAGCTTGTTTGACTTCAGGTGGTGCGCCGCGCGTGCCATCACGTGAACCTTCACGCCGCGGCGCGCCGCGCGCACAAGACGCTCGATGATCACCGGGTCCTGATAGCGCTCGTTCTGCACGAACAGCGTGTGCCGGGCGCTGTCGATGAAGTCGGCCATCCGGTGCCTGCCGTTGGTCGGGCACCAGATGAGGTGGGCGCCCCCACCCGGATCGAATTCCTCGCGATGCCAGTCGGCGTCGAAGCAGTCGACGATCTCGGTGATCTCCTTGGCGCTCGGCGTCACCACGGCGTAGTCGCGAGTCTCGGTGAAGTTCTCGTCGGTCCAGTTCAACGATTCGATGAACGCATGTTCGTGATCCACCACCATGGACTTCTCATGGGTGAGGTCGAACGCAGGGTTGCTCGCGCACACATCAATCCCGAACTTCTGCAACACTTCTCGGGCCGCGTCGTTGTCCGTCTCACCGTCGCGGCGCTCGGGGTTGAGCATGACCCTGACGTCCACGCCGCGTTGGTGCGCGGACACCACCGCGTCGAGCAGGGGCTGGTGGCTGAACGCGAACATCTTGATGCGGACCGATCGCGTCGACGCGTTGATCGCGTCCAGTACCGGCTGCGCCGAATCGTCGGGCAGGATGATCAGTGAACGGGTCACGGCGCCTCGTCCTCGTACTGGATGCGGTGCAGCTCAGCGTATCTGCCTTTCCGCGCAAGCAGGTCCAAGTGAGTACCTTCCTCCACGACGACTCCCTCCTCCAGCACGACGATCTTGTCGGCATCGCGGATGGTGCTGAGCCGATGGGCGATCGTGATGACCGTTCGGTCGCTCATCAACCGCTCGAGCGCCGACATGACGAGATGCTCGGACTCGGCGTCGAGTGCAGCCGTCGGCTCGTCGAGGATGAGGATCGGGCTGTCGCGAATGAGCGCGCGGGCGATGCCGATGCGCTGGCGCTGTCCGCCCGACAGCGTGAGGCCGCGCTCGCCGACCGCACTGTCGTAGCCGTGCGGCATCTCCGAGATGAACTCGTGGGCATTGGCCAGCTTCGCCACCTCGACGACCTCGTCGTGGTCGGCATCCGGTCTGCCGAACGCGATGTTGTCGCGCACAGTTCCGCGGAACAACACCGTGTCCTGGAGCACGTAGGCGATCTGCTGGCGCAGTTCGTGCAGTTTGTAGTCGCGCAGGTCGACACCGTCGATGCGCACGGTGCCCATGCTCGGGTCGTAAAACCGTGGAATCAGGCTGACCAGACTGGATTTGCCGCTGCCGGTGTGTCCGACGACGCCGACGAGTTGGCCCGGCTCGATGTCGAATGTGACGTCGCGCAGGACGGGTTTCTCGCCGTCGTAGCTGAAGGCCACCCGCTCGAAGCTGAGCGCACCCTTCAGCCGCGCGGGCTCGGTGGCGTCGGGCTTCTCCTCGATGCCGGTCTCGGCGTCGAGCAGCGCGCCTACCCGCTCCACGCCGACGGAGGCCATCGCGATCGTGTTCGTAAGCTTCGCAAGGTCCTGAACGGGTTTGAAGAACGACACCAGGTAGCTGATGAAGACGGTCAGCGTGCCCGCCGTCATGGCGCCCGCGAGGATCAGCGCCGAACCGCGCCACAGCACAAGGGCCGTGCAGGCGGCGACCACCACGGCGACCGTCGGCGACACCACCGACTTCACTCGTCTGGCGTTCAGCGCGGCGTCGACGGCGGCCTGGCCGGCGATGGCCAGTTGTTGTTCCTGCAGCTGCTCGCGGTCGAACGCCTTGACGACCCGGATCGACTGCAGGCCTTCCTCGGCCACGGCCACGATGTCGGACTCGCGTCTGCGGACTTCATGAGTCGCGGCCTTGACGGCTTTGCGCACGCGGGAGACGAACAACAGCAGCAGCGGTGCGACGGCGAGTGCGACGAGCGTGAAATCCCATTGCAGCCACAACATCAGCGCCAACATGCCGAGGATCGTCAGGAGATCCGTCGCGATGCCCAGGGTGGATGCCGACGCGAAGTCCTGGATGGTGTCGACGTCGTCGGTCAGGGTGCTCAAGATGGGACCGACGCGATGGGTGTCGAAGTAGCTCAGCGAGAGCTGCTGAAGGTGGTGGTACGCGCGGGTGCGCAGATCGTTGCCGATGCGCTGACCGACCGTCTCGGTGAGGTAGTTGGCGATGTAGGTGGCGACGGCGGCGACGACGGCGATCGCGATCACCATCAGCGCGGCCAGCCCCGCGACGTGCATCTTGCCCTCGCCGCCCAGCAGGGGGTGCAGCAGGCCCTTGAGCCACGGGGGAAGCGGGTGATTCCCGACGACGCTGTCCAGAACGACCTTCAGTGGCCAGGGCGCCGCAAGACCCATCGCTATCTGAATCAGCAACACGCCGAAGATCCCGGCAACGAGCCACCGATAGGGCCGAAGCAAATTCAAGATCAGACTCACGGCGACCTCTGCCTTGGTCAAGTTCGAGTATCTGTTCAGGCGAACGAGACACAGTAAACCGCAAAGGTGTCGAATCCGCGGCGGACACGACCCGCAAAGCAAAACACCCCCGGGCTGTCAGACCTGGGGGTGTTCGGCGGCGAAGCCTATTGAGCGCGCGAAGACGCGGCGAGACCTGCCGCGCGAGCGCGGCGGCGAACCTGAAGTCGGCGCCTGCGAACCTTCCACGAGCCCCACTCGCCCAACGTGACGCCCGCCGCGAGTGCGGTGCCGATCGCGAATGCGCCCAACACCGAAGCGAAGCCGACGGCGTGCTGGTCGTTGAGGATCGCGTAGATGCCGTGCAGCAACGACAAGCCCGGCAGCAACGGCACGATGCCCGCAATCGACACCACCATCGGCGGCGCGAGATTGCGACGCTCCATCAGCCGGCCGACCAAGCCGATGGGCACCGCCGCGACGAAGGACGCGACCACGGCGCCCAAACCTGCGCCCTGCGCGAGCAGGAACGCAATCGTGCCCGCAGCGCCGCCGAACGCGGCGGCCATCGCCGCCGACCGTTCGGCATAGCAGGCCAGCGCGTAGGCCGCCGCGCTCGCCGCGCCGAAGGCGACACGCGCGGGCAACTCGGCCAGCGCGGGCGGCGCGTCGGCGCTGATCGCCACGAATGGCGCACCGAAGCGGCTGGCCAGGTGCAGGACGAACGCCACACCGGCGATCGTCGCGCCCGTCATCATGACCAATTCGAAGAAGCGGCCCGCGGCGGTGACCGGGGCGCCGCTGATGACGTCGCCGACCGAACCCACCAGCGATAGGCCGGCCAGAAGCACCACCAAGCCCGCCGCGATGGCCACGGTCGGGTCGAATTGCAGCCCGACCTTGGGCCCGAGCCAGTACAGCAGGAGCGCCGGGGCCGTCGCGATCGCCCCTCCGACGGCGTATTGGAAGAAGAACGGCAGGCCATGCCTATTGAGCCGGCGATTGACACGGTCGATCGCCATGGCGCTCAGAGCGCCGACGAAACAGACCAGCAGGTCCGCGCCCAGCGTTCCCGCTGTCGCGAAAGCCAGGGCGCCCCAGGCCAGCGTGGCGATCCAGCGCTTGTACGGGTGCGGCGCGGTGATGATGGCGTCCAGCTCGTCGCGCGCCTGCGTCGGGGGCACCTTGCCGGCACGGATACGGCCGATCAGTCGGTCGACGGCCGCCAGCCGGCTGAAGTCCATCGACCGGGACTGCACGATGTGCAGGGTGCTGGCCGGCGACGCGGTGGGGCCACGGTATGCGGCGAGGTGGATCGTCGTGTTGATGACGTCGACCTCGCACCGCTCGATGCCGTAGGCGGACGTGATGGCCATCACCTGTTCCATCGTGGCCGTCGCCGGAGTACCCGACGCCATCAGGATGGCGCCGATGTTGCCTGCCAGATCGAGCACCTCGCCGACGCGCTCCTCATAAGCGTCGTCGCGCTTGTCGCTCTCTGAATCTGATATCCGCCGTAGCGTGTCGGTCGGCGGTTCGGTTTCCCGAACGATTCGGCTCAAGATCTCGCGTTGACGTGCCCGCCATGGCTGGCCCGCACTATCACGGGTCAACTCCACAGCACCCCCTTCGATTACATCTACGTCGGCCGATTCGGTTATTGGCAACACAACGTCGCCGACAAAGGTTTCCGTTGTTGCCCAGAGCCTCTGGTGTTTTCGCTCACATCATCGAAGTCGGGCCGAGTCATCGGCCTCGTGGACAGCGAGCTATGTAATTAATTCTAGTGGGTTCGTCAAATCGGTTTTCGCACGAATCATCTTGATATCAAATGCATAACAACAACACAGAGGCGTATGCCGTGCGTCACACATCCTCGGTGCCGAAGTCACAACATAGTGCGATGAAATCGGATGCGAGGACAAGGTAGACGTAGTCGTACTTGTCGCGATCCGATGACACGAACACGCCGTCGAAGAGATCTGTGGTCTCACCGCAGAAGAACGTGAACACAAAACTGTGCACGATCTCGTGGCACACGTCGGACGCGGACAGCGTCCTTCGACGGCCGTTGTCGAGGTCGTAGGAAGCGGTGATATCGGGATCGAGCAGATCCGGCGGTTCGCCTGTCAGCTCGAAGCGTTTGACGGGGAACGCACGCAGCCGCAGCTCGTCGGATACGTTGTGCGACTCGATCAACTTGCGCATCGTGTATGCGCTCACGACGAAGTCCCGTTCGATGAGGTAGTCGGTGCGGCGGGTCCAGCGCGTCTGCCTGGTCTTGGCTTCCAGTCGGTCAGCAGCCTTGACCAGCTCGTCCTTCCACGGGACTGGATCATCGATCACCCCGCGACAATAGGGGTATACCCGGGGCGTGGAGTATCCCGAAATCGACCCGACGGGTCTCGAGTGGGAGGTCCGCTCGTATTTCGACTGGGTCGGCGCCGCTCGACGCGAGGTGCGGCCGTGGGTCGACGTCGCGGTGTGGGTGCACATTCCCAAACGGCCGGGGCGACGAAGCGTTGATCGGCTGCCTCAGGAAGACACTTTTCTCGCCGAGCATCGAGCCTGGGAGATCGCCGAAGTGCTGGTGGCCGGTGGGCCCGGGCAGCCGGCGCACAATGGGCGTTATGGCAATGTCGTCACCGCCCCCGGTCCCGCGTCGGTGATGAAGCACGGATGAACGCCCACGTTGGCCGGATGGAGCTTTCGCCGTTTCAACCTCTCGAGACACCGGCAATACTGCGGTAAGGATGTTCACCAACAACAACCCCACGAAGGCGGCACTTTGTCTCAACCGACGGAAATCGACCGGGAGGACCAGGACAACGAGCCGCCCGAAATCAACTTCGATGAGCATCTGCACCCTGCACGGCCGCAGTCGCTGAGGTTCCGGCCCCGTGTCCGGACGCCGTTCACCCGTCGCTCCCTGACCCAGGACGGGTCACCAGCCGGCGACAATCCGGCGTACGTCTCCTGGCTGCTGAGCCAGTCGATGCTCGCCGACGCGAATGAGATCAGCCAGCAGTTCTCCGGCCAGGGATCCATGTGGCAGAACCCCTACGCCACCCCGAGTCCGAGGTGGGCGGTCGAAACAGCATCCGTCTGGTTCACCGCTTACCCGTTGTCACTGATCACCCGTCCCGACGAGTCATTCCTGCGGGCCATGGCCGACGAGAAGATGTGGGAGGCATTCGCCGAGATCGGTATCGAGGCGATTCACACGGGCCCGGTGAAGCGAGCCGGTGGCATCTCCGGTTGGCAGTTGACCCCCAGCGTGGACGGGCACTTCGACCGGATCAGCACCCAGATCGACCCGGCTTTCGGCACCGAGGACGAGTTCCGCTCGATGTGCGGCACCGCCAACTGGTACGGCGGCACGATCATCGACGACATCGTTCCCGGCCACACCGGCAAGGGCGCCGACTTCCGGCTCGCCGAGATGAAGTACGCCGACTATCCCGGCATCTATCACATGGTCGAGATCGATCCCCGTGACTGGGAACAGTTGCCCGAGGTTCCGCCGGGCACCGACTCGGTCAACATCGACCAGGAGACAGAAGAGTGGCTCGACAAGGCCGGTTACATCATCGGGCGGCTGCAGCGGGTGATCTTCTACGCCGAGGGCATCAAGGAGACGAACTGGAGCGTCACCCGCACGGTGAAGGGCATCGACGGTGTCGAACGGCGTTGGGTGTATCTGCATTACTTCAAGGACGGGCAGCCGTCCATCAACTGGCTTGATCCGTCGTTCGCCGGGATGCGCCTGGTCATCGGTGATGCCCTGCATTCGTTGACCGACCTCGGTACCGGCGGCCTGCGTCTGGACGCCAACGGCTTCCTGGGCGCCGAGAAGACCGCGGCCGAGGACAACGCGGCCTGGTCCGAGGGTCATCCCCTCTCTGAAGCGGCAAATCACTTGATCGCCAGCATGGTTCGCAAGGTCGGCGGATTCACCTTCCAGGAACTCAACCTCACGATCGACGACATTCGGGAGATCGGCGAGGCCGGAGCGGACCTGTCGTACGACTTCATCAACCGGCCGGCCTATCAACACGCGTTGGCCACGGCCGATACGGAGTTCCTTCGCCTGACCCTGCGCACGACACTCGAACTCGGTGTGGACCCCGCCTCACTGGTTCACGCGTTGCAGAATCACGATGAGCTCACGTACGAACTTGTGCATTGGTCGACGGGCCACCGTGACGATGTCTACACCTACAAGGGCGAAGAGATCACCGGCGAGCAGTTGGGTGACTCGGTGCGCGCCGATCTCACCGAAAAGCTCACCGGGCCGAACGCGCCCTACAACCTGGTCTTCACGACGAACGGGATCGCTTGCACGGCAGCGACAGTCATTGCGGCGACTCTCGGCATCACGGACTTGACCACCATCGGCGACATCGATCGCATTCGACGGGCCCACCTTCTGCTGGCGATGTTCAACGCCTTGCAACCGGGAGTTTTCGCGCTGTCGGGATGGGACCTGTGCGGCATGCTGACGCTGCCGTCCAAGGACGTCGCAAGCCTTCTGCGCGAAGGTGACACCCGGTGGATACACCGAGCAGCCCACGACCTGATGGGCGTAAATCCGGCGGCGAAGCAGTCGCAGGCTGGAATGCCTAGGGGCACAAGCCTTTATGGATCGATTCCGGATCAGCTCGCAGACGAGGCCAGCTTCATACGCCAGCTTCAAGCCATCCTGCGGGTCCGTTCGCACTACGGCATCGCCACCGCCGAGCAGATCGACATCCCCGATGTCTCCCACCGCGGGATGCTCGTGATGGTGCATCAGCTCGAAGACCCCGGCCAATATCAACTGACGGTTCTGAATTTCGCGAACGAGCAGATCGCAGGCACCGTCCGGTCGAAGAAGCTGCCGCGGGGAGCCCGGGTATCCGACATGTTCACCGGCGGAGAGGTCGGCGTCGTCGACGATCTCAACAGCTTCGCCATGGAACTGCCCCCACACCACGGGGCATCGCTGCTCGTCGAAGTACCGATTGCCGACGAGCAGTAGACGCGCGCGTCTAGGCATGCCCTTTGAGTTCGACTTCTTCGCCGAGGCAACTCCGCCGACGTAGCCGCCGAGCATTGGCTCGCACCGGATTTCGTCGACTCTGACTGTCGGTACCTGATGAGCATCCACACGTATGTTGTCGAGACCGCGGGCTGCGCATTGTGGTCGACACGTGCGTGGGTAATGCGAAGCACAGGCCGCCCATGGCCCCTCCCATGGGGTGGCGGGTGGGCCTGCTATGCCTCCCGCGATCATCGGGCCCAACGAATGGTTACCTTGGTGCGCCCAGGCATCGACGGCTTCACGAAGGGCCGAGGCCGAAGACCTGCACTTCGGCTGACTTGCCCTTCACGGCATGCAATCCGCGGTCGATGAGTCTTGACGGCCGAGCAACGAGGGCAACAACGGTCTGGCCGGTGAGAAGGATCGCGTCACCGGTGGTCTTGGTGAGCTGTTCGACGCGGGCGGCAATGTTGACCGTGTCGCCGATCAGGGTGAACTCTAGTTTTCCGGCGCCGCCGATGGTTCCGGCGATCACCACGCCGGTGTTGATGCCGATGCCGATCCGCAGCGCGCCGTCGAATCTCTCGGCAACGAGGCGCTGAATCTCGACGGCCGACCGCACCGCGGAATCGGCATGGTCCGCAAGATCATTCGGCGCGCCGAAGACCGCAAGTGCGCCGTCGCCGAGGAACTTGTTCACGTGTCCCCCGGCGTCGACGACGGCGGGCACCACGATCTCGAACAGTGCGTTGAGTCGCGCGACGGTGTCCTCGGCGGTGTTCGCCTCGGCGAACGGGGTGAAGTCGCGGATGTCGACGAACATCACCGTCACCGCACGACGCTCACCGGTGAAAATGTCATCGCCCTGTTCGAGCAGCCGCGCCGCGAGAACGGGATCGACATATGTCCCGAACGCACCTTGAAGCCGTTGCCGCTCAGCCAATCCGGCCTGCATACGGTTGAACGACGCCGCGAGCGCGCCCAGGTCGTCGTCCTGCACCACCGGCAGGCGTTGGCCGTAGTCGCCGGCCGCGACTCGTTCGGTTCCTTCGGCGAGGTCGCGAATCGGTCGCAATGACGGCGAGACAATGGCGCCTACGGTGATCGGCACCGCCAGGGCCGTCCACACACACCCGATCGCAACGAAGAGCACCGGCACCTCACTGGTCCGGTTCAGTACGACCGCCAGCATCGCGCCCCCGACGGCGAAGGTGAAGAAGGAGCCCACCAGCGAGAGAATCAGCCACGCCGCAAATGTCGGGCGAGAGCGGGGCAGCGCGTCGCCTAGCCCCGTCTGCCCGGCGAGGGCGGCCCTGACCGGTCGCAATGCTCCTTGCACAGAGGTGTGCACACCGATCAGCACCATGGCAATTCCTATGGCGCTACCCAAGATTGCGTATTGGACAAGCCGCGACGCGCTCGCTCCGGAGACTGCAGCGACGACCGCTAGAAGCACTGCGGTCCAAACAGGTAGGAACCACAGCGCTCGGACTCCCACCGCGCGAGTCCAGGTGTACGTGGCTTGCAGCGCCTCCGCAGGATCGATCTCACGGCCAGCCGCCCACTCTTGCGCCGGGCGAAACAGACGGCTACCGGGAAGAACGACCACATACGCGTTCAGCACCACAGCGAAGCCCGTGACGACGGTCGCCTCGACGAAATGACTTGACTTCTCGATGGCAACAACAAGAAACGCCAACAGGACGTAGATCGGAAGCATCCCGACGAACACGACTGCGCAGATGGCCCACGAATAGCTCGCTCCGTACCGATCCCAACCCCACTGCCAGATGCGGTCCATTCCGGGAGACTAGACGCCCCAAGCCGTCGAGCAGGTGGAGCTGCCCAGATGTGCCGACAATTACCGTGAGCTGTGCGGACGGCACGGCCTAAGATAGCCATGCAGTGCAAGCATCGCGACCGTTCGTCGGTCGCGGCAGGGGGTTGTCGAGCATGCAAGGCGAATATCAGGCCCACGAGGGCTACCTCCTCTTGGCCGACATCTCTGGCTACACCAAATTCCTGACGGGCACCGAGCTCGAGCATGCCCAGGCGATCATTCATGAGTTGACCGTGCTGGTGCGCGAGCGTCTGGCGCCCCCGATGAAGTTCGTGAAGGTCGAGGGCGACGCCGTGTTCTGTTATGCCGACGAAGCGGTCTTCCGAAACGGAGAACGCTTTGTCGAGTTGATCGAGGTGTGCTACTTCGACTTCTCCAATCGCCTGCTGAACATGGCTCGCAACACAACGTGTCCCTGCTCTGCGTGTGCGGCGATCGGCGCGCTCGACTTGAAGTTCATATGTCACTACGGAAGTTTCGTCATCGACACCGATGCCCACGGCGTGGACCTTGCCGGCCCGGACGTCATCCTGGCCCATCGCTTGCTGAAGAACACCGTGAGCCAAAGCACGGAGGTCGAGGCATACGCGTTGCTCACCGACGCGTGTCTGGCGCGTCTGCCCGACGAGTTGGACCTGCCCCGCCATGAGGAGAATTACGAGTCGTTCGGCGTCACAACGGCCGGAGTGCACGATCTCAAGCCGGTAGCCGACGCTATGCGGGATGCTCGCCTGATCTACATCGGGCCCGATGACGCTGATTCCGTGTTCAGCTTCGAGGTACCGATCCCGCCTGCTGCGGCGTGGAAGTACTGGGTCGACCCCATCGAGCGACAGCGGTGGATCTGCCGGCTATTCAGTAAGAAGCCAGACCGGGTGTCGCGCAACGCGCATGGCCGTGTCGGGACGGGTACTGCGATGCACTGCAGCCACGGGCCGGGGACATGGCGTGGAGAAATCGTCGACTGGCGGCCCTTCGACTCCTTCACCATTGACCTGAGCGGATCGCGCTCCGGGAAATACGTGGGCATGCGCGAACAGTTCGAAACGTTCGAATTCCTGCCCACTCCGGGCGGAGGCACCAAAGTCGTTCAGCGGATCCGGCTGAAACACCGCGGTCCGCTATCGCTGTTCACACATCGCGTTCAACGCCGATGGCTTGACGCCTACTCGCGCTGGGCGCAGCAAAACCTGCTCGAGATCATCACTGAAGACGACACGGTGGTGGCGTAGATCTGCGGAACCGGTCGCATCATGCCAACTGGTAGGACTCCCGCGCGATCCGGAAGAAATGACCGGTGCCGGAGTCGGTGCATGTGATGCCTGCCGGCTCGCTCTTGCAAGTGATCGTGCCGTTGGCAAGGGTGTCGCCGTAGTGCAGCGTCTGTCCCGCTGTCGGGTCGTCCGGTAGGCGCAGATAGCACTGGAATCCGGCCTCGCCCTGATACAGGCTCAACGCGTCACCCCACAGTTCATTGTCCGCGCAGTCGCGCGAACGAGGCGGTGACACCCAATTGTGATCAGCGGTTATGCAGGTGGCTTGGCTCTTGCCGTCATCGCCCATGTGCATATCGCAGAAAATGTTTCCCGACGGGGAGTGGAAATTGAAATCCGTCGCTGCGTGCGCGGTCGCCGGCAGGGCGATGGCAGCCGCCGCAAGCGGCGCCGCAGCGATCAGTGGCAGCATCATGGCCCTTGCTTGACGCTTGGGGCCTGAAATGTGGTTCATGATTCGGTTTCCTTTCCGGCCTATGCGGCCGTGATGGCTTGGGTTCGTAGCTCGTGCCGGCTGTGGCTGCCGGGCATGTAAAGGCTGCAGGGGTCGCCTTGAAAGATTCTTGGCGTCCTGAGGGGAACCTGGTCCGCACTATCGCAGGGCGTCGAGCGCCGCCGCCGATTCGCTGCCGGGGTCTGCACGATAGACCAGCAGATGCTGTCCGCCGGAGTGCGGAATGTTGAACCTGTTGCTGCGCAGGTACAAATCGCCAACCACCGGATGGCGCATGTGGATGATGCTGGCCCGATATCCCACGTCGGCGCGCGCCCAGAGCTCGCGGAATCGCCCACTTGCAGCGGATAATTCGTCGATCAGCAACCGTAGATGAGGATCGTCCGGATCGCTGGCCGCCGCTTCGCGCAACCCGCTCACGACAACGTCGGTCGCTTCATCCCAATCCACATACAGGTCGCGGGCGGCGGGTTCCAACAGTCGCCAGCGCAGAAAGTTCTCGCCCTTGGCAAAACCCGGCGAAAGCGCACGCGCGATCGCATTGGTGGCTAGCACGTCGAGGCATCTGCTCGCCACGACAGCGGGCATCGCGAATTGTTCGATCAGCTCTTCGGTGTCGTCGGCAGCCACCTGAAGGCGGGCACGATCCCGGCCGCTCGGGGGGCTGGCCAGTTGGTGTAGATACTCGGTCGCCTTCACGTCCAGCCGCAACGCCCGTGCCAGCGCGTCGAGGATCTGAGGGGACGGATTCTTGTCGCGGCCCTGCTCCAGCCGCAGGTAGTACTCGGAGCTGATGCCGGCCAGCGTCGCCAACTCCTCGCGTCGCAGACCCTGTACCCGGCGCCGCGATCCTGGAACCAGGCCGACGTCTTCGGGCCTCAC
>JBKPSU010000070.1:0-31127 GCA_046735135.1 Actinomycetota bacterium
ACGGTGCGGGCGGACTTCGAGAAGTCCCGGTCCGGAGAATGGCGTGTCTCCAACCTCACTGTGCTGAAGAAGCCGAACCTGGGCGGAGCCCCACAATGAGCCCACGACGCAAGATCGACGCCAAAGAGCCGGAGCTCTACACCACGCCCGCGCCCAAGCCGCCGAGGCGGTGGGGGCTGCCGCTCGTTGCGAGCCTGGCCGCCGTCCTCATCGCGGGCGCGATCGCTGCCAGCACGTTCATGCTGGTCTCGCACGAGAGTGATCGCAAGACGCAGGTCCGCGACGCGGATGTGCTCGGCTACGTGCGGTCGTTCATGACCACCTACACGACGCTGGACCCGTTCCAGGCGAACTATTACGGCGACCGGATCCAGGCGCAGGCCACCGGTGATTTCGCCAAGATGTTCAAGGAGAAGATCAACGGGATCCTGATCCAGGTCGCGCGTGCCGAACCCACGCAGGGCACGGTTGTGGAGGCCGGCGTGCAGAAGTGGTACGACGACGGCAGGGCCGACGTTCTCGTCGCCACCAAGATCTCGAACCAGACGCCGGACGGAAAGACGCTCGAAAGCGGAAACCGTTGGGTCGTAACGGCGAAGAAGGAAGGACAGCTGTGGAAGATCAGCAACCTGATTCAGGTGATCTGACCACGGATGCGGCCGCGACCCCGGAATCGCTGACACCTCGGGCCCGCCACCGGATGCCGCGCGGAAAGGAGCGCCGCGCTCTCGCGCCGGAAGCACCCGCGCCCGAAGCCGCCCCGGCCGAAGCGCCCGAGCCCGAAGCATCGACGCAAGCCGACGAGGTCGTCGCGACCGAGGAGCAATCGACGACCGCCGAAGAGACCACGCCGCCGGTCCAGGAACCGGAGACGAAGCCGCGACGTCGGTGGAATCTCTTGCGGCGCAAGAAGGCCGAAGAACCCGCCGCGGAGGCGCCGGATGAGGCGCAGCCGGACGAATCGCAGGCGGACGAGGCGCCGACGACCGACGACACGGCGACCGCGGTCCCCGCGACCGATGCGGAGGCGCCCGTCAATGAAACCGAGGGCGAGGCAACCGAATCCGAGCCAGAGGCCGCGGAGGAGGCACCCGCTCCCGTTCTCGTCCCGCACCAACCGGCGGGCAGGCGACTGAAGATCGTCGCCGCGGCGGCGGCGGTCCTGTTCGTGGCGGGCGTCGCGTTCGTTGCCGCGATGGCGCAGCCGGTGATCGCCAACCGCGCGATGGTGCGCACGAAGCTCGATATCGCCCGCACCGCTCAGAGTGCGATCACCACGCTCTGGTCGTACACCCCGGACAACATGGACTCCCTCGGCGACCGGTCGGCCCGTTATCTGACAGGCGATTTCGCGTCTCAATACCGCAAGTTCATCGACTCGATCGTCGCCACCAACAAGCAGGCTCAGGTCACCAACACCACCGATGTGCTCGGCACCGCGGTGGAGTCGGTGTCCGGGCCTGAGGCCACCGCCCTCGTCTACACCAACTCGGTCGCGACGAGCCCCGTTTCAAAGAACATCCCGTCGCTGCGGTACCTGTCGTACCGGCTGGAGATGAAGCATGAACGCTCCGACTGGCGAATCACCAAGATGACGACCATCACCACGCTGGATCTGACCCCCCAGCTGTAGGGCAGGCACGTGGCCGTCACTTCCCCCGCGAGAAGCTGCGTTACGCCGTGGTGCTGACGATGTGCGGGGGAGCGGTGGTCGGCGCGACGATCTCCCGGTTGACCGTCGCTCCGGTGATCGCATTTGCGGCGGTCGCGGTGGCCGTCAGCGCCGCGATCTTCCTGTTCGGGCCGCCCCAGGCGGCAGACGACTAGGGTCACTGCCATGCCATCAGTTCTCGTCACAGGTGCCGCGCGCGGCATCGGCAGAGCGATCGTGGATCATTTGGCGTCCACTGGCTGGGACGTCATCGCCGGTGTGCGCACCGAGCAGGACGCTGCCGCGGTCACCAACGCCCACCCCCAGCGCGTGTCCGCCGTGATCCTCGACATCACCGACGCAGGCCACCTGGCGAAGTTGACCGAGGCACTGCCCGAGCGGCTGGACGCGGTGGTCAACAATGCGGGCATCGCCGTTGCAGGCCCGATCGAGACGGTGAGTCCGGACGATTGGCGGGAGCAGTTGGAGGTCAACGTCATCGGGCAGTTCGCGGTGACACAGGCCGTGCTCCCGCAGCTGCGCAAGGCGCGGGGCCGGGTGCTGTTCATCTCCAGCGTGAACGGCCGGATCGCCACGCCCATGCTGGGGCCGTACTCGGCGTCGAAGTTTGCACTGGAGGCCGCCGCCGATGCCTTGCGGGTCGAGCTGAGGGCGTGGGGTATTCCAGTCGTGGTGATCGAACCCTCACAGACCGACACCGACATGTGGCGCACCGCGGCCGACATGGTGCTCGAGGTCGAGGCGGGCATGTCGCAGGCACACCGCGACCTTTACGCCAAACACATCGCAGGGATGAAGAAATTCGTGCCGAGAGCCCGCAAGATGGCTTCGCCGACGGACAAGGTGGTTGCCGTCGTCGACGAGGCACTCACTGCGCGCCGGCCGAAGGCGCGCTACGTGGTGGGGCTGCTGCCCAAGATCCAGGCCGCCGCGGTGCCGAGATTGCCTGTCACGCTGCGAGATCGATTGATGGGCTTCATGGTCGGGCTGCCGCAACGACCTCGTGGCTGACTTCGTCAAGACCAATGCGAACGCACCGTCGGGGTTCTTCGCACTGGAGGCGGCGGGGTTGGCTTGGCTTGCAGTGGACGGTGGTGTGCCGTGTGCACGGGTGGTAGCGCAGGATGACCGGTCGTTGACGCTGCAGCGGCTGGTATCGGTGCCGCCAACCGCTTCCGCGGCACGGGATTTCGGTGCACGGCTGGCGGTCACCCACGATGCGGGAGCATCGCTGTTCGGTGCGGGGCCCGATGGCTGGCACGCCCAGGGATACTTCGGACCGCTGTCGGATCCGCTGCCCATGTCACTGTGCGGCCACCAGACGTGGGGCGAGTTCTACGCCGAGGAACGACTGCGTCCGATGGCCGACATCGCGCAGTGGCGGCTGAGCACCGATGCGAGGCGGTTGGTGGACGCGGTCATCGACCGCTGCCTTGCGGGTGACTTCGATGACGATGACGCGCCTGCGCGACTGCACGGCGATCTGTGGAGTGGCAACGTCATGTGGACGAGCGACGGGGTGGTGCTGATCGATCCGGCCGCTCACGGAGGGCACCGGGAGACGGACCTGGCGATGCTCGCGTTGTTCGGATGCCCGTATCAGGAGGAGGTGCTGTCGGGCTATCAGTCGGTGCGCAGACTGCGGGACGGCTGGCGCGATCGCATCGGACTGCACCAGCTGTACCCCTTACTGGCCCACGTTCATCTGTTCGGAGGCGGCTACGCGCGCCAGGCGGAGGCCGCGGCGGCGAGTGCGCTGGCGGCGGCTAGCTGATTTGACCGGATGCTGAACAGCATGGTGACCGTGACTGGCCTCGACAAGACATCGACCGCGCCCTAATTTCGCGTCAGCGCCCGCTCCATCAGCTCTGCGAGGAGCGGCGCGAGCACCTGCGCGTACTCGGTCGTCACGTGATTGTCGTCGCGGTAGACCATCGTGTTGCCGACGATGGCGGGGCAGCGGTCCGCAGTGCAGAAGTAGTCGGAGAGCGCCGAGTACTGCCCGCCGCCCGCGGCCGTCGCCGTCGCCTCGGCTTTGATGCCTGCGTCGTTCAGCCCGTCGGTCCTCGTTGGCGCGCATGCGGTCACGTCGTCCATGTGTGCCGACACACAGGTCGGCACCGTGGAATGCGGGTCGGCCACCGGGCCCAGTACCAAAACGCCTGCGCCCGTTGCTCGTAGCCGCTGCACCAGCCTCGTCAGGCTGTCCAGCCACGCCTGGTCGTAGGTGGTGAACCCGAAGTCCGCACCGTACCGCCGCGACATGTCGAGAACGATCAGCTGCGGCTTCTGCTTCTCCAGCCGTGCCATGGTGTCACTGCGCCACTGCTCGCACTCGGTGAACTTGCGGCCGAGGTACGGACTGTTGATCGGCAGGTCCATCATCGGACACAATACTTTGCTCATAGTCTGCAGCCGCCAATGTCGGTCCCTGGCAACGGGTTCCAGCGCTGGCTGCCACATGGCGGCATGGGAATCGCCGACCAGCGCCACCGTGGTCGGCGCCCCCGCATCTCCTGAAACACACTCCGGCTGCGCAACATCCCGCCACGACAGCACGCACCCGTCCACGAAGACCCCGGGTTTGACGATCGATCCCAACGCAGGAGTCAGATTTGTTGGTACGGGACGGGGTTCGGTTGACTTTGCGACGGCAGCCAACACCTGTTCGTGCACCGACATCGGAGCAGGCGGGACAGCCGAAGGTCCGGCAGCCGATGCCACAGGCGGAAGGAGCACGACGGGCGCCGCGGCCGTCCCGTGCCCTACCGGCACCGGCCGCACCGACAGCAGCACCACACACGCACACACTGCCACCGCTGTCAGCGCGCCACCCACCGCGAGGCTGCGACGTGCCGACGTCTTCAGCGACGCCGCGAACCGGATCGGGTTCTCGATCAGATGCAGTGTCAGGATCGCCAGACCGAACGACACCACGACCATGGCCAACCGGCCGGCCCAACCGATGTCGCGGCCGAACAAGGCCGGGGCGAGCAGCAGCACCGGCCAGTGCCACAGGTACCACGAATACGACAACCGGCCGATCGACCGCATCGCAGGCTTGGACAGGAAGTGCCCGACACCCAAATCCGGTGTCGCGCAACCCGCACCGATGACCAGCGCCGTGCCCAGCACCGGCAGAAGTGCCGTCGTACCCGGATACGGTGTCGTCGAGCCGACCTGAGTGCACGTGACCACAATCAGCGCGAGCCCGCCCCAGCCCACCAGCGCAGCCGACGGACCCGACAAGTGTTGCCACGCAAGGGCCGTCAGTGCGACGAGGCCGCCGATCGCCAATTCCCACGCGCGCGTCGGCAGCGAGAAGAACGCCCACGACGGCACGTTCTCGGTCCATGACAGCGAAATGACGAACGACGCGGCGGCCAACACAGTCAGCACCGACCAATGCGGCACCACCGACCGCGCTGCATCAGAACCCGTGCGTCGAGTCACGCGCGCGAGAAGCCATGCGGTGCCGATGATCAGCGCAGGCCACAGCAGATAGAACTGTTCCTCCACGCCCAGCGACCAGTAGTGCTGAAGCGGTGACGGCGGCGCATCGGCAGCCAGATAGTCGGTGCCCTTGATCGCGAACCGGTAGTTGCCGACATACAGCGCGCTGGCGATGCCGTCAGTGATGACGCTGCGCGCCTGCAACGGTGGCAGCAGCACCGCCGACGTCGCGCACGTCGCGATCAGTACGGTCACCGCCGCTGGGAGCAGCCGTCTGGCCCGTGCACCGTAGAACCGCCCCAGCCCCACCGTGCCCGTGCTCGACGCCTCCCGCCACAGCAGGCCGGTGATCAGGAAGCCGGAGACGACGAAGAAGACGTCGACACCGATGAATCCGCCACCGACGCCGGGCAGCCCGGCGTGGTACGCCACGACCGCGAGGACGGCGACCGCGCGCAGCCCTTCGATATCGGGCCGAAACTGTTTCTGCGGCAGCTCCGTCCGCCCGTCCGCGGGGGATCCATGGCGGGTGGCGGGCCGGGGTGCAGTCGCAACTCTGTTCACTCGAGCAACGATCGTCTCACGCGACCAAGCCTTATCCCGGTATCAACGCGCTACGACGTCGCCAGCCAGGCCAGCTCCCTTGGCAGCTTCACCTTCCATGCGGACACGTCGTGCCCGCCCTCGAACGACACTCCCGCTGGTGGCTTTCGCAGCGAGGAGACGAACTGCTTGGTGGCGTCGAAGAACCGGTCCTCGGCGCCGCAGTCGATCCGAATCGGGATCTCCGACAACGCGGGCGTGCCGTACACCGAGTACGCGAACCAATCCGCCGGGCCGTCGAATGCACCCTCCTGAAGCGCCAAGCCGTAGTCGGTGAACAACGCGGGGGCGACCGCACAGATCGCGGCCGTACGCTTCGGCCCGAGCGCACCGCCGAGCAGCAGTGCGCCGTAGCCCCCCATCGACCAGCCGATGAAGCTGACCCGCCGGGTGTCCAGACCCTTGCTCGCCATCAGCGGCAAGAACTCATTGAGCACCATCGCTCCGGAGTCCTCTCCGGTGACGCGGCGATGCCACCACCCGTTGCCGCCATCGACCGCTGCGACCGCAAAAGGTGGGTAGCCGGCTCTCGCCAACTCCGCAAGCCCCGCTTCGACGCCCATATCCATGACTCCATCGGCGTCCATGTCGCGACCGTGCAGCGCGATCACGGTGTGCAGTGGCTGTGCGTACCGTCCTGGCGGCAGCGCGACGGCCCATTTGGTCTCCACACCGCCACGCGCCGCGGAGACGAACGAACCGGTGACGTGTGTCGACTCGGTCTTCGCCGACGACGGAGTCGGCTGCTCGCCAGGAGGCGCACCCTTCGCCGTCGCAAGGCCCAACTGCCACAAGGGATCCAGTGCGCATGCTCCGGCGAGCCCCGCACCCAGCCGCAGTGCCGTGCGGCGCGTCAGTCGTTCCATTCGCTGGTCAGCTGAATGCCAGCCAGCTGGGCAGCGCGCGTTCGCGCGAATCGCAGAGTACCTGCTGGGTATCACAGCTACCCTTGGGAACCCCTGCGCCACTCCACATTCCACCGGTGTCGCGACGCAACACAATCGCCGACGAGCCGCCGCCGTCGAGCAGCACGGCGTTGTCGGCACCCAGGCCTCGGAACAGATCCTGGATTTGGTCGGGTGTGTAGCCGCCGCCCTGGAACACGTAGAACTGGTCGCTCGCGCGGCTGTACCCGACCGCGGTTCGCGCCGCGCTCGGTCCGCCGTCGTTGAGTTGGCCGGTGTCGTTGGGGGCGAGAAGGCCGATGCCGGCCACCGCGACGAACCGCGCGTTCTGGTCGAGCAGCTTCTGGATCACCGGCGAGGCCGAGTCGTAGTCGTTCGGCCCGCTCGGCATGACGAGATACGGCTGGCCGCCCTCCGGAATGATCATCGTCGCGAGCGACGACCAGTTCTCGCCGCCGCCCGACAACCCCTGCTTGCCCGCGTAGGCAAGGGTGCCGGTGACCGCCGCGTTGGCCCTGCCTTGACCGCGCGTGTTGTCAACGTAAGCGCCGAGCGGCGAACTGCACTTGGTGTCGCGCCACGACCCGCCCTTCTGGCCGCGTACATCGAAGAAGTTCGCGTTGATCGCGATCGTCGGCTGACCCAACGCCTGCCATGCCTCCAGCGGCGCGTAGATCTCGGACGCCTGCCACAGCCCCTCGCCCGTGCGTGCTCCGCCGTCGTGTTCGCAGCGCGCCTGGGAGCCTTGATGGCTGTCCACCAACAACTTCGGGTGCAGCCGGCCGGACGCACTCTTGATCGTCATCAAGTGCCCGCCGTTGTTCATCTCGTACCAGCCGCCGCCGGCATTGAGCATCGGGGCGGGATGGCCGTCGCCGAAGTTGTAGACGAGGTAGGACCCCCGGGTAGTGGCGATCGCACCGGCGAGCAACGAGCGCGCATCGGCCCGCGCGACCGGCACACCCGCCGTCGTCAGCGCAGCGCACAGCACCAGCACGGCAGCCAGACGCCGGCACAGCGCGGCTCGAGTCGGCACGGTTGACCTTTCAGCGATAATCAGCAAACGACACCACATTAATCACACCAACCTCACAGTCAACTTCAGTAACACGACAGTCACGATTGTGTATCACCGCGACGGTGGGTGGATTCAGCCGCCGATTGGGTAATCGAGCGGGGGTCGGACTACATCGCACGTAGAGGAGCAGGAAATGATCGGAACGATTCTCAGCGCGTTGATCGTCGGCTTGATAGTCGGCGCACTCGCGCGACTCATCATGCCCGGCAAGCAGAACATCGGCGTGATCATGACGATCGTGCTCGGTGCGCTCGGCTCGTTCATCGGCAGCTGGCTGACCTACCAGCTGGGCTATCACAATGCCAATGGCGGCTGGCAGGTCATCCCGTTCCTGGTCGGGATCATCGTCGCGATCATCCTGATCGCGATCTACGTCGGCATCACCGGACGCCGTGGATCCAGGACGCCGATGTCGCGCTAGCGCCCAGGCGGTGCCAGACGGTAGACGGCCCCGGCGTAGTCGTCAGTGATGTAGACGGCGCCGTCGGGGCCGACCACTGCCGCGACAGGACGGCCCCAACGCGATCCGTCGTCGGCCTGGAAGCCGCCGACGAACGTCTGCTGGTCACCGAGAGTGCCGTCGCGCCAGGGGAAGAACGACACCTCAGGTGGTCGCGGCGGTTGGCGATTCCACGAACCGTGCACGCCGACCAGCGCACCGGACGAATACGGCGGCGGCAGCACGCCGGCGGTGAAGACGAGCCCCAGCGGCGCCGCGTGAGCGCCGAAGCTCTGCTCGACCCGCGGCAGCGTCGCGCACTCCATGAACGAGCCGTCCGGGTTGGTCGACATGTCGCGGACGAAGGCCAGATTGGCCGGACCGCCGTCGGGATTGCAGAAGGGCCAACCCAATTCGCGGCCAGGGGTGAGCTTGGCCAGCGTCTCCGGCGGATGCTCGTTCACATACTGCGGGTCGACGTCTCCGCCCGGATCGGGGGCGTTGTCGCGGTTGTTGACCGCGGTCCACACCGAACCATCCGGTGCGACAGCCAATCCGGTGCCGTTGCGGACACCCGTCGCGAACGGCTCGGCGGGCCCGCCGCCCGGCGGGATCCGCATGATCGACGCCCGCGGCGGGTTGGCCTCGCGGTCCTCGGTGGAGATGTTGCCCGTCGACCCGATCGAGAAGTAGACAGCGCCGTCGGGCCCGACGACGACGCTTTTCAAGGCGTGCGCGTAGGCGCCGCGCAATTCGGGGCTCTTCTGGTCGGGCAGCCCGGCTGCGATGGTTCGCTGGTTTCTGGCTTTCCCGTCGGCGTAGTCGTAGGTGTCGATCTGGTCGCTCTCGGCGACGTAGAGCACCGAGCCGGCGAACGTCATTCCGTGTGGTTGGTCTAGACCCTCGAGCATTGTCGACTGTTGCGGCGCCGCACCGCCTTTCGGTGTCAGCTTCACGATCTGTCCGCTGGCGGGCACCGAGACGAGCAGCGCGCCGTCCGGCGTCCACACGGCCATCCGGGCCTTCGGGACTCGTGCCCACACCGCCATCGTCCAGCCGTCGGGAACGAGCGCCTGTCGTGGTTGGTCCAGCGGTGACTGGGCCATATCGGTAGGAACCTTGACGGACGTGGACACCAGTCTCTGCGATGCGGGGGCGGGGGCGGCAGGCGTCGTCGACGCGGAAGTCGACTGCTGGTGTTGCGGTTCCGTTGAACAGGCGGCGAGTGTGGCGACTCCGACAAGCCCGAGCGCGAGTGTCTTAAGCGCCAGACAGGTCCGCATGCATCTCCCATACGAGGACCTCGGCAGGCTCATTCGCAGTGAGGCGCGGGCCGTCCGCCGCGGTGAATCGGACCGCGTCGCCTTCATACAGGGTCACGGCATCGTCGAGCATCACCTCGCCGCGGGCCACGAAGACGTGCAGGAACTTCGCGTCGGGGAGTTGGACTGTGTCGGTTGGCCGCAGTCGTGCCGCGTGCAGTGCCGCGCTCTTGTTGTGAATGGCGATGGCGGCATCGTCATGGATGCCCGATGCGACGGTCACCAGCCCGCCGGTGAGCGCACTGGCGGGGATCTCGGCCTGCTGATAGCCCGGCGCGATACCCGACTCGTCCGGGATCACCCACATCTGCACGAAATGCACGGTGTCGCTGGCTGATCCGTTCTTCTCGGAATGCAGGACTCCGGTTCCCGCCGACATCCGCTGCGCAAGACCGGGATAGATGACACCGGAGTTACCCATCGAGTCGCGGTGTTCCAACGAGCCCTCCAGCACCCACGTGACGATCTCCATGTCGCGGTGCGGGTGGGTATCAAAGCCCGTGCCTGCCGCGACGATGTCGTCGTTGTTGACCAGCAGCAGCCCGTGGTGGGTATTGGACGGGTCGTAATAGTCGCCGAACGAGAACGAGTGCCTGGAGTCGAGCCAGTCCGTCGTGCTGGTGCCGCGATCGGAGCCGCGGCGGATATCCACGGGAGCCGTCATGCACCCCAGGGTAGCGAGCGGTCTACCAGTCCGATTCTGTGAAACGTGATGACGCCGCGGATGTTCTTGCCGTCGAGCGCTGGCGCGCCGACGACGAATTCGTCTACTGGTTCGAAACTCAGCTCGCCGAAATCAGGTTCCAGCACGCTTATCCCCAGCTTTGCGTGCAACAAGCCTGATCTCGCCAAGAGTTGTCGGTTCGCGCGGCGAGCGTTGAGCCATGGAAGCCATAGCGGGTCCGTTCATCGGCACGGAGGCCGTCGCGGCGGGCTTGGCGACGCGGCGCCAGCTGAAGAGTCGATACGTCGCGGTTTATCGCAATGTTTATCTCGCCAAGGGGATTGAGCTGACGGCTTGCTCGCGCGCCAAGGCCGCATGGTTGTGGTCTGGCCGCGCCGCAACACTGGCGGGGCTGTCGGCGGCGGCAGTGTATGGCTCGAGGTGGATCGATCCGGGCCTCCCCGCAGAGTTGATACGCAAGGGCGACGAAGTGGACGGCATCGTCATCCATCGCGACAAGCTGGCGGCCAGCGAGATCTGTGTGGTTGACGGCATGCCCACCACCACGCCGGCGCGCGCGGGCTATGACATCGGTCGTCGCGACGACCTGACGCATGCGGTCATCCGCCTTGATGCCTTGGCTCGAGCAACGGGGGTGTGCCGCAAAGATGTGGACACGGTGCTGGCTCGCCATTGCGGCGCTCGCGGAGTCGTCCAATTGAGGGAAGCGCTCGACCTGATGGACGCGGGCGCAGAGTCACCGCAGGAGACCCGCACTCGTCTACTGCTCGTGCGGAGAGGCCTGCCGACGCCGCAGACCCAGATCGCCGTCTTCGACGACTTCGGATATCGGTTCGCTCGAATCGATATGGGCTGGGAGGAATGGAAAGTAGGTGTCGAGTACGACGGTTCGCAACATTGGCTCGACCCCGCGCAACGAACGTGGGATATCGATCGATGGGCCAAGCTCGAAGCGAACGGCTGGACCATCATTCGAGTGAGCGGCGAATTGTTGAGGTACCGGCCCGACGTCGTCGTCGAGCGTGTCGTCGATGCACTGCGGCGTGCCGGATGGCGCGGCGAAATCGGAGTTAATGCACGTCAAACGCTGAAAAATGCGTCATAAGTCGGATCTCGCGGCTCAGAGCGCTGCGGGCAGACCGAACTTCTCGAACAGGCCGTCGCCCGCGTGAAACGCCACCACGTGCGCGATACCGCCGGGACGCACCTCGAGCACGTGCAGCTGAAACTCCTCGTGCTTACCCGTCTCGCGGTTGAGCATGTACAGCGCCGCAGCTGGCTGGTCGTTCGCGGTGATCGCGATGAATCGCATGTCGCCTGCGCCCTCGGCGGGGCAATGGGTCTTCGACAGCGCGACGATGTTCGCCGGGCCCTGATACCAGCCGTCGAACGGCGGCATCTCGAAAACCGCGTCTTCGGTGAACAGTTGAACCAGCTTGTCCATGTCGTAGTTCTCGAACGCCGCGATGTACTTCGCGAGCTGATCTGTTGCCTCAGGTGAATCCGGAGCGGCGACCTCATCGTCTGGCGTCGGCTGGACGGCGTCGAGTTGCGCCCGCGCGCGCTGAAGCAGGCTGTTGACCGCGGCCGTCGATGTGCCGATGGCCTCGCCCACCTCAGCGGCCTTCCACTGCAGCACCTCGCGAAGGACGAGCACCGCGCGCTGCCGGGCCGACAGGTGCTGCAGGGCCGCCACGAACGCCAGCCGCACAGATTCGCGGGATTCGACGATCACCGACGGGTCGGACGGGTCCTCTTTCGGTGAGTCGGGGAGCGGCTCCAGCCAGGTGATCTCGCGGTGCTCGGCGATGTCGCCGGTCGGATCCGACGCCGACTGGCCCAGCCCGGAGGGGAGCGGTCGCCGCTGCCTGCCTTCCAGCGCGGTCAGGCAGGTGTTCGTCGCGATCCGGTACAGCCAGGTCCGCACCGACGATTTGCCCTGGAACCCCTTGTACGACTTCCAGGCGCGCAGGTAAGTGTCCTGGACCAGGTCCTCGGCGTCGTGCAGGGAGCCGGTCATCCGATAGCAGTGCGCCAGCAGCTCCCGTCGGTATCGCTGGGCATCGGCCAGAAAAGCATCCGCGGCCGCTTCGTCGTCGGCCGGTTCCAGACTTCGGGCGAGCACGCTCACGTCGTCGAGCTTACGCAGAGGTCCGACAACACCGCACCGAGCGCGTTGCCCGGATTGGTTAGTCTCCCCTGATGGCCAGTTGCCGTAGCGAGCGACACTTCAACGGGGTCGGCGGTGTCCGCATCGTCTACGACGTGTGGGAACCGGAGGATGCAGAGTGCCGCGGTGTTGTGGTGCTGTGCCACGGATACGCCGAGCATGCCCGCCGCTACGACCACGTCGCGCAGCGGTTCGGCGAGTCCGGCCTCGCAGTCTATGCCCTCGACCTGCGCGGGCACGGCCGCTCCGGCGGCAAGCGAGTGTTTCTCCGCGACATCTCCGAGTACACCACCGACTTCCACACCCTGGTCGGCATCGCCGCCGCCGAGTACCCGGACCTCAAAAGGGTCGTGCTGGGCCACAGCATGGGCGGCGGCGTCGTGTTCGCCTACGGCGTCGAGCACCCCGACGACTACGCCGCGATGGTGCTGTCGGGCCCGGCGGTGGCCGCCCAGGACGGGGTGTCGCCGGTGATGGTGCTGGTGGCGAAGACCCTCGGCAAGGTCCTGCCCGGCCTGCCCGTCGAACAGCTGCCCGCCGACGCGGTGTCCCGCGACCCCGCTGTGGTCGCTGCCTACGAGAACGACCCGCTGGTGCACCACGGCAAGCTGCCCGCGGGCATCGCCCGTGCGCTGATCGGCGTCGGCGAGACCATGCCGCTGCGTGCCGCCGCGCTGACCGCGCCGCTGCTGGTGGTTCACGGCGAAGCCGACAAGCTGATCCCGGTGCAGGGCAGCAGGCACCTGATGGAGTGCGTCGGGTCCGACGACGCGCACCTCAACGTGTATCCGGGGCTCTATCACGAGGTGTTCAACGAGCCCGAGCGCGCGGCGGTGCTCGACGACGTATCGTCGTGGATTGAGACGAAGATTTGAGAGTCCTTGCCGCGCTGACGCTTTCCCTTCTGCTGCTGGTGGCGGGCTGCTCGTCGGATGACGACGCAAAGCAGCAGAAGTGGGTCGAGGACGACGTCAGCTTCACCGCCGCCGACGGCCTGAAGATCTACGGCACGTATCGCCACCAGACGAACGCGGTGGCGGGACCCGCGGCACTGCTGATCTCCGAGAGCGGCAACACCGACCGCAACGGCGACAACATCGTCGTCGGCAAGATCGGCAACATGCGGCAGCTGGCCGAACAGCTGTCGGACCGCGGCGTGGCGACCCTTCGCTACGACAAGGTCGGCACCGGAAAGACCGGGCTCGGCCCATATCAGTCGCGGCCGGCCGACGTCGTCAGCGCGGTGTACACCACCGGCGCCGGCGCGGCCGCCCGTTACCTCGCCGACGAGCCGGGCACCGACAAGGCGCGCATCTCGGTGTACGCGATCGGCGAGGGCGCCGTGCATGCGATGGCGCTGGCGTCGGACACCTCACCCGGCGCGCCGAAGATCCACTCCCTCGGGCTGCTTGCGCCCCTGTCCGGTCGCTATCTCGACATCATCACCAACCGCGTCCGCAGCGACGCCAGCCCCGAAACGCTGAACACCTGGCTGGCCGCCGTCGACGAACTCCGCACCAAGGGCACTGCGCCCAAAGATCTGCCGGAGGGGCTCAGCGCGATTCTCAATCCCGGCAACGCCAAAGCCATCCAGGAGACCGACAAGATCGACCCGGTTGACCTCGCCGCGAAGATCCCCTCTGGCACTCCCGTCCTGCTGACGTGTTCGGACTCCGACCGGCAGGCGCACTGCGACACGATGCGGCCGCTGATCGACGCTCTGAAGCACACCGCGCTGACCGTTGTCCGGCTCAAGGGCGTGAACCACGTGCTGCGCGACGATCCGACCGACAGCATCGCCAATCTCGGCAAGCCGGGGCCGCTTTCTCCACAACTGGTCACGGCGCTGGACGGATTTGTCACGAAGTAGCCCTAGTCTGGTCGCGATGACTGACGACAAGATGCTGGCCCGCATCGCCGCGCTGCTGCGCCAGGCCGAGGGCACCGATAACACGCATGAAGCCGAGGCCTTCATGGCCGCCGCGCAACGGTTGGCCACGGCGACCTCGATCGATCTGGCCGTCGCGCGGTCGCACTCCGACGAGCGCACCAAGGCGCAGGCCCCGGTGCAGCGCACGATCACCATCGGCGACGCAGGCAAGCGCGGGCTGCGCACCTACGTGCAGCTGTTCGTGGTGATCGCCCACGCCAACGACGTGAAGTGCGACATCGCATCGAACTCGACGTTCGTCTACGCGTACGGCTTCGCCGAGGACATCGACGCCAGCCATGCCCTCTACGCGGGCCTGGTGACCCAGATGGTCAGGGCGTCGGAGTCATACATCGCCTCCGGCAGTCACCGACCGACCCCGACCATCACCGCGAGGATCAACTTCCAGCTGGCCTTCGGCGCCCGCATCGGACAGCGGCTGCAGGAAGCCCGCGAGGAGGCCCGCCGGGAAGCGACGAAGAGCAGGTTCCGTCGGCCAGGTACGGCGATCGCGTTGCGGGACAAGGACATCGAGCTGAAGTCCTTCTATCGGCAGACGTCCGAGGCCCGCGGCACCTGGACCGCTTCCAGCGCGACGGCCGGATACTCGTCGTCGGCGCGTCGGGCGGGCGACCGCGCTGGCCGACGCGCGCGACTCGGCAACAGCCAGGAGCTGAGCGGCGCGCGCGCCGCGCTCGGCCGGTGACATCCCGCGACACCCAGCGCTCGAAGGTCTACGCCGCAGAGGAATTCGTCCGCACCTTGTTCGACCGCGCAAGCGAACACGGAAGCCGCGCGATCGAGTTCTTCGGCACCAACCTGACGTTGCCGCCCGAGGCGCGGTTCTCCTCTGTGGAGACGGTGCAGCGCTATGTCGACGACGTGCTGGCGCTCGGCTCGGTGCGCGCGCGATGGCCGGAGGCTGCATCACTGACCGTGCGTCCGCGGCGGGGCCTGACCGCCGCACATTACGAACGCGACGATGAAGGTGCCGTGATCGCCGTGCCCGAGCGCCAGACGACATGGGCGTTGCGGGAGCTCGTCGTGCTGCACGAAATCGCACACCATCTGGTCGACGCCGACCCCCCGCACGGGCCGGAGTTCGTCGCGACGTTCTGCGAGCTCGCGCAGGCGGTGATGGGCCCCGAGTTGTCCCACGTGCTGCGGGTCGTCTACGCCAAGGAGGGCGTGCGTTAGGCGGTAACGTCGGGCCCGTGGCGAAGCCGGATCCCAAATCCCTCGACGACGTGTTCAACAACGTGTTGCGAACCGAGGACGACGCGTTGCGCGCCGCGCGGCAGGACGGTGCGGCGGCGGGCATGCCCGCGATCGAGGTGTCGGCGCAACACGGGAAGCTGCTGTCGCTGTTGGCGGCGATGACTCGCGCGAAGCGGGTCCTCGAGATCGGCACCCTCGCCGGCTACAGCGCCATCAACCTGGCCCGCGGCGTCGGGCCCGACGGCCGCGTCGTCACACTCGAATTCGAGCCGAGGCACGCCGACGTAGCGCGGAAGAACTTCGAACGCGCAGGCGTCGCCGACCGGATCGAAATCGTCGTCGGCGTCGCGCTCGACACGCTTCCGCGACTGGCCGAACGAGGCGAGACGTTCGACATGTTCTTCATCGACGCCGACAAGGAGAACAACGTCGCCTACGTCGAGTGGGCCGTCCGGCTGGGCCGGCCGGGCTCCGTCATCGTCGTCGACAACATCGCCCGCATGGGCCGGGTGCTCGACCCCGCGCCCGACGACCATCAGGCCCGCGCCGTTCGTGCCATGTTCGACATGATGGGCGACAACCCCCATCTGGATGCGGCGGCCATTCAGACTGTCGGGACCAAGGATTGGGACGGCTTCGCGGTAGCGCTGGTGAAATAGGCGACGACGTGTCGCATCTGTTGATGCCATGCCACTTTACGATCGGCAAGTGGACTCCTGTACGATCGTAAAGTATGGAGACGGTCGTGACACAGGCGTCGGGTGCTTCCGACACCCGGCAGCGGCTGATCGACGCCGCCGTCGACCTGTTCACCCGGCACAGCTTCGCAGGGACGTCCCTGCAGATGATCGCCGACGAGATGGGCTTCACCAAGGCCGCCATCTACTACCACTTCCGCACCCGCGAAGAACTGCTCGACGCCGTCGTGGAACCGATCTTCGACCAGCTCAGCGGCGTCATCGCCGAGGCGGAGGCGCGACGCGGCGCCAACGCCCGTGCGGAGCTCATGCTGCGCGGCTACGCCGAGCTGGCCGTGGCGAACCGGGCGCTGGTCTCCGTGCTCGCCTGCGACCCGAGCGTGACGACGCTGCTACGGGGTCAGCCGCGTTGGGCCGACCTCATCGACCGCCAGCTCACACTGCTGGCCGGCGGTAAGCCGAATCCGGCGGGGCTGATCAGGGCCACCGTCGCCCTGGCTGGAATCTCGAGCGCCGTTGGACCGGCGTGGATCACCGTCGACGACGACCATCTGCTGCGGCACCTCGTCGACACCGGACGGCGCACCCTAGGGTTGCGCAAGAAAGGAACTCATTCATGAAGACAGCGGTCGTCACCGGCGGAGCGTCGGGTATCGGCAGGGCCATCGCGCAACGACTCGTCGCCGACGGGCACCACGTCGCGACGATCGATCTGCAGGCCTCGGCGGCCGACTTCGCCTTCACCGCCGATGTCACCGATCGCGCCCAGGTCGACGCGGCGTTCGACAAGATCCGCACGAAGCTCGGCCCGGTCTCGATTCTGGTGAATGCCGCTGGGCTCGACGGTTTCTCACGCTTCACCGACATATCGTTCGACGACTGGCAAAAGGTGATCAACGTCAACCTGCACGGCGTCTTCCACTGCTGCCAAGCGGTGATCCCCGAGATGGTCGACGCCGGCTGGGGACGCATCGTGAACATCAGCTCGTCGAGCACGCACTCGGGAGTGCCACGGATGTCGCATTACGTCGCCGCCAAGTCGGCCGTCAACGGGCTGACCAAGTCGCTGGCGTTGGAGTACGGCCCGAGCGGGATCACCGTCAACGCCATCCCGCCGGGCTTCATCGACACCCCGATGCTGCGCGCCGCCGAAGAGCGCGGCGACACGAATTTCGAGCGGGCGCTGGCGACGACACCGGTGCGCCGCGCGGGCAGGCCCGAGGACATCGCCGCGGCCTGCGCGTTCCTCGTCTCGGAAGAGGCCGGCTACATCACCGGCCAGATCCTCGGAGTCAACGGCGGTCGGAATACATAGTGTCTTCGCGCTGTTAGGCCCCAATTGAAGTAGATGCGCCAGCGCATCCCGGACGAGAAGTGCGCCGTACCCGGCCCGTCAAGACGACGCACACTGGAGGATCAATGTCCGGTGTGGCTCAACAGAGCTCCGCAGTCGTCGCCAAACCACTTGATGTGCAATGGATTCACGGCTCGCCGTCGTCGAAACACAACACCGATCCCGATCTGCAGATCCATTGGTATGACGAGAACACCGTCATCCTCCGGCAGAACAAGGCGATCGACTACGAGGCCCCCTTCTTGTTCCTGCTCTTCGGGGAGCAGCGGGCAGTGCTGCTCGACACCGGCGCTACCGCCTCGCCCGATTTCTTTCCGCTCCGGCGGGTCGTCGACGGCCTCATCGAATCCTGGCTCAGCCGCAACCCGCACAGCGAGTACGCACTGTTGGTCCTTCACACCCACGCACACGGCGACCATGTCGCTGCAGACGAACAATTTGCCGGTCGTGCCGACACCGTGCTCGTCGAGGCCGACAAGGATGCCGCGTGGGACTTCTTCGGTTTCGCCGAGGACGCCGATGCGATCACACCCGTCGACCTCGGCGGCCGTGTCCTGCAGGCATTTGCGACGCCAGGCCATCACTCTGCCGCGGTGACTTTTTGGGATCCATGGACCGGGATCCTGCTGACGGGGGACACCGTCTACCGCGGTCGGCTCTACATAGTGGACTGGGCCGCGTATTCGGACAGCATCGACCGGCTCATCGCATTCTGTGAGACGCACCCGGTCACGCACGTCATCGGTTGCCACATCGAGATGACCCGCCAACCCGGCGTCGACTATCCGGTCCGGACCACCTACCAACCCGACGAGCCGCCGCTGGAGATGACGGCAGCGCATCTGCATGCGATCCGCGCCGCCCTCGACGAGGTCGGTCCCGAGCCCGCGCTGCGGGCATTCGACGAGTTCATCCTGTGGCCGGAAGACGACGAGTAGACGCCCAAGCGGCAGCGGGTATGCAACCCGCATGCTTTCCGTCAGTAGACACATCGACGCACCGGCCGATGCGGTGTGGAATGTCCTGATCGACACCGACGCGTGGCCCCGCTGGGGCCCGACCGTGGCGGCCGCGGAGCTCGACGGCGCCCTGCTGACGCTGGGCGCGACCGGTCGCGTCCACACACCGGTCGGGCTCGCACTGCCGTTCACCATCACCGACTTCGACCCTGGACGCAGGTGGGCGTGGTCGGTCGCGGGCGTGCCGGCAACCTCGCACTCCGTCGAACCCGACGGCGCCGGTTGCCGGGCGAGCATGGCGGCCCCGTGGTGGGCGCCCGCTTACCTACCGGTGTTGGCCATCGCCTTGGCGCGAATCGACCGGATGGTCCGCTAGCCGCAGACGGCGCCGATCGCCGCCGAGCCCACGAGCTTCGTGTATTTGGCGAGCACCCCGGTGGTGTATGTCGGGGGCAGCGGCTCGAAATCGGCCTTGCGGGCCTCGAATTCGTCCGGATCGACCAGCACGTCCAGGGTGCCCTTCGCGACGTCGAGGCGGATGGGGTCGCCGTCGCGCAGGAACGCGATCGGTCCGCCGTCGACCGCCTCGGGCGCGACGTGGCCGACGCACAGGCCGGTGGTGCCGCCGGAGAACCGGCCGTCGGTCATCAGCAGCACGTTTTTGCCGAGCCCGGCGCCCTTGATGGCACCGGTGATGGCCAGCATCTCGCGCATGCCCGGTCCGCCCTTGGGGCCCTCGTACCGGATGACGACGACGTCGCCGTTGGTGATCGTGCCGTCCTCGAGCGCATCGAGCGCTGCCCGTTCGCGCTCGAAAACCCTTGCGGTGCCTTCGAACACGTCGGAGTCGAAGCCTGCGGACTTCACCACGGCGCCATCCGGAGCCAGCGAGCCGTGCAGGATCGTGATGCCGCCGGTCGGATGGATCGGATTGTCCAGCGCACGCAGCACCTTGCCGTCGGGATCCGGCGGCGCGATGTGGGCGAGGTTGGCCGCCATCGTCTCGCCGGTGACCGTGAGGCAGTCGCCGTGCAGCAGACCGGCATCCAGCAGAGCCTTCATCACCACCGGCACGCCGCCGATCCGGTCGACGTCGAACATCACGTGCTGTCCGAACGGCTTGACGTTGGCCAGGTGCGGGACCTTCTGGCCGATGCGGGTGAAGTCCTCCAGCGACAGCTTGACGTTGGCCTCGTGCGCGATCGCCAGCAGGTGCAGCACCGCATTCGTGGAGCCGCCGAACGCCATCACCACCGCGATCGCATTATCGAATGCTTCCTTGGTCAGGATGTCGCGGGCGGTGATGCCGCGGCGAAGCAGCTCCACGACGGCCTGTCCACTGCGGCGGGCGAACCCGTCGCGCCTGCGGTCGGTCGCGGGCGGGGCAGCACTGCCGGGCAGCGACATGCCGAGTGCCTCTGCTGCGGACGCCATCGTGTTCGCGGTGTACATGCCGCCGCAGGCGCCCTCGCCCGGGCAGATAGCCCGCTCGATAGCGTCGACGTCCTCGCGCGGCATCAGGCCACGCGCGCATGCGCCGACGGCTTCGAACGCGTCGATGATCGTCACGTCCATCTCCGTGCCGTCGGACAGCTTGGCCCTGCCGGGCAGGATCGATCCGGCGTAGAGGAACACGCTGGCCAGGTCGAGCCGCGCGGCGGCCATCAGCATGCCGGGCAGCGACTTGTCGCAGCCGGCCAGCAGCACCGAACCGTCGAGGCGCTCGGCCTGCATGACGGTCTCGACGCTGTCGGCGATCACCTCGCGTGACACCAGCGAGAAGTGCATGCCCTCATGGCCCATCGAGATGCCGTCGGAGACGGAGATCGTGCCGAACTCCATCGGGTAGCCACCGGCCGCGAACACGCCGTCCTTGACGGCCTTGGCGAGCCGGTCCAGGGACAGATTGCACGGGGTGATCTCGTTCCACGAAGACCCGACGCCGATCTGCGGCTTGGCGAAGTCGTCGTCCTCCATGCCTATCGCCCGCAGCATCCCGCGCGCCGCGGCCTTTTCGAGGCCGTCGGTGACGTCGCGGCTACGGGGCTTGATGTCGATAGCGTGGTCGGACTGAGTGGAATCTGAGGGCATGCGTGTCAGTATGCTCGCTGCGTTTCACCCGGCCAAACCAATATGGATACCCCGGAGGGGTACCGGTAAGCTGGAGCTATGACCGCCTCACACGGCTACACGTCGAACAAGGACAACTACGCCAAGCGGCTGCGCCGCATCGAGGGCCAGGTTCGTGGCATCGCGAAGATGATCGAAGACGACAAGTACTGCATCGACGTCCTCACCCAGATCAGCGCCGTCAACAGTGCCCTGCAGTCGGTGGCCCTGGGGCTGCTCGACGAGCACCTCGGCCACTGCGTGACCCAGGCGGTCGCCGAAGGCGGCGACGAGGCCGACACCAAGCTCGCCGAAGCGTCTGCCGCGATCGCCCGCCTCGTCCGGTCCTGAACGGCTACCCGCCCAGCGCGTCCTCGATCCGTTGGACCTTCGCCGTCAGCTGTCCGGTGTGGCCGGGCCGGATGTCGGCCTTGAGCACAAGACTCACCCGCGGCGACACCGCCGCAACGGCTTCGACGGCGCGCTTCACCACCGCCATCACCTCGTCCCACTCACCCTCGATGTTGGTGAACATCGCGTTGGTCTCGTTGGGCAGGCCGGACGCCCGCACGATGCGAACGGCCTCGGCGACGGCCGCGCTCACACCGCCGGTGTCGTCGCCGGCCGACGGGCCGACGCTGAATGCGACCAGCATCGCTACTGCTTGGTGAATCCGGTCGCGCGCACCACGATGATCACGCGGTCGGCCTTGTCGGGCGGCGGCTCGGTGAGCGGGCCGCTGTAGCGATCGTTGAGCTTCAGATAGAAGGCGCCGGTCGGGTCGGGAATGATCTCCTCGACGACGCCGCGCACCTCGAGATAGCGGTACGGGGTTTCGGGATCGACGACCGACATCGCGACGTCCGGGTTCGCCTCGATGTTGCGGTACTTCTGCCGCTTGGTGGTGTGGGTGAAGCGCAGCCGTTCGCCGTCCCACGCGAACCACATCGGGTTCACCTGAGGGCTGCCGTCTGGTCTGACGGTGGCGAGGTGTCCGTAGTTGGGGCCGTCCAACAACGATTCGTATCCCTCGGGAATGTCGGCCATTGCGTTCCTCTCGTTGCCTATACCGTGATGTAGCTCGATATGACCATCGACAACACCACCATGCCAACCCGAGCGTGGACGCCGCGCATCGCCGTACAGCTGGCGGTGCTGGCCTCGGCTGCCTTCATCTATGTCACGGCCGAGATGGTTCCGGTCGGCGCACTGCCTGCCATCGCATCCGACCTGGGGGTCAGCGAGGCCGTCGTCGGCACCCTGCTTGCCTCCTACGCGCTTGTCGCCGCGGTGACGACGGTTCCGCTTGTGAGGTGGACTGCGCACTGGCCGCGGCGTCGCACGCTGATGGTGACCCTGGTGTGTTTGACACTGTCCCAACTGATTTCGGCGCTGGCGCCCGACTTCGCGGTCCTTGCGGGCGGACGGGTGCTGTGCGCGCTCACCCACGGCCTGATGTGGTCGGTGATTGCGCCGATCGGCGCCCGACTCGTGCCCGCCACACATGCAGGTCGTGCCACCACCGCCGTGTACGTCGGGACGACGCTCGCGCTCGTGGCCGGCAACCCGCTGACCGCCGCGATGAGCGCAGTGTGGGGGTGGCGGCCGGCCGTCGTGGTCGTCACCGTCGCGGCGACGGCCGTGACGATCGCGGCATGGGTGACGCTGCCGGCCATGGTGCTGTCGGCGGAAGAGATAGACACCGTCCGCGGCCACGAGTCGCACCATCGCAACAGCAGGCTGGTGATCATGAGTGTGTTGACCCTCATCGGGGTCACCGGCCACTTCATCTCCTACACGTTCATCGTGGTGATCATCCGCGACGTCGTCGGCGTGCACGGACCGCAGCTGGCCTGGCTGTTGGCTGGCTTCGGCATCGCGGGCCTGCTGGGGATGGCGGCAATGGCCAGGCCGCTGGATCGCTACCCGAAGGCGGCGGTCGCCGGCTGCCTCGCGGCGCTGGCGGTCGCCTTCGCGATGCTGACCGCGTTGACAACCGGTCGTCCCGGCGCAGCGGCCATCGTGGTCGGCACCGCGGCCATCGTGCTGTGGGGAGCGGCGTCGACGGCGCTGCCGCCGATGCTGCAGGCCGCCGCGATGCGCACCGCTCCCGACGACCCCGACGGGGCCTCCGGCCTCTACGTCACGGCGTTCCAGGTCGGCATCATGGCCGGTTCGCTGTCGGGCGGATTGCTCTACGAGCAGGCGGGAATCTCGGCGATGATCGCCGCGTCGACGGCCCTGGTGGTGCTTGCGCTGGCCTGCGTCGCCGCCATCGGAAGCCTGCTCATCGTTCCTTCAGGTAACCAGCAGGAAGTAACGTTCGACACCCGCTGACGATGAACACCGCAGCTCAGCGTGCGTAGCTGGACACGTGTCCGGAGTCGCGAGGCCCTCAACTGGGTTAGCCGGATCCCGCGCTGTGCGAGACTTAGGACCAAGCTTGAGTGGAGGTGTTTGCATGCCGCGGAAGATGCGGAAGCTGCTCACCGCGACCCTCGCGGTCGGAGTGATCGGTGGCCTGGCGTTCGGTAACCCGTCAGCATTGGCAGATCCCGAAGTGGACCCAGCTGTCCCAGACCCGATGCCGGGTCCGGTGGCTCCAATCGACCCGGCCGCCGCGCAAGAGCCTGTACCGCCGCCCGCACCTGGCCCTGCGGACATTCCGCCGCCAGCTGATCCGCTGGCCGTGCCGCCACCGGCGGATCCGTTCGCGCCACCGCCACCGGCCAACCCGTTGGCGCCGCAGGCCGTTACGCAACCCACGACCATTCCCGAGGGCACCCCGGCCGGCCAGAACCCGACGCCGTTCACCGGCGAGCCGGTGTTCGTCCCCCCGTCCTTCAACCCGGTCAACGGCTCCATGGTCGGTGTGGGCAAGCCGATCATCATCAACTTCCAGCGCCCGATCGCCAACCGTCCGATGGCCGAGCAGGCCATCCACATCTCGTCGACCCCGGCCGTGCCCGGCAAGTTCTACTGGATGAGCGACACCCAGGTGCGCTGGCGTCCGCTCGACCTGTGGCCCGCCAACACGACGGTGAACATCGACGCCAGCGGCGCCAAGTCGAGCTTCCGCACCGGCGAATCGCTGGTGGCCACCATCGATGACAAGACGCACCAGATGACGGTCACACGCAACGGGAAGGTCGAAAAGACGTTCCCGGTGTCGATGGGCAAGCCCGACGGCAAGCACGAGACCAAGAACGGCACGTATTACGTGCTGGAGAAGTTCCCCAGCATCGTCATGGACTCGGCCACCTACGGGGTGCCCAACACCTCGCCGGAGGGCTACAAGCTGACGGTCCAGAACGCCGTCCGGATCGACAACAGCGGCGCGTTCGTCCACAGCGCTCCCTGGTCGGTCGGTGACCAGGGCAAGCGCAACGTCAGCCACGGCTGTATCAACCTCAGCCCGGCCAACGCGCAGTGGTTCTACGACAACTTCGGCAGTGGCGACCCGGTCGTCATCAAGAACTCGCTCGGCACCTACAACCAGAACGACGGCGGCCAGGACTGGCAGATCTAGCCATACCGTTGCGACCTTGATCTGACCGCGATCAGGATGGGTTATGACCCATCGGTCGCGCGTCGTCGCGGTGATCGCGCTCTTGATCGTGGCTGCCGTCGCGCTGCACGGTTACCTGCCCGGCGCCGAGCGGCCGCCCCCTGACCGAACGACCAGTGGTCTCGGCAGCCTGTTCGCGGTCGTCGCGATGCTGGCTGTGTCAATGGCGATCATCGTCATCGCGATCATCACGCAGTCCCGACGCCGACACGTCTTCTACGGCGAGGGCGAACCACGCCGCGAGGTGCCGGGCGACCGTCGGCCGCTGACGTGGCGGATGGTGCTGATCGCGATGGCGGTCGTCATTGCTTGGCTGCTGCTGGTGGCCCTGCTGTCGCGGCTGAACGCGCAGCTGGGCGTCGACCAGCAGCCACCCAACGCAGGCGCTCCGCCGTCGGGAACGGCGCAGCCGCCCGGCCAACAGGAGCAGCCCGGGCCGCCGTCCAACGTGTTCTCCCTTCTCGCAGGGGCGACGGTATTGCTCATGATGGCGGTGTTCGTCGGCGCGGCGATCGCCGGTCGAAGGCAGCGGCGCCGCAACACACCGGTGGCATCGTCGAGCGACGAATACCAACCTCCGGCTGCGGCATCCGGAGCGGATCCCTTCGCCCGCGCCGCGGAGGTCGGGCTGGCCGAGATCGAGGATCGCACGCGCGAACCGCGTGAAGCGATCATCGCGTGCTACGCGGCGATGGAGCGCGAACTAGAGAACTCACCGGAAATCATTCCGCAGGAATCGGATACGCCGTCGGAGGTGCTCGCGCGGGCGGTCGAGCATCACGCGCTCGGCGCCGATACCGCGACCGAGCTCGTCGACCTGTTCGAAGAGGCGCGGTTCAGCCCCCACGTGATGACCGAGCAACATCGCGAGACGGCGGTGCGTGTGCTGAGGCTGGTGCTCACTGAGCTGCGGAGTGTGGCATGACACTGAAAAAGCTTGTGGCCGCTGGCCTGTGCCTGGTCATCGGGGTGCAGGTGTTGGCCATGCTGATGCCCGACCGGCGGCACGTGCTGGTGGTGGTCGGGGTCGCGGTGGCGGTGACGCTGCTGGCCCTGCGGTGGTTCCTGGTGCGTGGACCGGCCGATGACGCGGACTCGGCGGGCGCGAACGACGCCGAGCAGTCGTTGCGGCGCTGGATGTCCCGAACCGAGACGTTGATTTCGTGGTCGGAGTCCACCCGGTCGGATTGGGACCGGCACCTGCGACCGATGCTCGCGCGCCAGTTCGGCATCGCGACCGGCCAGAAGCAGAACAAGAATCCAGAGGGCTTCCGTGCCACCGGCCGGATGCTGTTCGGTGACGAGCTGTGGGCCTGGGTGGACCCGGACAACGTCGCCCGCACCGACAAGCAGAAACCCGGCCCGGGCCGGTCGGCGCTCGACGAAATCCTTCGGAAGTTGGAGCAGGTATGACCGGCATGTCACTGCCCGCGGAAACGACGACAGCCAACTGCGAGGCGGTCCTCGACGAGATCCAGCGCGTCGTGGTGGGGAAGCGATGGGCGCTCACGCTCATCCTGACGTCGGTGCTGGCCCGCGGCCACGTCCTGATCGAAGACCTTCCCGGACTCGGCAAGACCCTGATCGCGCGGTCCTTCGCCGCGGCGCTCGGCCTCGAGTTCACCCGCGTGCAGTTCACGCCCGACCTGCTCCCCGCCGACCTGCTCGGCTCGACCGTCTACGACATGCAATCGGGCCGTTTCGAATTCCGGCCCGGCCCGATCTTCACCAACCTGTTGATGGCCGACGAGATCAACCGGACACCGCCGAAGACCCAAGCCGCACTGCTGGAAGCGATGGCCGAGGGCCAGGTCAGCATCGACGGCGTCACCCACCGGCTGCCCGACCCGTTCATCGTGCTGGCCACCGACAACCCGATCGAGTACGAGGGCACCTATCCGCTTCCCGAGGCACAGCTGGACCGTTTTGCGATCAGGCTGGAACTGCGCTACCTGACCGAGCAGGAGGAGGCCTCGATGTTACGCAGGCGCCTCGAGCGCGGGTCGAACGAGCCAAAGGTCAATCAGGTTGTGGATGCCCATGATCTGGTCGCGATGCGGGAAACGGTGGAGCAGGTGACGGTGCACGACGACGTGCTGCACTACGTCGTGTCGCTGGCCAACGCCACCCGCCAGCATCCACAGGTCGCGGTCGGGGCAAGCCCGCGAGCCGAACTCGACCTCGTACAGCACGCGCGTGCGCGCGCGCTGCTGCTCGGCCGCGACTATGTGATCCCCGAGGACGTGAAATCGCTTGCGGTGCCGACCATGGCGCACCGGATCAGTCTCAAACCGGAGATGTGGGTGCGCCGCGTGCACGGTGCCGATGTCGTCGAGGAACTGCTGCGCCGGTTGCCGGTTCCGCGGGCGCGGACGTGATCGACACCCGCGCCGTCGCCGTCGAGCTGCGCTGGCGCGCGTCGCCTTTGACACGGGCCGTGGCCACCTGCGCGGGCGTCATGCTCGCGGCCGCACTGATCGGATCCTATTGGCAGCT
Source organism: Actinomycetota bacterium (assembly GCA_046735135.1). Lineage (GTDB taxonomy): Bacteria > Actinomycetota > Actinomycetes > Mycobacteriales > Mycobacteriaceae > Mycobacterium. Next base: position 26,660 of record JBKPSU010000070.1, read on the forward strand.
CATCGCATTCGTGGCGCCGCTGCTCGGGGTGCTGTGCTCGGTCGGCTGGCAGCGCGCGGTGCCGAAGGTCCACGTGCACGCGCAGCCGGGTTTGCAGCGGTGCTTCGAGGACGAGCAGACGCAGCTGACCGTGTGGGCGAGCGCCGAGCCGAATGTCGCCGTCCAGCTCGAACTGACCGGCGTCCAAGGATTGCAACTCGACATAATCGGCGACGACTCCTGCGGACGGAAAACCGTCACCGCGGCGGCCGGGCGATGGGGACGCTACCCGATCATGGCGGCGGTCGATGTCGTCGCACCGGGAGGTCTGCTTTCGGGCAGTGGAACCGTCGATGCCGCAGACGTGTTCGTATTCCCCATGGCGCCGCCGCAATCCACGATGATCCCGAAGACCGAACTGCTCGACCGGCTCGGCACCCACCTCACCCGACACATCGGGCCCGGTGTCGAATACGCCGACATCCGCCCGTATGTCCCCGGCGACCAGTTGCGCACGGTCAACTGGCCGGTGAGCGCGCGCCGCGGCAGCCTGCACGTGACACAGCGGTTGACCGACAGGGCCGCCGATGTGGTGGTGCTCATCGACACGTATCCGCAACCGCCCGGCCCCGCGACCGAGGCGACCGAGCGGGCACTGCGCGGCGCCGTGCAGGTGGTGCAGAGCGCGCTGCGCAGTGGCGACCGTGCCGGTGTGGTGACACTCGGCGCCGGAAAGCCCCGCTGGCTCGGCGCCGACATCGGCCGGCGGCAGTTCTACCGGGTGCTCGACACGATGCTCGGCGCCGGCGATGAATTCGAGACCACCACAGGCACATTGGCGCCACGAGCCGCCCTTCCGCCCGGCGCGATCGTGGTGGCCTTCTCCACGATGCTGGACACCCAGTTCGCGCTGTCGTTGATCGACCTACGCAGGCGCGGCCACACCGTCGTCGCGGTCGACGTGCTCGAGGGTGCGCCCTTCGACGCGGGGGCACATGCGAGGAGCGGAGAACCACACGACCCGTTGTTCACCCGGATGTGGGCGATGCAGCGATCGTTCATGTACCGGGACATGGGCACCATCGGGGTGGACGTGGTGCCGTGGTCTTCAGACACCAGGCTCGACCAGTCGATGCGGCTGGTGCCTGAGCGTCGACGACCGGTGCGGGCGCGTCGATGACGAGCCTCCTCCGCACGGCCCATCTGTTGTCGACGTCGTTCGGCCTGATGATGGTGGCGGCGGCCGGTTTTCAAACGACAGGCGTCGCGCTGGTCGTCGCCATGGTCGCCGGGGTTGCGGTGTTGGCGGGTATCGTATTGCGCGTCGCGGCGACGGTCGCGGTCCTGTCTGCCGCTGCCGCGATCGTGATATCCGATGCGCCGCCGATGCTCGCCGCCCTCGCGGGGCTGTCCGCGGCCTGCTATCTGGTGCTGCGGTACACCGAAGCCGGGCTCGCCGGTGTGATCGGCGCGTCGGCGCCCGCTTTGCTTGCCGCCCTTGGGTTTACCTTCGTCGGTGTGCTGGCGGCCTCGTTCCCCTTCGAGCTTCCGTGGCTGCCGTTGCTGGCGCCGCTCGCGGTGTTGGGCATCTACGTGCTCGCCACCCGCCCGTTCTACAAGGCGGGCGAGGGCGAGCTCGAGCTCAGTTCCAGATCCTGACGCGCCGCTGCGGCTCGAGGTACAGGCTGTCGTCCTGGTCGACATCGAACGCCTCGTAGAAGGAATCGATGTTCCTGATGACGCCGTTGCACCGGAATTCCGGCGGCGAGTGCGGGTCGGTGGCGAGTCGGCGGATTGCCTCGGCATCACGGGATTTCGTCCGCCACACCTGCGCCCACCCGAAGAACACCCGCTGCACGCCGGTGAGCCCGTCGATCACGGGGGCCTCCTCGCCGTTCAGTGAGAGCTGGTAGGCCAGCAGCGCAATCGACAACCCGCCGAGGTCACCGATGTTCTCGCCCACGGTGAAAGCGCCGTTCACGTGATGACCGTCGCCCAGCCCCCGCGGCACGTACTCCTCGTACTGCTCGATCAGCGCCTTCGTGCGTGCGCCGAACTCGGTGCGGTCGTCGTCGGTCCACCAGTCGACGAGGTTGCCGTCGCCGTCGTACTTGGCGCCCTGATCGTCGAAGCCGTGCCCGATCTCGTGTCCGATCACCGCGCCGATACCGCCGTAGTTCGCGGCGTCGTCGGCGTCGGCGTCGAAGAACGGCGGCTGCAGAATCGCAGCGGGGAAAACGATTTCGTTCATCCCCGGGTTGTAGTACGCGTTGACGGTCTGCGGCGTCATGAACCACTCGTCACGGTCGACCGGCTTGCCGAGCTTGTCCAGTTCGCGATCGGAGGACACCTCGTAACCGCGGCGGTAGTTGCCGTACAGGTCATCGCGTTCGATGACCAGCGTCGAGTAGTCCCGCCACTTGGCGGGGTAGCCGATCTTCGGGGTGAACTTGTCGAGCTTGGCCAGCGCGCGCTGCCGGGTCTCTGGCGTCATCCAGTCCAGCTGGTTGATGCTGACCCTGTAGGCCTCCCGCAGATTGGCCACCAGCTCGTCCATCTGGGCCTTGGCGCCAGGTGGAAAATGCTTCTCGACGTAGAGCTTGCCGAGCGCGTCACCCATCAGGTTCTCGACCACAGACACGCCGCGCTTCCACCGATCGCGGATGGACTCGGTGCCGCTCAACGTGCGGCCGTAGAAGTCGAAGTCCTCCGCCACGAGGTCATCGGTGAGCAGGAACGCGCGGGCATGGATCAGCCGCCAACGCGCCCAGCGCTTCCAGTCCTCGATGTCCTCGCCCGACCACAGCGCGGCAAAAGCGCTGAGGTAATCCGGTTGCCGCACAACGACTTCAGCGGCCACTTCCGGTGTGGCACCCATCGCCGTCGCCCAGGCTGACCAGTCGAAGCCGGGCGCCTCGGAAGGCAGGTCGGAGAATTTGCGCAGGTTGTAGGCCAAGTCGGCGTCGCGACGCTTGACGACGTCCCAGTGCGCGGCGGCCAGCTTGGACTCCAGCGCGACGATACGCTCGGCAGTGGCCTTCCACTCTCCTGGCTGCGGCTCCTCGCCGTAGACGAGCGCGAACATCTTGGCGACATGCCGCGGATAGGCGGCGAGGATGTCGCCGTGCTGGTCGTCGCGGTAGTACGACTCGTCGGGCAGCCCCAGCCCGGACTGGGTCAGATGCAGCAGGTAGCGAGTGGAGTCCTTGGAGTCGGTGTCGATGTACGCGCCCGCTCCGCCGCCGACACCGGTGCGCTGCAATGCGCCGAGCACCGCGGCCAACTCGCCGGCATCGGCGGCGCCGTCGATCCTCGCCAACTCGTCGAGCAGGGGTTGCACGCCGGTCCGCTCGACCGTCTGTTCATCCATGAAGCTGGCGTAGAGATCACCGATGCGCTGTTGGTCGGTGCCCTTCTCCGCGCCTGCGGACGCAGCCTCGTCGATGAGATCGCGGATCTGCTCCTCCGCGCGGTCATACAGCGACCGGAACGCCCCGTCGGTCGCGCGGTCTGCCGGGATCTTGTACTCCGTCAACCAGCGGCCGTTCACGTGGCCGAACAGGTCGTCTTGCGGGCGGGCTTGGTCGTCGACGTAGCTCAGGTCGATGCCCGAGCGGGTGGCTTCCACGGTCACCCCAACATCCTTCCAGAAGCGCCGCAGTGCGCCATTGTGCGTCAGGCGCCTTCGTCGTCTTCGTAGAGTTCGGCGAGTAGTTCGTCGGCGTGGTGGGCGAGGTTGATTTCGGGCGGGCCGGTGCCGTCGGTCCAGGCGAGTCTGCCGGTGTCGGTGACTTTGGTCTGAAGGATGCCTTTGCTCAGCAGTGTGTGGTCGGGTCCGCAGCCGAACCAGAGGCAATCCGCGTCGGTGCGGCCGTCCGGGTCCCACGGTGGGTCGTGGTGGACCTCGCAGTGATACCCGGGCTCTGTACAACCGGGCCGGGTACAGCCGCGGTCGCGGGCGTAACAGATGATCCGCTGATCGGCGGAGGCGACGCGTTTGGAGCGACCCAAGTAGAGCGGCCGGTTGGTGTGGTCCTCGAACACCGCGAGGTAGTGGATGGCGTCGGCCGCCATCCGGATCAACTCGCGCATCGGCAGTGCGGACCCGCCGCCGGTGCGCGCGGGCAGCGGCATTGGGATCGGGGGGTTGTTGACCGCGTGGGCGGCCTGGTTGAGTTCGCCCAGGGTGGTGGTGACGATGACGGTGACCGGCATGCCGCGGTGCTGGCCGAATTCCCCGGAGGCGAGGCCGGCTTTCATGCCGAGCTTGACCGCGTCGTGCAGGCGCTGCGAGGCGGTGCGGGTGTCGGGGGTGACTTCGACGTGCTGCTGTGGGCTGTCGCTTTCGGGTTGGTGGCGGCCGGGGCGCACGGCGGCATTGGCCGCTTCCAGGTAGGCGCGGTTCTCCGGGTCGACCCAGCCAGCTAGCCGGCTCATGCCATCCGGTTGTTGCGGACCTAGCGTCAAGCCGCGGCGACGGGCCCGGTCG
>JBKPSU010000071.1:0-11093 GCA_046735135.1 Actinomycetota bacterium
CCAAGGACCACGACTCTTCCGCCGCAGACAAGCGCTCATAGCCAAGCGCTCCACAGATGACACTCAAGGTCGCTGACGTCGATGCTCAGAGTACGTTCGTCGAACTTGATACTTGTCATGAGATATCTTGTCCTGTAGTGACATTCGCGTCATGCTCCTTGTCGCCAGATCCGGCACGCGGCCCCGCCCCGGCCGACTAGTCCCGAGTCTCAGCGAACGTCGACTCCCTATGCGTAAGGAGTTCCCATGGCTGCATGCCAAGCAGACCAGCAAGGCGCCGCTGCATCTGGACGCCGGACGGCAGCGGGCGCCACCATATGGTCACCTCGGCGATCTTGCCGTCCGCGTTGAGCAGGATGTAGTCCATCCCGTCGACCACGGTGTCTTCGATCTGCAGCCGGAAGTACGCGGCGTGGTGCGTCTCGCCGGTGAGGACTTCCTTGTAGGTGAGGTCGGCTGCCCCGCCGATCCCTCGCATGGCTTCCAGGACTGCCTCGCGGCCGGTGACTGGCTCGTCGCTGAGCGGGCCGTACATCACCACGTCTTCGGCGAGGATGCTGGACAGAGCGTCTTTGTGTGCACCGCCGTGCATGGAGTCGACGAAGAATTCCACGGTGTCGCGGTGCGGGGCGAAGGTGGTCATGGCTACTCCTTTGTTGTGTTTCTTGCTGGTGGTGTGTGAGACCTGATCGGTGCGCCCACCCGTTCGAGTAGGTATGCCAGGTGATCAAGTCCGGGGTGGGCTCCTTGAGGGCGCCGCTATTCGACGACCCGAAAAGTTGACGACCGCAACGGATTACCGGAAATCGGAAGGCCGGTACTTTTCTGCGCTGGTGGCCGCGGTCCGGTGCGATGACGTCGTTGTCGGCATACCTGCCGGTGTCTCTCAATCAGATCACTGTGGTGCCGCCGTCGACCACCAGCTCCATGCCGTTGACATAGCTCGAGTCGTCGGAGGCGAGGAACAACGCGGCCGACGCGATCTCCTCGGGGCGGCCCATCTCTCGCCGCGGGATCACCGACTCGAACTGTGCCTTCATCTCCTCGTCCATCACCTCGGCCAGCATCGGTGAGGCGACCTGGCCGGGGGTCAGCACGTTCACCCGGATCTTCCTGTCCCTCAACTCCGCCACCCACACCCGGGCGTAGGCGGGCAGCACGGCCTTGCTTCCCGCGTACACGCTCCAATTGGGGTAGCCCCGCAGCGATGCGTTTGACCCGGTCATCAAGATCGAGCCGGCATCGTTGAACAGCGGCAGCGCCTTCTGGACCGTGAACAGCGTGCCGCGCGCGTTCAGCCAGAAGGCGTCATGGAAGTCTTCCTCGGTGATCTCGCCGAGCTTGCTCTGCCCGCCCGTCCCGGCGCTTGCCCACAACACGTCGATCGCGCCCTTTTCCCGCTTGACCGTGTCGAACAAACGGTCCAGATCGTCGAGGTCGGCCGAATCAGCCTGCACGCCGGTCACGTTCCGCCCGATCTGTTCGACGGCCTGGTCCAGCGCCTCCCTCCGTCGGCCCGTGATGAAGACGTGAGCTCCTTCGGCAGCGAACAACCTGGCACCGGCCAGCGCCATCCCACTCGTTGCGCCGGTGATCACCGCGACCTTGCCATCGAGTTTTCCCACGATCACTCCGTTCATTCGATAGCGTCGATGTTATGTACACCGATCTGCGTACTTAACGTAACGGATGGCAATGCGGAGCGCAAGCTATGCACACCGATCCGTACCCAACTGGGCTACCCTGGGTGTATGACGGAGTTGGAGAAGGGGCCGCGAGGCCTGCGCCGCGGCAGGGGCGCACGAGAGCGCATCCTGGGCGCTTCACGACAGCTGTTCCGCGATCAAGGCATCAACGGCACCGGCGTGGACCAGCTCTGTGCGGTGGCACAGGTGTCTAAGCGCACGTTTTACCAACACTTCACCGGCAAGGATGAGCTGATCGCCGAACACCTACGCCGATTCGATCCCGACATCCTGCCCGAGGTGTTCGACCGCACCGACCTCACACCCCGCGAACGGCTCCTCGCCGCCTTCGACATTCACGCGCCGCTGTGCCCGTTCATCGCGGCGGCCGTCGAAATCCACGACCCGGGCCACCCAGCACGCCTACACGCGCGCGACTACAAGAAGGCTTTTGCCGCGCGGCTCACCGAAACCGCGCGCGAGGCCGGCGCCACCAACCCCGAACAGCTCGGCGAACAACTGGCGCTGCTCTTGGATGGCGCTTCGGCCCGCAACCGAGTCCTCAACACCGAAACCTTCGCCACCGCCGCCGCCATCGCAGTCGTCCTCATCGACAACGCCATCCCCGCGGCAGCGTTACCTCCCGGCGCAGGCGGGAACCTGTCAACCGGGACGGGGCCGCGTTCCGGATCCGGCGGCGAGCTCAGCCGAATTTGACACCAGGGGAGAAGTTGAAGTCCCCCACGCCATGGCGGCCCACGCCTACCGACAGCAGGCCCGCGCCCAACACCACGCGTCAGAGCTAAGCGCAGCGCAACTACGACGAACAAAGCGGGCTGCTCCACCGTACAATGACCGCATCCATCCGGGCCTCCACCTTCGGATGGCGTTTTGCAGCGAAGATGAGCGAACTTTCACGACACGCCGAAGTGTCGTCAAAGTAGGCAGCCGTGTCTTGTCCATTTTCGGTGCATCTCGACAGCCATCGACGCCGAACCGGAGAAGCCGTCGCCGTGGCGAGTCATCGTCTCCGGGATCCTGGTGAAAACCCTCAACCCGAAGCTGACGATCTTCTTCTTCGCATTCCTGCCGCAGTTCGTGCCTGCCGACCGCGCCGATGCGGTGCCACTCATGATCTATCTCAGCGCCGTCTTCATGGCGGTGACTCTTGTGGTGTTCAGCATCTACGGGGTGTTCGCCGCCGCGGTGCGACGCAAGGTGTTCTCCCGCCCGCGCATCGTGACGTGGGCGCGCCGCAGCTTCGGGGCCACCTACCTGGTGCTCGCGGGCAGGCTGGCGGCGCAGACGCGCTGATCGGCGGCATGCTGGCCGGTGGCCAGGTAGCGCGCACCGACGAGCGCCGCCAGCATCGCCGCCACGTAGTACAAGCCTGGGCCCTCTGGGCCCCAACCGACCGATGCAAGGGTGGCGGCACTGGCCACGCACAGCAGCATGCCGACCGCAGCGCTGCGCCAGCCCGGCGCCGCCACGTAGCCGCCGTCCCACAGCGGCAGCGGATTGTTCTCCAGCGGCCGCAGCACCACGAACACCGTCGCGACGATGATCGCCATGACGCCCAATTGAAGGACGCTGAGCGCGATGAAGCCGGGGGCCGACGCGGCGTAGCGCGGATGCCCCAGGTAGTCGAAGACCAACTGCATGGCCAGCAGCGCCGGAATGTGCCACAAGTACAGCGTCATCGCACCGGAGTTGCCGATCGCGGTCAGCCGCCACACCCGCGGACGCCGCGCCCATCGCGTGATCGCGGGCGCGGCGGCAATAGCGAACGCGCACATCATGATTGCGTGCCCGGCCAGCAGGAGCGACGGGGGAGTCATGTTCTTCAGGTGTTGGGTCTCGATGCCGACCAGGCTGAGTTTGTAAGGGCCGAGCCACATCACGGCCAGGTTGACGGCCAGCATCACCATGCCCAGCAGCAGAGCTCCGCGGCCGGCGAGAAGGTTGCGGCGATAGGCGACGCCCAGCATGCCCGGGATCAACCATGCGAGGAGGTTGCGATAGCTCAGGCTCGTCGGCGCATCGGTGTTGATCCGGATCGCGTCGATCATCGCGATGAACGCGTAGGCGCCGACGACCGCGGCGAGCAGGCGTCCGGTGGTGGTGATGCGCGCCAGCAGCGGAACCGCCGCCAGCACAAGAACATAGGCGCCCAAAAACCACAACAACTGCCACGTGATTCCGGCCACCGGTTCGTAGACATGCTCGGGCAGGAAGTAGCGCAGGATCGCCAGCGCCGAGACCCAGAACGCCAAGTAGTAGAACACCGGCCGGTAGAGCCGGACAGCCGCGCATCAACCAGTTGCCCCAGCTGGTATCGGGACGCCAGGTGTCGACGCAGGCGGCGACCCCGGCGAAGAAGAACAACGGCATGATCTGGAACACCCAGGTAAGCGCCTGGAAGATCGCGGAGGCGGTGAGCAGGTTGCTCCAGATGAAGACGTCGTCGCGGATGGTGCTCGTCGCCATGACCGTATGTCCGATGACCACACCGAGCAGCGAGACGATCCGGATGACGTCGATGGCGCGGTCCCGCGTCGCGGGAGTATTGGCCTCCACCTCGGCCGGGGTGGGGACCAGGGCGGCAACGGTCATGCCGCAAATCTAGGCCTGACCAGGGAATGTGGATCCGAGTAGAAGCACTCAAATCCCATGGTCAGTCTTGGCGCGCCTCTCGTACCACGATCGCGACCAGGCACACGATCGCTAGCACCGCCACCGCGACGGCGAAGCTGACGCCCGCGGTACGCAACCCCCATAACCGGGCGGCGAAGCCCTCGCCGATCACCGGAAGGGAGATCGCCACGTACGCGACGACGAAGTATGCGGAGCTGATTTCGGCGCGCCTACCCGCTGGAGTCCGTTCGGAGACGGCGGCCAGGCCTCGGCTGAAACAGATGCCCTGGCCAACGCCCCCGACTACCGCAGCGGCGATCAGCTCCCAAAGGGACGAAAACTGCAGTGCTACAGACAGAATGATCATGCCGACAACGAGGATCGCGCAGCCGAGCACCAAGGCACGCTTGGGAGCGATTCGGCCCGCGAACAATTGGGTCGCCGCTGACGCGATGAAGACCGCGGAGGCGACCGCGCCTGCGACCGCGTGGTTGGTGACTCCGATGACGCTGGACAGGAACGCCGGCGCGATAGAGGCGAACAGTCCCGTCACGGCGAAGCCGGCGAACGCTGCGATTGCCGCAATCGTGAAAACCCCCCGTACCTCAGCAGGTACCGCAAGTCGTTGCACTCCAAGGGTTCCCGTGCGTTCGGAAGTTTCCGGTACGACGACGACCGCCCCCGCGGCCAGCAGAACCAATCCGATGTGCACGATGAATGTCAGATGGAGCGGCTGGGGCGCGTACTCGACCAGCAGCCCCGCCAACAACGGCCCGCCGCCGAGACCGCCGACGTTGGCGGCCGTCGCCACTGCTGCAGCACGGTTGTGCCAATTCGGTGGCGCCGCTTCGATGACGGCGGCGGTCGCCGTGCCGGTGAAGATGCCCGCGGACAGCCCGGACAGCACTCGGCCGACCAGCAGCATCGGCACCGAGTCGGCGGCGAGGAACACTGCGGCGCTGGCGAGCGCGCAGACCGTGCCTGCCAGCAGCAGAGGCTTTCGGCCTATGGCGTCCGACCACTTCCCGAAGGCCAGCAGCGCGAACAGCACGCCGCCGGCGTACGTCGCGTAGATCACCGTGGTCGTCAGCACACCGAAATGCATGTGATCCGCGTAGAGCGCGTACATCGGAGTCGGCAGCGTTGTGCCGACCATGATCGCCGCAAAGGCATAGGCCAACAGCGCGAATGCGTAACGGGTTCGGGGCAAGGTGTCCAGCACGTCGTTGGTCAGCAGCAAAGGCGGTCGCCTTATTCCGCCGACCCTAGTGCGTGGCGATATCCAGTGTCTTACCGCCTTCTTCGCCACTGTGCTGCCAAGCGCAGTCCTAGACTGGCGAGGTGGCGAAACTGCAGCTAGTTCAAGATCCCGCGGCCGACGCGCTGCTGGAGTCCAATCCGTTCGCGCTTCTGATCGGGATGATGCTTGATCAGCAGTACCCGATGGAACACGCCTTCGCCGGGCCGAAGAAGATCGCTGACCGCATCGGCGGCTTCGACGTGCACGAGATCGCCGATTACGATCCCGAGCAATTTGCGGCGCTGTGCTCGAAAACCCCTGCGATCCATCGCTTTCCGGGGTCGATGGCCACGAGGGTGCAGGCGCTCGCGCAAATCATCATCGACGACTATGACGGTAATGCCGCAGCATTGTGGACCGCGGGCAAGCCGGACGGGCCCGAGGTGCTTCGGCGTATCAAGGGGCTGCCCGGGTTCGGCGAACAGAAGGCCAAAATCTTCCTGGCCCTGCTGGGCAAGCAGTACGGGGTGACGCCGCAGGGCTGGCGCGAGGCCGCGGGCGATTACGGCACGGCGGGCTCGTTTCTGTCGGTGGCCGACGTCGTCGATCCCGGGTCCCTGGAGAAAGTGCGGTCGTACAAGAAGCAGATGAAGGCGAAGGCCAAAGCAGCCAAAAGCTAGAGCGCCTCGCCGTCGAATCGCTCTTTGGTGGCGAACTCGGAAACAGGCTTGCGCGTGAGCTTCTTGGCCTGCTTGACCGGCTTGCCGATCGGCAGCAGCGCGACGACCGCGTAGTCGTCGGGGATGTGCAGCAGTTCCTTCACACGTGGCTCCTCCGCCACCGCCATCGTGGTGAGCACACCGCCGTAGCCCTCATTGCGAGCCGCCAGCAGGATGTTCCAGACGAAGGGGTACACCGAGGCACCGGGTATGACGCCGATGCGGTCGAGGTACTGGTCGAAGGCGGCGCACACGTTGAGGTCGACGCAGACCACGAGCACGGCGCCTGCGGTGAGCACGGGGGCGCCGAGGTACGGGGGAACCTCGGTGGCAGCCACCTCGTCGGCTGAAACCTTCATGGGCTGCACGGGATTCCACGGCCCCTCGCCGTTCTTGATCTGTGCGAGATAGCGTCGCGCGCCCGTCACGCTGAGGTCGACGAGCGCCTGGCGGGTCTCGCGGTCGCGGACCACGATGACGCGCGCGCCCTGGCGGTTGCCGCCGCTGGGCGCGAACCGGGCGTTGTCGAGGATCCGTTCGAGCACTTCGTCGGGAAGAGGGTCGTCAGTGAATCGGCGGACTGCACCCGTCGTGCGCATGACGTCGTATAACTCCATGCCCTACATCTTGACTGTGGGATCGTAGAGGGATGAAGACCCACCTGAACTGTCCCTGCGGCGAGGCGATCACGGGCACGGACGAGGACGATCTCGTCGAGAAGGCTCAGAAGCACCTCTCCGAAGCACATCCCGGCCGCGAGTACGACCGGGACGCCATCCTCTTCATGGCCTACTGACGGCCCACTGACCCGCGAAATAGCATTCCTGGTCGTTGATCAGGCGAAATCACAGCCCGGAATGCTATTTCGCGAAAGCTGGTGTCAGGGCACCACCGTCGAGCCGATGGTGGGCATGAACTGGCACTGCTTCTCGGTCGTGGTGACCTGACCGAAGATCGTCGACATGATGCTGCCCGAGCCCGTGTCGGCGATGACCGACAGCGTCGTCGGACCTTCCGGATTGATGTCGGATCGCGGAGTGAGCGTGGCGCTGCCCGACTTGCCGGTGGTGAGGTTGACCCAGGTGACGTTCAACGGCAGTTTCTGCTCCGCCGCCGGGCCGGGTGTGCCGATCGCCGTGAACACATAGGCCGTCTGCCCCGCCGAGGGGCCCGGCGCCGGGATCTTGGCGGGACCGGCAACCGAAATCGCCGTCGCCAGCACGTTTCCGCCGTCCTTCAGGCACCCGTTGCTGATAGACGGGTACAGGAAGTCCTGCGTCGTGGGGGCATTGGGGCCGAACTGCGGATTGGCGGCCGCGTCGAGAGTGGGGGCCGGTGCACCATCCGGCGTGGGGGCGGCCGCCTGCGCAGCGTCCGGTGCCGGTGCGGGCGCGGCCTCAGGGGCCGGCGCGGGCAGGGCCTCTGATGCCGGCCCGACGGCATGCGCCGGGTCGACACCTGCAGGCAGGTGCGCCTCGGCCCCTGGCAGTGCGCCCGGTGCGGGCACATGGGCGGCGGCGGGTTCGGCCACGAAACTATTGACGGCCGACGCCACGTTCTTCGAGTCCGCGGGAGCCGCCGAGTTACCGGTGAACGCTGCCGCGGCCGCCATGAGCGTCGACACAGCGTTGTACGGATCGGCGGCCGCCTTCTGGATCGCCGGGCTGAGGCCCTGGACCGCCGACATGCCCGGCGCCTGCATGGCGTCGATGGGTAGCGGCGCGGCCGGCTCGGCGTTGGCGGTACCTGTCATCCCTAGCAGCAGCGCTGCCGACGAGCCGACTGCGATGGCGGCGTTGACGAACAGCTTTCTTGTCGGTGACATGGTTCTCCCGAGGCTCGAAGGTGTGGCGGTTGTCTTCAGCTATCAGGGCAGGGCGCTGAGCACCGATGCGGGTGCGAGCGCCGGAAGGGCGGCCGCTGCGGCGGGCGCGGCGGCGGCGGGCGCTGCCGAAAGGGGTGCGGCAGCCAGCGGTGCCGCGGCGGTCAGGGGTGCCGTTGCGGTGAGGGGTGTGGCGGCCGCGGGTGCCACTGCTGCGGGCGCCGCTGCCGCGGGTCCGGTCAGACCCGGCAGGGAAAGCCCGCTGGGAAGCAACTGGGCCAGCCCGGCCGTATTGGAAAGCGGCGCCGGTAGCGCCGAGGTGAGCGACGAAATCACGTTGCCCGGAGCGGCCGCCGGGGCGGCTGCGGGAGCGGCTGCAGGCGCGGCGGGGGGCGCGGCGGCAGGAAGCTCGGGCAGCGTCAGCGATGCGGTGGCGCCGGGGGGAGGCGTCGCGGGCGCTGCGGCCGGGGCGGCGGTACCCGACATGGCCGTCGCGAGGGTCTGCATCAGCTGCGGGGCCGCGGAGCCAACGGTGGACAGCTGGGTGAGCAACTGCGCGCCGGGGTTCGGGGCCGGGACGGCCGGCACGGGGTCGGCCGATGCCGTGGTGCTGAGCATCAGCGCAGTCGAGACCGCGCCCGCGGCCGCGATCATGGTCGAAATCAAGTGTTTCCGGGTGCGGTACATGGTTCTCCCAATCGTTGGACGGCGAAGGCCTGAACCCGAAGCTAGTTAGTTACTGGTGTGACTCAAGTGACACGTGTGTCGTTTATGCAACCGTTACGGATGCGAAGGCATACGGTGACCGTCGCTAAAGTCGGTCGCATAGAAGCCACACCCGCCTCGACAACGACAGTCCCGCGGCTGCCAGCGCGATTGGCGGCCGCGGCCCCTTGGCTGCTGGCGGTGAGCATCGCCGCGCGACTGGCGCTGACATATCTGATCCCCAACGGCGCAAACTTCGTCGATCTGCATGTGTACGTCGGCGGTGCGGGCACCCTCGCCCACGGCGGGAACCTCTACGACTACGTCTATGCCGACCAAACGCCGGATTTCCCTTTACCGTTCACATATCCGCCGTTCGCGGCCATCGTGTTCTACCCGCTGCACTGGCTGCCATTCGGATTCCTCTCGCTGGCATGGCAATTGGGCATCATCGCCGCTCTCTACGGCGTGGTCCGGATCAGCCAGCGCCTGCTTCCGGTGGCCGACGATTTCGGTGGCAGCCAGCGCGTCGCGATGGTGTGGACCGCCGTCGGCATCTGGCTCGAACCACTGCGGGGCACGTTCAACTACGGCCAGATCAACGTGATACTCGTGCTGGCCGTGTTGTACGCGGTCTACAGCACGCGATGGTGGGTGTCGGGGCTGCTGGTCGGACTCGCCGCCGGGGTGAAGCTCACGCCTGCGATCAGCGGGCTGTACTTTCTGGGCGTCCGCCGCTGGGGGACCGTGGCGTTCTCGGCCGTCGTGTTCTTCGCGACGATCGGCGTGTCCGCGCTGGTGATACGCGACGAGACCCGTTACTACTTCACCAAATTGCTCGGTGATGCCAAACGAATCGGACCGATCGGCACGTCGTTCAACCAGTCATGGCGCGGCGGCATATCCCGGATTCTCGGCCATGATGCCGGCTACGGGCCGATCGTGGTGGCGGCCATTGTCGTGACGGCCGTGCTCGCGTTTCTGGCGTGGCGTGCGGTCGGCACCGACGACCGGCTGGGCGGCGTCGTGGTGGTGCAGCTGTTCGGGCTGCTGCTGTCCCCGATTTCGTGGACGCACCACTGGGTGTGGGTGCTGCCGTTGATGATCTGGCTGTTGCACGGCCCGCTGCGCGAGCGACTGGGCGCGCGGATCCTCGGCTGGGGCTGGCTGGCGCTGACGATTGTCGGGGTGCCGTGGCTGCTCAGCTTCGCCCAGCCGACGATCTGGGTGATCAGCAGGCCCTGGTATCTGGCGTGGGCAGGGCTGATCTACATCGTTGCGACGTTGGTGACGCTGGCGTGGATCGGCTCTACTGGCCGACGATTCCGTCGATCTCGCGAGCCATCTCCACATCCTTGTCCGTGATCCCGCCCTCTGAATGCGTGACGAGTGCGAAAGTCACTGTCCGCCAGCGGATATCAATGTCCGGATGATGGTCTTTCTGTTCGGCTCGTTCGCCGACCCGTCGCACGGCGTCGATGCCGTCGAGAAAGGCGGGGAACTTGATCGACCGGCGCAGAGCCCCGTCCTTGCGCTCCCAGCCGTTGAGGTCGGGCAGTGCGGCGTCTACTTGTTCGTCCGTTAACACAGCCATGGTTCGACGGTATACCGTCAGCCGCGATGCCAAACCAGATCGTCGTCGCCGGTGCGCTCATCACGGGTCCGACGCTGCTGGTCGCGCAGCGTGAGCGCCCGGCCGAACTCGCCGGTCTGTGGGAGCTGCCTGGTGGCAAGGTCGCGCCGGGGGAGAGCGACGCCGACGGGCTGGCTCGCGAGCTGCGCGAGGAACTCGGTGTCGAGGTGACGGTCGGTGACCGGCTGGGGGAGGACGTCGCGCTCTCCGAGGCGATGACGCTGCGCGCCTACCGGGTCACCGTGACCGGAGGCGCGCTGCGGCCCAACGACCACCGGGCGTTGCGCTGGGTGACCGCCGACGAGCTGGAGCGCCTGCCGTGGGTGCCCGCCGATCGGGCATGGCTGGGTCAGCTTTCGGCGGCACTTCGCTTCCCGAGCTAGTGTTCGCATTCTGTTTGTCCCTGCACCAACTATTCGGGCGCTGGTGTCCTCGTCGAATTGGCCTCGGGCGGTGAAGCATTGCTTGGCCGAGTCGCTCGCGGTTCCTGATTTCGTCGGCATGATGAAAGGCACGAAGAACGGCGAGTTGAAGGCGCAGGGCAAGATGATCGACGGCACACCGAAGACCAGGAGGAGTACTACAGCTTCGACCAGAGCGGGGCAGCTGTGCCCGCGCTGGCTCAGTACCGCAGCCGGTCGCCCACCACGCGGAC
>JBKPSU010000072.1:0-36089 GCA_046735135.1 Actinomycetota bacterium
GCTACGAAATGCCGAACAGCCGCACCGCGGCCCACAGCGCTAGCACCGCAACGAGGAGCGTCGGCGGTGTCGTGATCAGCCCGACGCGGCTGAACTCCCGAAATCCCGCGGTGAAATCGCGGCGGACGGCGCTGCGCCACAACAGGTTCGCCAGCGATCCCACATAGGAAAGATTCGGTCCGATGTTGACACCGATCAACATTGCGAGCACCGGCGCAGGCCCCGACGCAGCCACCAGTGGCAGCAGCACAAGCACCGCGGGCAGGTTGTTCACCACGTTGGACAGCAGCGCCGCGACGACTGCGACGCCGAGCAGCGCCAGAAGGCCTCCTCCGGCGGGCAGCATCCCCCGCATGGCGTCCTCGAGGCCGTGCAGCATCAGCCCGTCCACCACCACGCCGAGGCACAACACGAATATCAGGAACGGCACGTCGGCGGCGGCCATGATGCGCATGACGGACGTTTCGCGCCGGGCCAGCGCGCGCACGCCGAGAACGACAGCGCCTGCAAGTGCCGCCCAAGCCGGCGAGAAGCCGACCATCGACGCGACGGCGAAGCCGGCCAACGTCAAGCCAAGCACCATGAGCACGAACTTCGGAACCCCGACTGAGTCAGAGGTCTCCTCGAGATGGGGCTTCTCCGCGAGTTCATTTCTGAAAAGCCAACGCAGCAACAGGAATTCGACGGCGACAGCCGCCACCCACGCGGGTGCCATCACCGCGGTGAACTGGAGGAACGAGATGCCCGCGGCGGTGAACGCCAACAGGTTTGTCAAGTTGGACACCGGAAGAAGCAGCGAGGCGGTGTTGGCCAGATGGGCGGTGGCGTACGCGTGCGGCCTGGCGGGCACCCACAGTGCCCGCGTCGTCGCGAGCACCACCGGAGTCAGCAGCACCACCGTCGCGTCCAGGCTCAGTACCGCCGTCGTCGCGGCACCGATGACGAACACCTTGGCCAGCAGCGCTCGCGTGTCGTGTCCTGTGGCGGACCGCGCCATCGCGGCGCCCGCCGCGCGGAAAAGGCCCTCGTCGTCACACAGTTGCGCGAGCACGAGCACGGCCGCGAGAAAGCCGACGACGGGAAGCAACTGGCCCACCTCGTCGGCGGCGTCGCGCAGGGGAACCACGTCCAGGCCGATCAACAGCGCGGCGGCGGGCACGGCCGCGACGGCTTCGGGCCAGCCCCGTGGCTTGATCATCGCGAACGCGAGGACCACTGCCAGCGCGAGCAGCGCCAGCGTCAGCGCCACGGGTCAGCGCGCTGCCACAGCGTGGGTAGGTGCAGTGGAATGCCGTCCTCATCGGCGAGCGCGGTGAGCACCCGCATCGAGACGTCGAGGTCGTCGCCGGCGTACGGCAGCGCACGCAGCGGCTTGGTCAGCGGCCGGAAGAAATCGTCCCAGTGGGTCAGCACGACGCGGCGTGCCCCGACGGTCCGCACCGTCTCTGTCCAGTAGTCGACGAGGTAGCGCTCGGGCTGCACGCCGAGCTGGCCGATACCGAGGTACACCACCTCGGCCCGCCGCCCCGCAAGCGCACCGGGTACGAAGCCCGCGCTGCCGACGATGAGCACCCGTCGATCCGATGCCCGGTGGTGCACGAGCGTCGACCACGCCTCGCCGCATTTGTAGGCCGACGTCTTCACCGGCGGCGTGACGGGTTCGGTGATCACACCCGGAAACCGGTCCGGCGGACAGTGTTCGGATTCCAGCAGTGTGACGTCGTAGGCGCCGAGCGTGACGGGTTGGCCCGGCGTTGCCACGACCACGCGGTCGTGCGGGAGTCCACCGCCTATGCCGACCTGCGCCGCCGACGAACCGCCGACGAGCCGCGCGCCGGTGCGTTCGGCGACCACCGCCGAATCCATCGCGTGGTCGAAGTGGGTGTGCACCGGCAGCACCGCTTCCAGCCGGTCCACCCCCAGCCGCGTCAGGCTTTCGTCGATGCGGGACGACGACGGCGCGATATGACCGAGCCCGACGGTGGCCAGACCCGGCCGGGAGAAGAAGCCGTCGGTCATCAGTGCGGAGGAGCCGTCGTCGAGGAGGATCGTCGTGACGCCGGCCCAGGTCATCGTCAACGGCGCCTCGGCGGCGGCTTCGGGCACGGTGAAATACGCGCCGTAGTCTTCGAGCTTGGGGCGGCCGGGTTTGAGTCGCATCAGGTGAACGCCGCCAGTTCGACGCCGTCACCGGTCAGCCGGTCCCGCACCGCGGTGGCGATCTGCACGGCGCCCGGCGAATCCCCGTGTACGCACACGGATTCGACGGTGATGGGGATGGTCGAACCGTCCACGGCGACAACGCGTCCCGATTGCACCATCGACGCCACCCGGTCGGCGATCTCCTCCGGGTCGTGCAGCACGGCGTTGCGCTCGCGCCGGGACACCAGCTGTCCGTCGGGCCGGTACGAACGGTCGGCGAACGCCTCGGGCACGGTGCGCAATCCGACGCGCTCCGCCTCGGCGAAGAACACCGATCCTGCCAATCCCAGCACGGGCAGGTTGGAGTCGACGGCGTGCACCGCCTCCGCGACCGCGCGGGCCTGATCGCGGTTGTTGACGATCGTGTTGTACAGCGCGCCATGGGGTTTCACGTAGGTGACGGAGGAGCCGGCCACGTGAGCCAGCGCCTGCAGCGCGCCGATCTGGTAGATCACGTCGGCGCGTAGATCTTCGGGCGTGACGTCGATGAAGCGACGGCCGAAGCCGGCAAGGTCGCGGTAGCCGACCTGCGCACCGATTCGGACACCGCGTCGCGCGGCCTCCGCGCAGCTGTCGCTCAGCGTCGCCGGGTCGCCCGCGTGGAATCCGCATGCGACGTTGGCGCTCGTGACCAGGCCGAGCATGGCCTCGTCGTCGCCGAGTTTCCAGGTTCCGAAGCTCTCTCCCAGATCGGCGTTGAGGTCGACGGACACCATGCACGCCAGCGTAGATGGCACGCTGGTGGCGTGAGCCGAGACCGTGGTGAAGTGCTGATCACCGCAACCGAACTGGCTGGGCTGCTGGCCGACGGGAAGCCGGTGACGATCCTGGACGTGCGATGGCAGCTGACCGAGCCCGACGGGCGGACAGCCTACGAGGGCGGCCACGTCCCAGGCGCGGTGTACGTCTCGCTCGAGGACGAGCTCAGCGACCATGCGCTGCACGGCCGGGGGCGACACCCACTGCCGTCCTGCAGCGACCTCCAGAATGCCGCGCGCCGGTGGGGCGTCCGGGAGGGCGTGCCCGTAGTGGTCTACGACGACTGGAACCGGGCGGGATCCGCCCGCGCGTGGTGGGTGCTGACCACCGCGGGCATACCGAACGTGCGCATCCTCGACGGCGGCCTTGCGGCGTGGACGGCGGTTGGTGGCGCCCTGGAGGCCGGATCGGTCGCGCCCGAGCCCGGCGATGTGACGGTCCGCCACGATGACCTGTACGCCGGTGCACTCCGGACTCTGTCGGCCGAGCAGGTGACGACCGTGGCCACCCTGCTCGACGCGAGGGCACCCGAGCGGTTCCGCGGCGACATCGAGCCGATCGATCCGGTGGCCGGTCACATCCCCGGCGCCCGCAACGCGCCTAGCACCGGCGTGCTGGCCGACGACGGCAGCTTCCTCTCGGACGCCGACCTCACCCGGCTGTTCGACGGGGTCGACGACGTCGGCGCCTACTGCGGGTCGGGTGTCACGGCGTCAGTGGTCGTCGCCGCCCTCGCCGCGATCGGCGTCGATGCGGCCCTGTACCCGGGCTCGTGGTCCGAATGGTGTTCAGAATCAACGCGTTCCGTCGAAACCGGCTAGGCCGACTGCGTGACGCGGCCACGTCCGCCGACCGCCCAGCAGATCAGGAAGATCGCGAACGAGATCGTTGTGACGAACACCGAGACCGGAACGCCCGGCGCGAGTGACAACAGGATGCCGCCGACCGCGGCGATCTCGGCGAACACCACGGATGCGACGATCGTCGAGACGGGAG
The DNA here is from genome assembly GCA_046735135.1 of Actinomycetota bacterium. Taxonomy (GTDB): domain Bacteria; phylum Actinomycetota; class Actinomycetes; order Mycobacteriales; family Mycobacteriaceae; genus Mycobacterium. The sequence continues at coordinate 3,958 of JBKPSU010000072.1, forward strand.
AGACGAAGACGCGGGCGGCCGCAGCGGCGGGTGTGATCAACAGCGACATCACCAGCAGTGCGCCGACGATCTGCACGCCCTGGGCGGCGACCACGCCGACGATCGCGGCGAACACGATGCCCATCGCGCGAACCGGCACGCCCCGCGCGGCGGCCACCTCCGGGTCGACGGTGGCGAACAGCAGCGGGCGGTAACAGGCGGCCAGCACGATCACGACCACCACGGTGACGACGGCCAGCAGGGCCAGTCCCGAGTAGCCGACGCCGACGATCTGCCCCGTCAGCAGCGCAAAGCTGGTGCCGGTGCGTCCCGGGTAGAGGTGGATGAACAGCACGGCAAGGCCGAGGCCGAAGGCCAGCACGACCCCGATTGCGGAGTCGCGCTCGCGGGTGCGCTGCCCGAGGAAGCCGAACAACACCGCGGCCAATGCGCTACCGACGAGGGCTCCGACGCCCACGTTCAGTCCGGTCAGAAGCGCGAAAGACGCTCCCGTGAGGGACAATTCGCTGGATCCGTGCACCGCGAACGACATCTGTCGCATCACGATGAACGGCCCGATCAGGCCTGCTACGAGCGCCAGCAGCGCCGCGGCCAACAGCGCCTGCTGGACGAAGCCGCGGCCGAGCAGGTCGGCGGTGACGTCGAAGTCGAACACGTGCGAAAGTAATTCGGCGAGCCGATCATTCATGGGTGTGACCGCTCGCATGGCCGGAATGGTCGATGTGCTCCCCGACGACGACGTAGCGGCCGTGCACCTTCACCACCTGAATGTCGGCGCGGTACAGCTCCGATAGCGTCGCCGACGTCATCACTTCCTCGACGGTTCCCACCCGGAACCGCCCGTCGACCAGATACAGCACCCGATCCACATATGGCAGAACGGGATTGACCTCGTGTGTGACGAACAGGACGGCGGTCTGGGCGTCCCGTCGCCGCTGATTGATCAGCGCGGACACCAGCCGCGCGGCGGCCGGGTCGAGGTTGAGCAGGGGCTCGTCGCACAGCAGCAGAACAGGATCGCCGGCCAGTGCCTGCGCGATGCGCACCCGTTGCAGCTCGCCACCCGACATCACGCCGACGGGCACATCCGCGAGCTGGTCGGCGTTCACCTGTCGCAACGCCGTCTGCACGGCGGCGCGTCGTCGCGAGCGGTCGGCGGCCCGCAGGCTCGTCACACCCCACCGGTGACCGTCCAGTCCCAGGCCGACGAGGTCGCGGCCCCGAAGCGTCAGGCCGCTGTCCACCGATCGGTGCTGCGGGACATAGCCGATGAGATCGCTGCCCTCGGTGACCGGCTTGCCTCCGACCATGACCGTGCCCTCTGTCAGCTGCAACTGCCCGAGGAGCACCTTCAGCAGCGAGGTCTTTCCCGTCCCGTTCGGTCCGAGCACCGCGATGAACTCGCCGGGGCGCACCGTCAGGTCGAGGTCGTCCCACAGCACCCTGTCGCCGAACGCCAGCCGGCCGTTCTTCAGGTCAACAACGTCAGCAGTCTCGACCAAGTGACTACCGATTCGTCGGTGGCGCTTTGTCGAATTGGCCTGCGAGCTCGTTGGCGGTGTTGCGCTGCCACGTCAGATAGTCGAGGCCGTCGGGCAGCGTCTCGGTGACCGTCACCACCGGCAGCCCCGCCTGCCTGGCGGCGTCTTCGATCTGCTTGGTGGCCGGCGTCTGCGTCTGCGGGTTGAACAGGAGCATCGACACCTGGTGAGTATTGATCAGATCGAGCATCTCGGCGACATCGGCAGGCGACGGGTCGTCACCCTCCTCGACTGCGCTTGCGAACCCGGGTGGTGTGCGGTCGGTGATCCCCGCGGTGCGCAACATGTAGTACGCGACAGGCTCGGTCGCGACGACGGATCCCGACGGGTGGGCCTTGCCGATCGCCCGCTCGGACTCGGCGATGGCGTCGGCGTGCTGCCCGAATGTGGTTGCGGTGCCCCGATATTCGCTGGCGTTACCCGGGTCGATCTCACCGAGTCGCTTGGCTACCTCTTCTGCTACGGCCTTTGCGACTGCCAAGTCGTAGAAGACGTGTTCGTTGTTCTGCTCCTGGGTGCCGCGCAGTGAGTAGGCCTCGATCGCGTCGACTTCGGGATTGCCTGCGAGCACGTCGTCCACCCAGTGGTCGTAGCCGCCGCCGTTGTAGACCACAAGCGAGGCGTCGGTCATCGCGGCCACGTCGGCGGGGGTGGCTTCAAACGAGTGCGGGTCGGCCGCCGGGCCGGTCTCGATCGACTTGACCGACGCGTGTTGCCCCGCGACGGCGTTTGCGACGCTGCCCCACACGTCGGTGGACGCGATGACGGTGACCGCGTCGTGGTCTTGCCGGGTTTCGCTGCCCTGACTGCAGCCGACGGCTGCGAGCGCGACTGCCGTCAGACCGATTGCCAGCTTGATCGCCGACCGCCGCACTGCCGTCCTCCTAATACAAATGAAAACCGTTTCCAATAACTCTAACGCACAAGTGCCCGCCAACGCCATCCACACAGCCCGTTCGGCTAACGTCACGAGCATGTCCAGAGCCCCGACGCCACGGCGACGGGCAACCCTGGCCTCATTGGCCGCCGAACTGAAGGTGTCCCGCACCACGATCTCGAACGCATACAACCGGCCCGACCAGTTGTCGGCGGATCTTCGCGAACGCGTGCTCGCCACCGCGAAGCGAATGGGCTATCCGGGGCCCGACCCGGTAGCGCGGTCGCTGCGCACCCGCAAGGCCGGCGCGGTCGGGCTGATGATGACAGAACCGCTGAACTATTCGTTCAATGATCCCGCGGCGCTGGACTTCGTCGCAGGACTCGCCGAGTCGTGTGAGGACGCCGGGCAGGGACTCCTGCTGGTCGCGGTGGGACCCAACCGCACGGTGGAGGAAGGATCGGCCGCGGTGCTTTCGGCGGGGGTCGATGGATTCGTGGTGTATTCGACCTCCGACGACGATCCATACCTCCAGATCGTCCTGCAGCGGCACCTGCCTGTGGTGGTGGTCGACCAACCCAAGGATGTCGCAGGCACGTCACGCGTGTGTATCGACGATCGGGCCGCGATGGCCGAACTCGCCAAACACATTGTCGGGCTTGGCCACCGGGAGATCGGCGTCCTCGCCATGCGGCTGGGCAGGCAGCGACCGCACACCGGTGACGGGCCCGTGGTGGCCAGTCCGGACCGGCTGCAGACCCCGCACTTCCACGTGCAACGGGAACGCATACAGGGCGTCTACGACGCCATGACCGAAGCGGGCCTCGATCCGGAGTCACTTACTGTGGTGGAAAGCTATGAACACCAAGCGACTTCGGGCGGTGCGGCCGCCGAAGTCGCACTCGACGCGAATCCCCGCCTGACCGCGCTGATGTGCACGGCGGACGTGCTAGCGCTGTCGGCGATGGATTATCTGCGGGGCCGCGGCATCTACGTGCCGGGTCAGATGACGATAACGGGGTTCGACGGCATCCCAGAGGCGTTGCGCCGCGGGCTGACGACCGTGAGGCAGCCGAGCATGGAAAAAGGAAGGCGCGCAGGCCAACTGCTGCACAACCCGCCGCGGTCCGGCCTGCCGGTGATCGACACACTCGACACCGAGGTGGTCCGTGGCCGCACCTCGGGGCCGCCGACCTGAGTCAGCCGCTTCGCGCTCGCAGGAGATACTCGAGCGCGTCGGCGACGTCGTCGGGGGAGTCGATCCGGTAGCCGGCACGCGTCTCGCCTTCGCCCACCTTGACACCGACATCTGTGCCACGCAGCCGTCGAAACGCCTTCTCGTCGGTGACGTCGTCACCGAGATAGACGACCGCAGTGGCGTTCTGCTGCTCGCGGAGGATGTCGATCGCTTCGCCCTTGTCCGTCGAGATCACGGCGAACTCGACGACTTCCTTGCCCTCGGTGAGCTGGGCGTCCCATTCCGCAGCCGCGGCACGCGCTGCGCGCAGGGCGCTCTCGCCGTCGGCAGCACTGGCGTTGCGCACATGCAGCGCGACGCTTGCGGGCTTTGTCTCCACGGTCACGCCGGAACGATCGGCGGCGATTTCATTGAGTTCGTTCGTAATTCGACTCAACAGAGCTTCGTCGATCGGGTGGGTGAAGCCGGTGTCGAACTCCGCTCCGTGGCTGCCGACCAGATGCACCATCGCCGACATGGACGCGAGATCCCGCAGAACGTTCAGCGCGCGCCCGGATACCAGCGCCACATACGTCGACGGCAAATTCGACAGCTCTTCCAGCGCTTCGGCGGCGGCGGGGAGCGGTCGGGCGTCAGCGGGATTGTTGACGATCGGGGCGAGCGTTCCGTCGAAGTCGCAGGCAATCAGCAGCCGCGGGACCTCGGCGACGACATCGAGTGCCTGCTGCAGATCGACCGGGAGCACGCGTCAGATCTTAGGGTGCTCCCCGTCCCCGATGAGCAACCGAACGGCAAGGTCGAGCCGCTTGCTGACGTCGGTCGCCGACGCCCGGCGTGTCAGCCACGCCAGCAGATTCGACAGCCAGACGTCCGAGATGACCCTCGCGATGTGGTACTGGTCCTCCGTCGGCTCGCCATCGCTCATCGCGCGCGCGAACATCGAGTCCATCAGCTTGCCGACATGATCGACCTCGCCGGCGGCAGAAGCGTCGGCGAACACGAACGCGCGTGTCATGGCCTCGGTCAGCAACGGGTTGCGCTGCATCGCCCGGTTCAGCTTGCCGACCATGAGATTGAGCCGTTGGTACGGCGTGCCGCCGGTGAGGGACGCGCGGTCGGTCTTGGCGTCGATGCGTTCGAACTCCCGGCCCAGGGCCGACACCAGCAGGTGCACCTTGGACGGGAAGTAGCGGTACAGGGTGCCGACGGCGACATCGGCGCGTTCGGCGACGGCGCGCATCTGCACCGCCTCATAACCGCCCTTGGAGGCGATGGCCAGGGTGGCGTCGAGGATGCGCTTGCGGCGCTCCCGCTGTGCCTCCGAGCCGAGTTCGGACTCGGCGAGCACGCTGACCGGCATCACCTGTGGCGGCCGCGATTCAGACCCGGAGGGCGGGTTGGTTTGTGCTGGCGACGACATCCGGCGGACAGCTCCTTCATCATGCGGTGTCGGTTGAAACGATACGCATGCCGATCCCGATTTTCTCACCTCAGTGCCCCTTCGACACCGACGTGTCCTGCTGTAATGGCGGTCGACTTGACGGTCGATCGCTGGCACTATTAGAACACGTTCTAGTGAGAAGCATTGCCTTCTCGCACGAAGGTATAGGAGTTCCAAAATGTCGCAGGCGTCAGCGACCGTCGCCGACGAGCAGTTTGCCGCGCGTGAACTGGTCCGTAGCTGGGCCGCGGGTTCCGATGCGATAAAGGCCGCTCGCGATGTCGAACAGGGCGACCGGCAGGCGTGGCGCGCGCCGTACGCGAGCCTCAGCCAACTGGGTATCTTCGGCGTGGCCTTGCCGGACGACGTGGGCGGCGCGGGGGGCACTCTCGACGACCTCTGCGCGATGATCGACGAAGCCGCCGCGGCGATGGTGCCGGGTCCGATCGCCACCACCGCGGTTGCCACGCTCGTGGTGCCCGGTTCGCGAGCCGAGCTGCTGGAGGCGCTGGCCTCCGGTGAGCGCACGGCCGGACTGGCGTTGACCGCCGACCTGACGATCGAGAACGGCCGGGCGTCCGGAACCGCCGAGTACGTCCTCGGCGCCGACGCGGCGGGGGTGCTGCTGGTGCCCGCATCCGACAGCGAATTCGCCCTCGTCGATGCGACCGCCGACGGTGTCACCGTGGAAGAGCTCACCCCCACCGACTTCTCCCGGCCGCTGGCGCGGGTCGTGCTCAGCGATGCGCCCGCCGAGGTTCTGCCCGTTTCGAGGCGACGCGTGGAGGATCTCGCCGCAACGGTGCTGGCCGCCGAGGCCGCCGGGCTGGCGCGGTGGGCGCTTCAGACCGCCACCGAATACGCGAAGGTCCGCGAGCAGTTCGGCAAGCCGATCGGCAGCTTCCAGGCGGTCAAGCACATGTGCGCCGAGATGCTGCTGCGCTCCGAGCAGGTCTCCGTCGCGGCGAGTGATGCGGCCCGCGCCGCCAACGGCTCCGACGATTCGCAGCTGTCGATCGCGGCCGCCGTCGCGGCCGCCGCGGGCATCGAGTTCGGCAAGGCCAACGCCAAGGACTGCATCCAGGTGCTCGGCGGCATCGGTATCACCTGGGAGCACGACGCGCACCTGTATTTACGTCGGGCGTACGGGATTTCGCAATTTCTCGGTGGCCCGTCGCGGTGGCTGCGCCGGGTCGCCACGCTGACCCAGCAGGGTGTCCGTCGCGAACTGCACATCGATCTGGCGTCGGTCGAGCATCTGCAACCCGAGATCGCCTCTGCGGTAGCCGAAGTGGCTGCGCTGCCCGTCGAGAAACGCCAACTCGCCCTCGCCGAGGCGGGGTTGCAGGCCCCGCACTGGCCCCGCCCGTACGGTCGCGACGCCTCGCCGGCCGAGCAGCTGCTGATCGACAGGGAGATGGCCGACGCGGGTGTCGATCGTTGCGATCTGGTGATCGGTTGGTGGGCGGCGCCGACGATCCTCGAACACGGCAGCAAGGAGCAGATCGAGCGATTCGTGCCGCCTACCCTGAGCGGCGAGCTCTTCTGGTGCCAGCTGTTCAGCGAGCCGGGGGCGGGCTCCGACCTGGCTTCGCTGCGCATGAAAGCCGTTCGGGCCGAAGGGGGTTGGAAGCTCACCGGGCAGAAGGTGTGGACGTCGCGGGCGAACTGGGCCCAGTTCGGCGTCTGCCTGGCGCGCACCGACCCCGACGCGCCCAAGCACAAGGGCATCACCTACTTCCTCGTCGACATGTCCACGCCGGGCATCGACGTCCGTCCGCTCCGCGAGATCACCGGTGAGGACCTCTTCAACGAGGTGTTCTTCGACGACGTGTTCGTGCCCGACGAGATGGTGGTCGGCGAGGTGAACGACGGCTGGCGGCTTGCGCGAACCACATTGGCCAACGAGCGGGTCGCGATGGCGCACGGCACCGCGCTTGGCAATCCGATGGAAGAGGTGTTGCGCACGGTGGCCGAGCTTGAGCTCGACCCTGCCCTGCAGGACAGCCTCGGCCGGTTGATCGTCGCCGCTCAGGTCGGTTCCCTGCTCGACCAGCGCATCGCGGAGCTGGCCGTCGGCGGGGCCGACCCCGGTCCTGCGGCCAGCGCGCGCAAGCTGATCGGTGTGCGGTACCGCCAGGCGCTTTCGGAGTTCCGGATGGACCTGTCCGAAGGCGGGGGTTTGGTCGAGAACAAGCCCGTGCACGACTTTCTCAACGTGCGTTGCCTGACCATCGCGGGGGGCACCGAACAGATTCTGCTCACGATGGCAGGCGAGCGGCTGCTCGGGTTGCCGCGCTGAACGTCAGCTGAAAGTGGTTTGCGCGCAGGCGGTCGGCGTGGTCAGGTTCACGCCCGAATAGACCACCTGGATCTGTGAGCACGCGAAGAACGGGGCTTTCGTGCTCGGCTGCCCGGTCTCCCAGTTGGTGGGCTTCGAGTCGCCGTCGACCTGGAAGCGTTCGATCGGTCCGCCACCAAAGTAGGTGACCGAGATCTCGACGCTGGTGACCGCCTTGTACATCTTCGACAACACGTTTTCGTGGTTGGCGCCCTTGACCTCTCGCGGATTACCCGAAGGGGCGCTGTATTCCGCTTCCTGTCATACCTCGCGGTCCGAGCTACGCAGCGTGATGGTCTGTCGGGCCCAGGTGTCGCCGGGGAACCCCGTCGGGCCATCAGGTGTCAACAGATTGGCCGTGGTGTTGAAGTTGCACGTGTTCTGCGCCGAAGCGCAGTTGGCGGTGACATGCATTTCGATCTGGGTCGCATCGTCGACGGGGATCGACGTGGTGGCCGTGTTGGACGCGGCCGTCGCCGCCGCGGGGTGCATGAGCACCACCGTCAGCAGTCCCGCACTTGCTGCAGCAAGCCGCTTCATGTGTGCTCCCGTCCAGTGCGGCGAATGGTAGCCCGGCGCTTATTCGTCGTAGGTGACTTCAACCGAATCCGACCGCGGCCGCGCCTGGCAACCGAGGATCAGGCCCTCGTCGAGGTCCTGTTGCTCGAGCACGTCGTTGACTTCCATCTCGACGTCGCCGCTCTTTTTCAGCACCGCGCATGCGCCGCAGTGGCCCTCGCGGCACGAGAACGGAGCATCGAGGCCCTTGTCGAGCAGCACGTCGAGCAGTTTGGCGTTGCGCGGCCAGCGGACCTCGTGCGTCTCACCGTCGAGCGTGACGATCGCCGTGGCGGGCCCCTCGTCGCTGTCGTCCTCCTCGATCACCACCGCCGCGAACGGGTCCGAGTCCAGCGACTTGAACACCTCGATGTGGATGCGGTCGCTCGGCGCACCCACGCTTTTCATCGCCTCTTCGGCGGCGGCCATGAACGGCCCGGGGCCGCAGATGTAAGCGTCGTGTCCCGCATACGGCGTCGCCAGTCCGGCCAGAGCGGCCGCGCTCGGCAGTCCCTGCACCGACTCCAGCCAGTGCACCACCGTCAGCCGGTCGGGGTACTTGGCGGACAGCTCCCGCAGCGCCGCGCCGAAGATGACCGAGCTCTCGTCCCGGTTGGCGTAGATCAGCACCACCCGGCCGCCGCCCTCGGCGAGCGCCGACTTGCAGATCGACATCATCGGCGTGATGCCGCTTCCCGCGGCCAGTAGAAGGAAGTCGGTGTCCAGCGTCTTGGGCACGAAGGTGCCCGAGGGAGCGAGCACATGGATGCGCATGCCGGGATGGGCGTTGTCGCACAGCCAGTGCGAAGCGTAGCCGCCATCGGTGCGCTTGACAGTGACGGTCATCGGGTCACCGGTGAACGGCGAGCTGCACAGGGAGTAGCAGCGCGCCACCGAGCCGGTGCGGTCACTGGGCACCCGCAGGGTCAAGAACTGCCCCGGCGCATATCGCAGCCGGTCGACCGGGATGTCCACACCCTGAGGCACGGCGAACACCAGGGAGCGGGCGTCGTCGGTCTCCTTGACGACGTCGGCCACCTGCAGTTCCAGCACGTGGCTACCGAGTGGCTCGTCCGTCACGCGGCGCCCTTCCTTTTTCGGCCTGCGGAGGCAGGAACTAGAACAGGTTACAGAAATGCATGTGCGCTGGTCCAGCTATTGCAGGAATGCGCTGCTCGACACAAATCGTAACGTGTTCTAATCTTTCTTAAGTCCGTTCTTCCGGGAGGCAAATCAGTGACGTCCATTGAACAGCGTGACGTGCAGTCGGTCCTAGCCGGCATCGACGACCTGTTGCCGCTGATCGCCAAGCGCGCCCAGGCGACCGAGGATCTGCGGCGGCTGCCCGACGAGACGGTGGCCGAACTCGACGAGGTCGGTTTCTTCAAGCTGCTCCAGCCAGAGCAGTGGGGCGGCCTGCAGTGCGACCCGACCGCGTTCTACGAAGCGGTGCGTCGCATCGCGACGGCGTGCGGCTCCACCGGATGGGTGTCCTCGATCGTCGGCGTGCACAACTGGCACCTCGCCCTTTTCGACCAGCAGGCGCAGGAAGAGGTATGGGGCAACGACCCGACTGTGCGCGTCTCGTCGTCGTATGCACCGATGGGTGCCGGCCATGTCGTCGACGGCGGCTATCTGGTCAGCGGCTCGTGGAACTGGTCGTCTGGCTGTGACCACGCGACGTGGACGTTCGTCGGCGGGCCGGTGATCAAGGACGGCAAGCCCGTCGACTTCGGCAGCTTCCTGATTCCCCGCACCGACTACCGCATCGACGACGTCTGGCATGTCGTGGGGTTGCGCGGTACCGGCAGCAACACGCTGGTCGTCAAGGACGTCTTCGTGCCGCGCCACCGTTTCCTTTCGTACAAGTCGATGAACGACCGCACCGCCGGGGGTTTGAAGACCAACACCGCGCCGGTGTACAAGATGCCTTGGGGCACCGTGCATCCCACGACGATCTCCGCGCCGATCGTCGGAATGGCGTACGGCGCTTACGACGCTCACGTAGAGCATCAGGGCAAGCGCGTGCGCGCAGCGTTCGCGGGGGAGAAAGCCAAGGACGATCCGTTCGCGAAGGTGCGCATCGCCGAGGCGGCCAGTGATATCGATGCCGCGTGGCGGCAGCTGATCGGGAACGTCGGCGACGAGTACGCACTCCTGAAGGACGGCAAGGAGATTCCGTTCGAGTTGCGCGCCCGCGCCCGCCGCGATCAGGTGCGCGCCACCGGACGTGCCATCGCCTCCGTCGACCGGCTGTTCGAGGCCTCCGGTGCGACGGCGCTGAACAACGATGCGCCGGTGCAACGGTTCTGGCGTGACGCACACGCAGGCCGCGTGCACGCCGCCAACGACCCCGAGCGGGCATACCTGATCTTCGGAAACAACGAGTTCGGGCTGCCGCCGCAGGACACGATGGTCTGATGACATCGTTCGCCGCCGAAGCCGCACAACAGCAAGAGATCACGTTCGAGTCGACCTCACGCTATGCGCAGGTACGCGACGACATGCGCCTGCACTACCACGAAGCCGGTGTAGGCAACTCGGAGAAGGTAGTGCTGTTGCACGGTGGCGGACCGGGTGCGTCGAGCTGGTCGAACTTCTCGAAGAACATCGCGGTGCTCGCACAGCACTTCCATGTGCTGGCCGTCGACCAGCCGGGCTACGGGCACTCCGACAAGCACACCGAGCACGAGCAGTACAACCGCTACAGCGCCACCGCATTGCTCAACCTGTTCGACCACCTCGGTATTGAACGGGCTGCGCTGGTGGGCAATTCGCTCGGCGGCGGCACCGCCGTCCGGTTCGCGTTGGACAACCCGAAGCGCGCGGGCAGGCTGGTGCTGATGGGCCCTGGCGGGTTGTCGGTCAACCTGTTCGCTCCCGATCCCACCGAAGGTGTGAAGCTGCTCGGCAAGTTCGCCGGCGAGCCAACCCGGAAGAACATCGAGAAGTTCTTGCGCATCATGGTCTTCGACCAGAGCCTGATCACTCCAGAGCTGGTCGACGAGCGATTCGCGATCGCCAGCCAGCCCGAATCCCTTGCGGCGACCAAGGCTATGGGCAAGTCCTTCGCGGGCCCCGACTTCGAACTCGGAATGATGTGGCGCGAAGTCTACAAGCTGCGTCAGCCGGTACTTCTGATCTGGGGCCGCGAGGACCGGGTCAACCCGCTCGACGGCGCGCTGGTCGCGCTCAAGCAGATTCCGCGGGTGCAGTTGCACGTCTTCGGACAATGCGGGCACTGGGCCCAACTGGAGAAATTCGACGAATTCAACAAGTTGACCGTTGATTTCCTTGGGGGAGGGAAATGAGTATCAAATCCCTTGGCTACCTGCGGATCGAGGCCACCGACGTTGCCGCCTGGCGGGAATACGGCCTGAAGGTGCTCGGCATGGTCGAGGGCGCCGGCGCCACCGACGGTGCGCTCTATCTGCGGATGGACGAGTTTCCGGCCCGGCTGGTCATCCTGCCTGGAGAGAAGGACCGGTTGCTTCAGTCCGGCTGGGAGACGGCCAATGCCGCTGCGCTCCAAGATATTCGCAACCGTCTGGACATCCAGGGCACGCCATACAAAGAGGCGTCGGCCGCCGAACTCGCTGAACGCCGCGTCGACGAGATGATCACGTTTGACGACCCGTCGGGCAACACCCTCGAGGTGTTCCACGGCGTCGCGCTCGAACACCGTCGCGTCGTCAGCCCATACGGCCACAGGTTCATCACCGAAGAGCAGGGCCTGGGCCACGTGGTGTTGACCACCAAGGACGATGCCGAATCGCTGCACTTCTATCGCGACGTGCTCGGCTTCTATCTGCGCGACTCCATGCGCCTGCCACCGCAGTTGGTGGGCAGGCCCGCCGACGGACCGCCCGCGTGGCTGCGGTTCTTCGGCGTCAACCCGAGGCACCACAGCCTGGCATTCATGCCGGGCGAGACGCCGAGCGGCATCGTGCATCTGATGGTGGAGGTGGGTGAGGCAGATGACGTCGGCCTGTGCCTCGATCGCGCGCTTCGGCGTAAGGTGCCGATGTCGGCGACGCTGGGCAGGCACGTCAATGACAAGATGCTGTCGTTCTACATGAAGACGCCGGGCGGCTTCGACGTCGAGTTCGGATGTGAGGGACTACAGGTCGACAACGACGACTGGGTGGCGCGGGAGAGCACCGCGGTCAGCCTGTGGGGCCACGACTTCAGCGTCGGCTTCAAGTAACGGTGGCCCCAGAACCTCTTGACCCGCGCACATTCCGCAATGTGCTTGGGCAGTTCTGTACGGGCATCACGGTGATCACCACGATGCAGGACGGCGCGCCGATCGGCTTCGCTTGCCAGTCGTTCGCGGCGCTGTCGCTGGAACCGCCGCTGGTGCTGTTCTGTCCGACCAAGGTGTCACGGTCCTGGAAGGCCATCGAGTCGACGGGCAAGTTCTGCGTCAACGTGCTGCACGAGAAGCAGAAGGACGTCTCGGCAAAGTTCGGCTCGAAGGAGCCCGACAAGTTCGCGGGGATCGACTGGGGGCCATCGAAACTCGGCTCACCGGTGATCAAAGGCACCCTGGCGCACATCGACTGCACGGTGCACTCGGTGCATGACGGCGGCGATCATCTCGTGGTGTTCGGCGCGGTGCACTCGATGACCGATGTGCCGCACAAGAAGCCGCGCCCGCTGCTGTTCTACAAGGGTCAGTACACCGGGATCGAGCCGGACAAGAACACGCCGGCACACTGGCGCGACGACCTCGAGGCCTTCCTCACCGCGACGACCGACGACACCTGGCTCTAAGCCTTGTCGCCGATGAAGGCGATGATGGTGCCCGCCACTTCGCGGTGCATGGTGTCGTTGAGGATGTCGTGATGCCCGCCCGCGAACTCCTTCAGCTGCAGCGGTTCTATCTGTTCGGCGTAGGCCGCCACCGCCCCGATCTGCGCGACCGGATCGGCGACCCCGTGCACAGCCAGCGTCGGCACCGTCAGCCCGGGCAGCTCCTTGCCGAAGCGGTCCCATGCCGTGTCGAGCGCCCGCGCCAGCGGGGCACCGTCGGCGTCCACGAACGCCAGCGGGTCGTTCTCGAGCGAGTCGAGGTAAAACGGGTCGAGAGACAACCAGTGCGGATCGAGGTCGAATGCGCTGTCCGAGTCGAGCATTTCCGGGATCGGCACCAGTGGGGCGCCGGAGATGACCCCGGCGCGGTAGCGGTCGGGCTGGTCGAGCAGCCGCGACAGCGTCACCACCGCACCGAACGAATGCCCCTGGGCGATCAGCGGTAAGCCGGGTCGTTCGCCCTCGGCGAGCTCGGTCAGCGCGTCAGCCAGATCGGAGCTGTCCGCGATGGACCCGAAGTCGCCGCGATTGCCGGGGCTGAGCCCGTGGCCGAACTGATCGACCGCCCACAGGTCGAAGCCAGCCGCGTTGAGCGCGAAGGCGTACCGGTGATAGACGCCCGTGTGTTCGCCGAAGCCGTGCAGGAAGATGACGGCGGCCCGAGGGTCCTCGGCGGCCCAGTGCCGGTAGTAGGCCTTGCCCTTTGGGTGGTCGATGAACGGCATGTCACGACTGCATCAGCTGGGTGCGGCACGCGCAAGGCTTCTGCGCTACCGGCGTAAAGGTTCAACCGTCGTTGCTTAGCTGTGACGCGCGCCACTCGCGGTAGGTAAGTGGGACCTAAGTGGCCGGTTCCTGGCCGTCCGACTGGTCGATTGCTGCCAACTGGCGGCCAGATGCTGCCATCGGAATTAAACCCGTGACCTCCCTGTTTAACAAAGCATACCGGTGAGAGACGAACCTCGAGCCGGTGACTCGGGGGCCGGGCCCACAAGGCTCGGCACCCACACAAAAGAAAGAAGAAGGCACGAAAATGAAGAAGTTCGGATTTGCCACCATCATCGCCAGCGGTTTGACTGCGGCCTTCCTTGGCCTCGCCGGTCCCGCTTCGGCAGGTGTGGATCATCTTGATTGGCTCAACGACGTTCACCAGCACGCAAGCGTCCCGCAGGTGGACAACAACGTGCAGCAGAGCCGCTGAGCGAACTGAAACCACAAAAGGGGCATCCCAACCGGGGTGCCCCTTTTCGTTGTGCGCTGCGGGCAGTTTTCAGCGCCTGACCGTCGGGTACCTTCTTCACGTGAGCGATCTCGACGGACGCGCAGCGCTGGTCACCGGTGCCGCCAGCGGCATCGGGGCGGCGTGCGCACGCGAACTTGCCGCCCGAGGAGCGGTCGTCACAGTCGCCGACATCGACGACGCCGGCGCGAAGTCGGTGGCGCAGGAGATCGGCGGAAAGGCTTGGGTCGTAGACTTTTCCGACGTTGCCCCGCTGGAGACGCTGAAGCTGGAAGCCGACATCCTGGTGAACAATGCGGGCATCCAGAGCATCTCCGCCATCGAGGAGTTCCCGCCGGATCGCTTCCGGATGATGCTCACCCTGATGGTGGAGACACCGTTCCTGTTGGTTCGTGCGGTGTTGCCGCACATGTACTCCCGCGAGTTCGGCCGGATCATCAACATCTCATCGGTGCACGGTATCCGGGCCTCCGAGTACAAGGTCGCCTACGTTACCGCCAAGCACGCGCTGGAGGGCCTGTCAAAGGTCACCGCACTCGAGGGCGGCCCTCGCGGTGTGACGAGCAACTGCGTGAACCCCGGATACGTGCGCACCCCCCTGGTAACAAAGCAGATCGCCGACCAGGCCCGCACGCACGGCATCCCTGAGCAGGAAGTCATCGAGGATGTCCTGCTGAAAGAAAGTGCGATCAAACGTCTGGTCGAGCCGGAAGAAGTTGCGGCGCTGGTGAGTTGGCTCGCCTCATCAGCCGCGGGAATGGTCACCGGCGCGTCGTATTCGATGGACGGCGGTTGGAGCGCCCGCTGACTCAGGCGAGCCAGGCGCCGATTCGGCGTACCGCCTCCTCGATGTCGCTTGTCGGACCCGCGAATGACAAGCGCACGAAGGAGTCGCCGCGTTGGGTGTCGAAATCGATCCCGGGCGCGATGGCAACCCCGGTGTCGGCCAACAGCTTCGAGCAGAACGACAGCGAGTCGCCCGTCAGATGCGAGACGTCGGCGTAGACGTAGAACGCGCCATCGGTAGGGGCCAATTTGTCGATCCCGATATCCCGCAACCCGTCGAGCAGCAGAACGCGGTTCGCGGCATAGTGATGAAGCAGCGCGTCCGCCTCGGCGGTCGACTCCGGGGTGAACGCCGCCACCGCGGCGATCTGGGACAGCACCGGCGGGCAGATGGTGAAGTTGCCCGTCAAACAGTCCACCGCCCGCTGCAGTTCCCGCGGCACGAGCAGCCAGCCGAGCCGCCACCCGGTCATCGCGAAATACTTGGAAAAGCTGTTCACCACAACGGCATTCCGCGACGTCTGCCATGCGCAGCTCGTGTCGGGGGTGCCCTCATAAACCAGCCCGTGATATACCTCGTCGCTGATCAACCGAGTCCCGGATTCGTCGCACCACGACGCGATCGCCGCCAGCTCGTCGGGCGGTATGACCGTGCCGGTCGGGTTCGCCGGGCTCGCGACGACGACGCCCTTCACAGGGGCGTCCAGGTCGGCGAGCATCCGAGCGGTCGGCTGGAATCTGGTCTCGGGCCCGCACTGGATGTCGACGACCTCGCAGCCGAGCGCCGACAGGATGTTGCGGTAGCACGGGTAGCCCGGGCTGGCCATCGCCACCCGGTCGCCGACGTCGAAGGACGCCAGGAACGCCAACAGGAATCCACCCGACGAGCCCGTCGTGATGACGACGTCGGCGGGGTCGACAGCGAGGTCGTGCCTGAGTTTGTAGGTTTCCGCGATGGCGGTTCTCAGCTCGGGGATGCCGAGGGCGACGCTGTAACCGAGGACTGTGTTGTCGAGCGCTTCCTTCGCCGCGGCGCGCACAGCCGCCGGCGCCCCAGCGCTCGGTTGGCCCGCCGACAGGTTCACCAGATCGCCGTGTGTGCGCTGGCGCTCCGCAGCGGCCAGCCACACGTCCATCACGTAGAAGGGCGGAATGCCTGCACGCAGAGCGACGCGATTGTCGGACACCAAGTCAGGCTAGGCGGCGCAGCGTCTCCCGCTTCATCCGGATCCGCATTGCGTTCACACTCGAGTCCCGAAGCTGTTGGCGTCGACGCTCCACGCGCTCGCCGAGCGTGGCCGACCTGTCCGCGCCGAGTGCCTTGGCCTGGAAGAACATCAGCTCCTCCTCGCCTGCATGGTGGTCGAGGGTCGACGCCAGCATGTCGAGTTCGGTGGCGAAGTCGTCGGTCGCCGGGTCGGTGCGCAGAACGACGGCCAGTTGGTCGTCGATCTGCCGATGCTGGGCGTGCGAGGCTCCCAGCAGCGTGCTCACTTCCGCGATCGCGGGATACAACAGTTCGTCCTCGATCTGCACGTGCACCGTCAACACCTCGGTCAGCCGGTCGATCAGATCACTGCGCCGGTCGGCGTCCTCGGCCGTCGTCGCCTTCAGGTGATTGAGAATTCCACGCAACTGGTTGTGGTCCTCGATGAGGACTTCGTCGGCATTCATCGCGACACCACCGCCGTCGCGTATTTCGACTCGTCAGAGTCGGACTCGACGTAAGGTTGCCTGCGAATCTCGATGTGTCCACCCCGAATCCGCGTCTGGTAGCAGGCAAGTGGCGCCGTCGCCGGACCGTTGACCGGGGCACCGGATTCCAGGTCGAAGCACGACCCGTGCCACGGACAGACCAGGTCGCCCCGGTAGAGCCAACCCTCCGACATCGGCGCGGCGAGGTGCGAACACAGCTCCCCGACCGCGTACACCTGCGGTCCGCGGCGGACAAGCACCACCGTCACGTTCTCGTGATTCACCCTGCGAGGCTCGTCGGACGCGAGTTCTGCAGCCATCATCACCGGAACGAATTCGCGTGGCTCCAGACTTGTTTCGGACCGGTCGACACCGACGCGATGGCGGAACACGAGGTCGCCGCCGAGCAAGCCGGCTGACGATGCGAGCAGAAGGCCGAGGAGCCCGATGCCGCGGCCGCGGGCGGACCGTCCGCGCCTGCGATCGCGCCACGAGACGAGATACAGACCGAGCGCCGATGCGTTGAGGACGCCGTGTGTCAGCCCGACGCGCCGCGCCGTGTCGTGGGTGTACTGCCAGTCGGTCGCTCCGGTGACCGCGGCACCGAAGCCGCCGACTATGCCCACCCCGACCGCGATGTCCGCGGCCTGGGCCAACCCCCTCGAGTGGGGGCTCAGCAGGTCGGCTCCGTCCAGGATCAGCGCTGCGGTCCACGCCCCCATCGGGATGTCGGTCAATGCGCTATTGGGACACGCGTGAGGCGATGGGTGGTTCAAACGACTAGCCCACCGATGTCGTCGAGCAGCGACTCGGCAGCCGCGATGTCGCCGCGGAGATCGCGGTCCTCGACGTCGCGCGGCAACATCGCGGCGAGCGCGAGTGCGTCGCCGACCACGCCGGTGAACTGGGTGTCGAACTTTCGCTGGCGCAACAGCCTGACGGCGCCGACCAGTTCGCAGCACAACAGGACCCGGTAGGCCGCGATGGACCGCTCGAGCTGCTGTGCGCCCTGTGACGCGAACGTGGCATCCTCTTCCGCGCCGCGGGACAGGACGAGCGTGCCTGCGGATGCCGGCTGTGCGGCGTTCCGTATTTCGGCGATCGCACCGGCGGCCACGTACTCGACCATCATCAGACCCGACGAGCCATCGGCTTCCGCAGCCTGGAATGCATTGCCCCCATTGGTATCCGGATCGTTGAGCATCCTGATCCTGGAATGGGTGATCGGCGCGGTGAGAGCCAGCGCAAGGGTGGCGCCGTCCAGTTCGAGCGACAGCGACGCCTGGTAGAACGCACCGTGATGGATCACGGCTTCGTCCTCGACGTCGAACAGGGGATTCTCCTGCGCGCTGTTGAGCGTCCGTTCGAGCTGACCCTCGAGGGAATGCAGGGATGCGACCACGCTGGCCTGAGCGACCGGGTACACGCGGAGGCCGTATGGATCCTGAATGCGCGCGGGGCGGCTGTTCGTCAGCCCCGCTGTCGCCAGGACGGTGCGCAGCCTGTCTGCGACGGTGTCGGCGTACGGCGCTGCCGACGCGCGCGCGGCGATCGACGACAGCGCTTGCGGATTTCCTTCGAGCGCAAGAAAACTCAGCATGTAGATCACGCTTGACGCGCGCTCCAGGCGGGACAGCTCCTCCAGCGCGAGGCAACCGCGCCCGACGGTCAGTGCGCTGCTGCTCATGAACGGCAACGCACTGTCGGCACCCCACTTCGGCATCGGGGTCAGGGGCTTCGACGCAGGTCGCTCGCCGATCAACGTCAGGGCAGTACCCGCCAACGGGGCGAGGTCGCCGGTCCCAATCGACGCGTACTGGCGCAGCTCGGGGAGCGCATCGTCATTGAGCATCGTCTCGAGTCCGGCGAGGATCGCAGGGTCGAGTCCCGCGCCAGGCACGCACAGCTGGATCAGCCGTACCGCAAGCATCGCCCGAACAGTCCTGTCGTCCATCCGATCTCCCGCGTCGACAGCGTGACTGCGCAGAAGTCGCATGCCGTACTCGGCATCGGAGGGGGAAACGAAGGTGGCCCGATTCGCACCGACACCGGTCGTTCGGCCATAGATTTCAGATCGGGTGGAAAGCCCCGCGGCGATCTCGTGGGCCCGCGTCACGGCGGCGACGGTCGCCGGGGAAACGGAGACCTGCTCACGACGGTCCGCGAGTGCCACCACGTCGCCGATGGTCGCGGATCCGTTAAGCACAAGCATGAAATTCTCCTTCTTCCCTATCGCGGACGGGCGATGGGATCTATCATCACCAAAACCCCACATTGCCGCTAGATGGAATTCGAATTTTGTTTGATGGAATTCGGGTTCCGGCGAGAGGAGGTCGCAGTGGCTGAACCGTCAACGCGGACGGTCGAGCGGGCACTCGCGTTGCTCGCCGCCATCTGTGAGCGGGGCAGCGCGAATCTCGCCGACAGCGCCAGGGACTGCGACCTGGCTCCCAGCACCGCGCTGCGGCTGCTGCGCACACTCGAGACCACGGGTTTCGTCAGTCGGGAGGAACACGGCGGCTTCTACCGGCCCGGAGCCCGGCTCATCCAGCTCGGGGCGCAGGCCTTGTCCAACGAGTCGCTGGTCGATCTCGCCAGGCCGACGATGGAGAAGCTCGTCGCCGAGACGGGTGAATCCGTCTATCTCTCAGTCGAGGGCCACGGCGGGAGCGCTCTGTATATCGGGATCGTCGAGGGCACCCACTCCGTGCGGCACACCAGCTGGGTTGGCCGAACGGTGCCACTGGACAAATCGGCGGCAGGCCGGGTGCTGCGCGGTCGAGTGCCCGATGTCGGATACGTGGTGGCCGAGCGAGGAGTCGAGACCGACGTCACCGCGATCGCGGCGCCGGTGTACTCGGAAGCACGAACTGTCGCCGCGATGAGCCTGGTCATCCCCAGCTACCGCCTCACCAAGAGCCAAGCCGCCACCTTCGGCCGGATGCTTGCGGTCGCGGCGGGAGATGTCTCGGCGCAGTTGAGTCGTTCATCGAAATCAACCATCCCAGAAGGACAGTCATGATCAAGTTCGACAATGTCTCGAAGGTGTACCCGGACGGAACCGTTGCAGTCGACGGTCTCACCATCATCGCCCCGGCGGGCAAGATCACCACACTCGTCGGCCCGTCGGGCTGTGGCAAGACGACCTCGATGCGGATGATCAACCGCCTGATCGAACCGTCGTCGGGCACCATCGAACTCGAGGGAGTCGACACCCAGACGCTGGACCGGGTCGCGTTGCGCAGGCGAATCGGCTACGTGATCCAGAATGCCGGTCTGTTCCCGCACCGCACCGTCGTGGACAACGTGGCCGCACTGCCGCGGCTGCTCGGCGGCAGCAAGAAGGAGACCCGTTCGGCCGCAATGGAACTCCTCGAGCGCGTCGGGCTGGATGCGAAGTTCGCCAAGCGCTATCCGTGGCAGCTGTCGGGCGGCCAGCAGCAGCGGGTCGGGGTGGCGCGGGCGCTGGCGACGGATCCGCCCTTCCTGCTGATGGACGAGCCCTTCAGCGCCGTCGACCCGATCGTGCGGAGTCAACTCCAGGATGAGTTCCTGCGCCTGCAGGCCGATATCTCCAAGACCATCGTGATGGTCACGCACGACATCGACGAGGCACTCAAGCTCGGCGACCAGGTCGTCGTGCTGCGCCAGGGCGGCACTCTGGCACAGGCCGCAACTCCCGCCGAGCTGCTGGCCGCCCCGAGTGACACGTTCGTCGCCGATTTCGTCGGCTCCGCGCGAGGCTACCGAGCGCTGGGCTTCCACAACTCGGATGACCGCCTCGAACTCTCCGATGAACCGACGGTCACTGTGGGACAGGCGATATCGACGTTCCCGTCTGTTCAGGGGCGGTGGATTCTCGCCGTCGACGATAACAAGGCGCCCATCGGCTGGGTCGACAGTGAAAGCGTCCGCGGCGATCATGTCGAAGAGGGCGACGTCAACCTGAGTGCCACCTCGGCGTCGAAGGGCCAGCCACTTCGCGACCTGCTGAACTCGGCGCTGTCGAGCCCCAGCGGCCGGTGTGTCGTGACAGACGAATCCGGACGTCTGATCGGCACCGCGACCGATCACGACATCATCGATGCCATCCGGCGGGCCAAGGAAGCGCGGTCAGCGGCATGAACTGGATCTCGTCGAACATCGACCGCATCGTCTCTCTGACGATCAGCCATGCATACCTCACACTCGTGCCGACCATTCTCGGCCTGATCGTGGCGCTGCCGCTGGGCTGGTGGGCGCATCGTTCGGGACGCGGCTACGCGGCGATCGTCGGGACAGCGGGGCTGCTCTACACCATCCCGTCGCTCGCGCTGTTCATCATCCTTCCGGTGATCCTCGGCACGAAGATCCTCGATCCGATCAACATCGTTGTCGCGCTGACGCTTTACACCGTTGCGCTGCTGGTTCGAGTCGTCGCCGACGGACTGAGTTCGGTGCCGCATGACACGGTTGCGGCCGCCGAGGCCATGGGCTACCGCGGGTGGCAACGGCTGGTGCTGGTCGAACTGCCCGTCGCCGTTCCCGTTATCGCGGCCGGGATGCGAGTGGCCGTCGTCTCCAACGTCAGCATCGTCACCATGGCTGCGCTGCTCGGCATCCCGCAACTCGGATCCCTTTTCACCCAGGGCTTTCAGCTCCGCCTGTTCACTCCACTCATCGTCGGCGTGGTGCTGTGTGTCGTGCTGGCCGTTGTGTTCGACGGCTTGATCCTCTGGCTGAACAGACTGCTAACGCCGTGGCGGCAAAGGACGGTCACATCATGAACATCGGCGGCTGGTTCACGGACCCGGCGAACTGGACAGGGTCTGGCGGCATCCCCGCACAGGTCGGCTACCACCTCATGTATTCCGCTGTCGCCCTTGCGATCGCGATGGCGATCGCGGTGCCGCTCGGGATCGTCATCGGCTACACCGGCAGAGGCGAGGCGTTGGTCGCGGGATTCGCGAACGCGTTGCGGGCGCTTCCGTCACTCGGGCTGCTTGTGCTTCTGTTCCTGATCGTCTCGCCGGTCGCAACGGGAAAACTCGTGTACGTGCTGCCGACGGTCATCGTGCTGGTGCTGCTGGCGGTGCCGCCGATCCTCACGGGCACTTACGCAGGCATCCAGAACGCAGACCCGGACGCGGTTGGCGCTGCACGGGGCATGGGCTTCACCAAGCGCCAGATACTCATGCGCGTCCAGATCCCCTGCGCGCTACCGCTCATGGTGTCAGGTGTTCGAGCGTCGACGTTGCAGATCGTGTCGACCGCGACCATCGCCGCATATCTCGGGCTGCAGGGTCTCGGCCGGTTCATCCTCGATGGCCGGGCGCAAGCAAGCTTCGCCGAGATGGCAGGCGGCGCAATCCTTGTCGCCATCCTGGCCATCGTCCTCGAATTCGCCTTCGCCTGGCTGGGCCGGATCATCGTGTCACCCGGTCTGCGGCGGGTGGCGTCGAAAGAGAGTTCACCGCTGGCCACCGCCGTCCTCGAGCCGGCCACCACCTAGGTGCCGGTCCCGGTACCGATCACCCAACAGGAGAACAGATATGAAGAAGCGCGGCATCCTTTCGGCACTGGCGGTCACCTCCGTTCTTGCGCTGTCCGCGTGCGGCGGCGGCGGTAGCGATCCGCTGTCAGGCGGCGGCAACTCCGGCGGATCCGAGGGTTCTCAGGTGATCGTCGGCTCGGCCGACTTCACCGAGAGCCAGCTGATCGGCAGCATCTACTCGCAGGCGTTGCAGGCGGCTGGTGTCAAGACCAAAGAACAGTTCAACATCGGCAGCCGCGAGGTGTACATCCAGGCGCTCAAGGACGGGTCCATCGATCTCGTTCCCGAGTACACCGGCGCGCTGCTCAGCTATCTCGACCCGAAGTCCACCGCCGCGACACCGCAAGCGGTGTCGGGCGAGCTGTCGAAGAAACTGCCAGAAGGCATTTCGATGCTGACACCGTCCCCCGCAGAGGACAAGGACGTCGTCGCGGTGACGCAGGCGACCGCCGACAAGTATCAGCTCAAGACGATCTCGGATCTGAAGCCGCACGCGGGCGAACTGGTTCTCGGCGGGCCGCCGGAATGGAAGACGAGAACACAGGGCGTGGTTGGGCTCCGCGACGTCTACGGACTCAACTTCAAGGACTTCGTCAGCCTGGACGCGGGCGGAACGCTGACCATGACGGCTCTGACCAACGGCCAGATTCAAGCAGGCGATCTGTTCAGCACCGATCCGGGTCTGCACGCCAACCATCTCGTCGCTCTCGAGGATGACAAGAACCTGTTCGCCGCCGAGAACGTGGCCCCGCTCATAAAGTCGGCCAAGCAGAACGACATGATCAAGAAGACGCTCGACGCGGTGTCGGCGAAACTCACCACCGACGACCTCATCAACATGAACGCGGAGGCGGCCAAGGGCACCAACCTGTCGGACATCGCCAAGAAGTGGGTCGCCGACGCGGGTATCGGAGCAAGCTAGAGCAATTCGGATTCCAGCCGACGCAGGTGCTCCTGCGGGGCCCCGAGCAGTTGCGCGCTGCCGTGCGCTCGCTTGAAGTACAGCTGGATGTCGTGCTCCCAGGTGATCGCGATCCCGCCATGCATCTGGACGGCCTCCGCGGCCACCCGGGAGAAGGCCTCGCTGGCCGACACTCGCGCCAGCGCGGCCGACGTCGGTGACGGATCGGCGATGGCGTCGTTGACCACGGCACTCGCGGACTGGACGGCGACGTACAGGTCGGCCATCCGGTGCTTGAGTGCTTGGAAGCTGCCGATCGGCCTGCCGAACTGGACCCGCTCCTTGGTGTAGGCGACAGTCAAGTCGAGACACTTCGCGGCAGCACCGACCTGTTCGGCCGCGATCAGGATCGCCGCGGTGTCGGCAAGGCCGGGATCCGCACCGATGTCGACGGTGTCCCGCGGCTCGACGCGTGCCAGCCGACGCGTCAGGTCCATGGTGTCGGCCGGTGTCGCCGTGAATGTGGTCCACCGGGTCAACGTCGCGCCGTCGGTGGCGACCACAACGTCGGCGACGGCGCCGTTGATCACGAAGCCGGGATCGAAGACCACGGTCCCGATCGATGCGCCTTCGGCCAGCCGCTCGAGCGCATCGGTGTCGGGTTCGTCCGAGGCGAGCAGCGCGAGCTCGGCCAGCGTCGTGCCGAGCAGCGGCGTGGGCACCAGCGCCTTGCCCAACTCCTCGACCACGACGGCCGCGTCGGCGAGTTCGCCTCCGGCCCCGCCCATCTCCTCGGGCACCACGAGCGCGGCAGCCCCGACCTGTTCACACAACAACGTCCACAGCGACTCGTCGTAGCCGCGCTCCGACTCGGCCGCCGTGCGCACCGCGGCGGGCGTCGCATGCTTCTCGACCAACGCCGCGACGGTCTCGCGGAGCAGTTCCCGTTCCTCGCTCACGACAGTGCCTCCAAAACCCGGCGGCGGTGCCACGACGGGGACCCCCACGCGAACCGCAGCGCCTGCACCCGCAGCAGCAGCAGGGACAGGTCGTGCTCCTGTGTGAAACCGATGGCGCCGTGCGTCTGCAGCGACGAACGCGCCGACAGCAGCGCGGCGTCGGCCGCGGCCACCTGCGCGGCGCTGATGTCGCGCGCCGTGTCCGGCGACCCGTCGGCAAGCGAGAGCGCCGCGCCGTACACCAGCGGCCTTGCCAACTCGACGGCGATGTACACATCGGCGAGCTTGTGCTTGATCGCCTGGTAGGAGCCGATGGTCCTGCCGAACTGGCTGCGCTGCTTGGCATACTCGACAGAACCATCGAGCATTGCCTGGCCCGCGCCGACGAGCTGCGCTGCGGTGGCAAGCACGCCGAACTCGAAAGCTCTTGCAGTATCGGCCTTCTGCGTATCACTCGATGCCGACACGTCGTAGAGCCTGCGTGCGGGGTCGACGGACTCGTGCCGATCGCCCGCCGTCCCGTCGCTTACCTGGTCCTCACCAGCGACCAGAATCAAACCGGCGGAGTCGGCGTCGACGGCGCGCGGCACGTGCGGAGGGAGTGCGACGGTGACGATCAGCTCGCCGGAGGCCAGTGCGCCGCTGCGCTCGTCATCGGCCAGCAGAACCGGTGCCACAGCAACGGATTCGGTGATCGGACCGGGCACGCCCCAGTATCCGAGGCGTTCGGCGGCCACCACGAGATCCACCGGGTGCGCGTCGATTCCGTCGAACCGCTCCGGTACCAGGAGGGCCGTCACGCCGAGATCCGCCAGTGTTGACCAGACCTTGCGGCCGGGACCCGTGTCGCCTACCGCCCATGCGCGTACGGCACCCGGCACGCCGGCTGCCGCGAGGGCGGCGTCGATGCTCGCCGCGAAGTCGCGCTGCTGTTCGTCGAGATCGAACTTCATTTGGCCTGCCCCTTGGGTTCGCGAGGCAGACCAAGCAGCCGTTCGGCGATGATATTGCGCTGAATCTCGTTGGTGCCGGCATAGATCGGGCCGCCCAGTGCGAACAGCAGTCCTTCGGTCCAGCTGTCGACGAGCTCTCCGTCGGCGCCCCGCATGTCCAGTGCGGTCTGGTGCAGCGCCACGTCGAGGTCCGACCAGAATACCTTTGTCACCGACGATTCGGCGCCGAGCTCACCGCCCGCCGCAAGGCGGGTCACGGTGCCGAAAGTGTGTAAGCGGTATGCCTGGGCCTTGATCCAGGCGTCGGCGACCCGGTCGGTGAACACGGGGTCGGGGTTTTCTTTCCACTGCTCGACGAGTCGCTCGGCGGGAGCGAGGAACCGCGCCGGGCTGCGCAGCGACATCCCGCGCTCGTTGCTCGAGGTGCTCATCGCGGCACGCCAGCCGTCGTGGACGGCGCCGATGACGTCGGTGTCGGGAACGGTGACGTCGTCGAGGAATATCTCACCGAAGCCCGTGTCACCGCCGAGCTGGGCGATCGGCCGGACGGTCACGCCGTCGGCCTTCAGGTCGAACATGAAGTAGGTGAGCCCCTTATGGCGCTCGGCTTCGGGATCCGACCGGAAAAGCCCGAATGCCTTGTCGCCGAACGGGGCTCGCGAGCTCCAGATCTTCTGGCCGTTGAGCTTCCAGCCGCCGTCGGTCTTGGTGGCCGTCGAACGCAGCGATGCGAGGTCGCTGCCCGACTCCGGTTCGGACCAGGCCTGGGCCCAGATCTCCTCGCCGCTGGCCATCTTCGGCAGCACGCGCTCGAGCTGCTCCTCGGTGCCGTGGGCGAACAGCGTCGGTGCGAGCATCGAGGTGCCGTTGGCACTGGCCCGTCCCGGTGCCCCGGCGCGGAAGTACTCCTCCTCGTAGACGACCCACTGCAACAAGGTGGCGTCGCGGCCGCCGTAGCGCTTCGGCCAGGCGATCACCGACAGTCCTGCATCGAAAAGCACCTTGTCCCAACGCCGATGCTGCTCGAAGCCCTCGACAGTGTCGTAGGACTTCGTCGGGAAATGATTCTTGTTCGCGGCGAGAAAGTCGCGGACCTCGGTCCGGAACTCCTCGGTCTCGCTGTCGAAAGCCAGATCCACTAGATCAGCTCCCGCAGTTGTGGTTTGACCACTTTGCCTCCCGGGTTGCGCGGTAGGACATCGAGAAACGCCACTGACCGCGGGGTCTTGAAATTCGCCAGGTGCTCACGCGTGTAGGCCTTCACGGCTTCCTCGTCGAGTTCGGCGCCGGGCTTGACCACGATGAAGGCCTTGCCGACCTCGCCGAGCCGCTCGTCCGGGACGCCGATCACGGCCGCTTCGGCGACTCCGTCCAGCCGCGCGAGCACCTGCTCGATCTCGGCGGGGTAGACATTGAACCCGCCGCAGATGTACATGTCCTTGAGCCGGTCGGTGATCTTCAGGTTTCCGGACTCGTCGACGCACCCGACATCGCCTGTGTGCAGCCACCCGTCGGCGTCGATGGTCTTGGCCGTGGCCTCCGGATCGTCGAGATAGCCGAGCATCACGTTCGGTCCGCGCAACAGCACCTCGCCCGCACCGTCCTCGCCAGGGTTGTCGATGCGTAGCTCGAAGTCGGCGATCGGTCGCCCGCAGGTGGTGGCTACGGTGACCGCGTCGTCGTCGGCGCGGCACATCGTGCCGAATCCGCTGGCCTCGGTCAGCCCGTACGCGGTCAGCACGATGTCGATGTCGAGTTCCGACTGCATCCTCTCGATCAGCACCACCGGGATCGTCGCCGCGCCGGTGACCGCGAACCGCAGCGAGCTCAGGTCGTAGTCTGCGCGCTTGGGGTGGTCGAGCAGGGTCTGGTAGATCGTAGGCGGCCCCGGCAGCACGGTGATTTGGTGCTCCTGCACAGCGGCCAACGCCTTCTCCGCGTCGAACATCAGCTGCGGAATCAACGTCGCGCCGGTCTGCAGGCAGGCCAGGATGCCCGCCTTGTAGCCGAAGTTGTGGAAGAACGGGTTGATGCAGAGGTAGCGGTCGGCGCTGGTGAGCTGTCCGCATTGCGCCCACGCGGCAGGGGCGGCAAGCGACTGCCGGTGCGCGCACAGCGCGCCCTTGCTGCGGCCGGTGGTGCCGGAGGTGAACAGGATGTCGGAGACGTCGTCGGGCCGGACCGCCGCGGCGCGCGCATCGGCCTCTTTTTTGGCGGCCGCACCGTCCCCGCGGGCGACGAACTCGTCCCAGGTTCCGTCGTCCTTCTCGATCGGAACCCGCACGATGTTCCGCAGTGCCGGCAGGGCGCCGCGATCGAGGTCGGCGCTCTTGTCGGCGCCGAGGAACTCACCGGCGGCGACCAGAACCGGCGCCCCGGTGCGGGCCAGCACGTCGGCGGCCTCGCTGGCGGTGTATCGGCTGTTCAGGGGCACGACCGCGCCTCCTGCGTAGGTGGTGGCCAGGCACGCGACGACCCAGTGCCACGTGTTCGGCGACCAGATCGCAACCCGTTCCCCGCCCTCCATGCCCAGCTCGACCAACGCCGCGGCCGCCGTGCGGACCTCGTCGCGCAACTGCGAGAAGGTGAGCCGCCGGTCGTCGGTCACCAGCGCGTCGTGGTCGGAGAATTTGTCGGCAATCCGGTCCAGGACCTGCGGAATGGTCCTCAGATCGGCCGTCATCGATGCTCCTCTAACAAAGCAAGTGCTTGGTAGGTTAGCCTACAGGGGTGATAGAGGTCCAGGAGTTCCGGGCCGAGGTCCGCGACTGGCTCGCCGACAACCTCGTCGGCGAGTACGCCGCGCTCAAGGGTCTCGGCGGGCCGGGCCGCGAGGATGAGGCGTTCGAGGAACGGCGGGCGTGGAACCAGCATCTGGCGGCGGCCGGTCTCACCTGTTTGGGCTGGCCGGAGGAGCACGGCGGCCGCGGCCTCTCGGTTGCCCACCGCGTCGCGTTCTACGAGGAATACGCCAAGGCCGACGCCCCCGACAAGGTGAACCACTTCGGTGAGGAACTGCTCGGGCCGACGTTGATCGCCTACGGCACGCAGGAACAGCAGAAGCGCTTCCTTCCGAACATCCTCGACGTCACCGAGCTGTGGTGCCAGGGCTATTCCGAGCCCGGCGCGGGCAGCGATCTTGCCAACGTGTCGACGACCGCCGAGCTCGACGGCGACCAGTGGGTGATCAACGGCCAGAAGGTGTGGACGTCGATGGCGCACTTGTCGCAGTGGTGCTTCGTGGTGGCCCGCACCGAGAAGGGCTCCAAGCGTCATGCCGGGCTGTCGTATCTGCTGGTGCCGCTCGACCAGCCCGGCGTCGAGATCCGGCCGATCGTGCAGCTGACCGGGACGGCGGATTTCAACGAGGTGTTCTTCGACGACGCCCGCACCGACGCCGACCTGGTCGTCGGTCAACCCGGCGACGGTTGGCGGGTGGCGATGGGGACGCTGACGTTCGAGCGTGGCGTTTCGACTCTGGGTCAGCAGATCCGTTACGCGCGTGAGCTTTCCAACCTCGTCGAGGTGGCGAAGGAGACGGGCGCGGCCGACGACCCGCTGATCCGCGAACGGTTGACGCGATCGTGGGTCGGGCTGCAGACGATGCGGTCATACGCGCTGGCGACGATGGACGTCGAGCGAGGCCGCCAGGCCGTCGGCAAAGACAGTGTGTCGAAGCTGTTGTGGGCCAACTGGCATCGCGATCTCGGTGAGCTGGCGATGGACGTCGTCGGCAAGGCCGGTCTTCTCGCAAAGGACGGCAAGTTCGACGAATGGCAGCACCTCTACCTGTTCACCCGAGCCGACACCATCTACGGCGGGTCCAACGAGATCCAGCGCAACATCATCGCCGAGCGTGTGCTCGGCCTACCGCGTGAGGTGAAGGGATGAGCCTAACGGAGGCTCCGAAAGAGATTGACGGACACGGACTTCTGACCGGCAAGGTCGTCGTCGTGACCGCCGCCGCCGGCACGGGAATCGGGTCGGCTGTCGCGCGCCGCGCACTGGCCGAGGGCGCCGATGTCGTCGTCTCCGACCACCACGAGCGCCGGCTCGGCGAGACCCGCGGTCAGCTGGCGGAGCTCGGGCTCGGCCGGGTGGAGAGCGTGGTGTGCGACGTGACCTCGACCGCACAGGTCGACGCGCTGATCTCGTCGACGACCGCCCGAATGGGACGGCTCGATGTGCTCGTCAACAACGCCGGCCTCGGCGGACAGACCCCCGTCGTCGACATGACCGACGAGGAGTGGGACCGCGTTCTGAACGTGACGCTGACGTCGGTGATGCGCGCGACCCGCGCCGCGCTGCGCTACTTCCGCGACGCCGATCACGGCGGCGTGATCGTCAACAATGCCAGCGTGCTCGGCTGGCGGGCCCAGCATTCGCAGTCGCATTACGCCGCGGCCAAGGCGGGTGTGATGGCGTTGACTCGCTGCAGCGCCATCGAGGCGGTCGACCACGGCGTGCGGATCAACGCGGTGTCGCCGAGCATCGCGAGGCACAAATTCCTGGAGAAGACGAGCTCGTCGGAACTGCTCGACAGGCTCTCCGAGGGTGAGGCGTTCGGGCGTGCCGCCGAGCCGTGGGAGGTCGCCGCCACCATCGCGTTCCTGGCCAGTGACTACTCCAGTTATCTGACCGGAGAAGTGATTTCGGTTTCGAGCCAGCGCGCATGACCCCGCAGCCAGGTCAGCAATCGGTGAGCAGGCGCGACGAGCTTCTCGAGCTCGCCGCGACGATGTTCGCCCAGCGCGGCCTGCGAGCGACCACGGTGCGCGACATCGCAGACTCGGCGGGCATCCTGTCCGGCAGCCTGTACCACCACTTCAAGAGCAAAGAGCAGATGGTGGAGGAGGTGCTACGGGATTTTCTGGACTGGTTGTTCGATCGCTACCAGCAGATCGTCGACACCGAACCCAACCCACTGGATCGGCTGAAGGGCCTTTTCATGGCGTCCTTCGAGGCGATCGAGCACCGGCATGCCCAGGTCGTGATCTACCAGGACGAGGCGAAACGGCTGTTGGCGCTTCCGCAGTTCGCATTCGTGGAGGCGCGCAACAAGGAGCAGCGCAAACTGTGGGTGGACGTGCTCAATCAGGGGGTGGCCGAAGGATGCTTCCGGCCCGATCTCGACGTTGACCTGGTGTACCGGTTCATCCGCGACACCACATGGGTTTCGGTCCGCTGGTATCAGCCGGGCGGACCGCTGACGGCCGAGCAGGTCGGTCGGCAGTACCTCGCCATTGTCCTCGGCGGAATCACCGCCAACAGCACCGAAGGAGAATAGAAATGCCCGAGGCGTACATCGTTGACGCTGTGCGGACCCCTGTCGGAAAGAAGAACGGCTCGTTGGCCGCCGTGCATCCGATCGACTTGGGCGTGCACGCCTTCCGCGGGTTGTTCAACCGTGTCGACGTCGACCCGGCGGCCGTGGACGACGTCATCGTCGGCTGCGTCGACGCGCTCGGCGGCCAGGCAGGCAATATCGGGCGCAACGCGTGGCTGGCTGCGGGCTATCCCGAAGAGGTGCCCGGCGTGACGGTGGACCGGCAATGCGGGTCCAGCCAGCAGGCGATTTCCTTTGGCGCGCAGGCGATTCTGTCCGGTACGGCCGACGTCATCCTGGCCGGCGGCATGCAGAACATGAGCCAGATCCCGATCGCCTCGGCGATGGTGGTCGGCAAGGAGTTCGGGTTCACCTCGCCGACCAACGAGTCGGAGAACTGGCGGCACCGCTACGGAGACGAGGAGATCTCTCAGTTCCGCGGCGCGGAGCTGATCGCCGAACGCTGGAACATCTCCCGTGAGGAGATGGAGCAGTTCGCGCTCACCAGCCATCAGCGTGCGTTCGCGGCGATCCGCGGCGGACATTTCGACAACGAGATCATCGGCGTCGGCGACTTCCGCATCGACGAGGGCCCGCGGGAGACGACGCTGGAGAAGATGGCGTCGCTGCAGCCTCTCGCCGAGGGTGGCAGGCTGACCGCGGCGGTCGCGAGCCAGATCTCCGACGGCGCGAGCGCCGTGCTGCTCGCCTCGGAGCAGGCGGTCAAGGACCACAACCTGAAGCCGCGGGCCCGTATCCACCACATCAGTGCGCGCGGTGCCGATCCGGTGTTCATGCTGACCGGGCCGATCCCGGCGACGCGGTACGCGCTGGAGAAGACGGGCCTGTCCATCGACGACATCGACACCGTCGAGATCAACGAGGCCTTCGCGCCGGTTGTGCTCGCGTGGCTGAAGGAGGTCAAGGCTGACCCGGAGAAGGTCAATCCGAACGGCGGCGCGATCGCGCTCGGACATCCGTTGGGCGCCACGGGCGCCAAGCTCTTCGCGACCATGCTGAACGAACTCGAGCGCACCGGGGGCCGCTATGGCCTGCAGACGATGTGCGAGGGCGGTGGCACCGCCAACGTCACCATCATCGAGCGGCTCTAGTCGAGAGTCGTTGGGTCACTGCGCGAGTACGAGACCGCCCAGCGCGATGATCCAGCTCGCGAAGCTGCCGACGAGGAAGTATTCGGTGACGTCGTCGATGCCGATGTTCCCGTTCTCGCGGGCCTTTTGAGCGTTGATCTCGGGAAACCGGATGATGCTCTTGGCGGCCACGACGGCGGTGGCCGCGGCGAGCTGACCGGCCAGTCCGAGCCCGAATATCAGCGTCCGCTCCATCGGGCCGAGCAGGCGGCCGCCCTTCAGCTTGTCCGACGGCTGCGGTTGCCCTTCGGGTTTCACCGCACCGACCGAGCTGAGTACGAGCCGCACCAACTGGTTGCCGGTGACGAACTGCAGCAGCACTGCCCCGACGACCATCAGCAGCCGGGTCGGACTGACATCGCCGACGACAGGCACGTCGACCCACGACAACCACCGCTGGACGAGGCCGCCGACGTCAGAGCCCAAGCCGGACAACATGATCAGCGCCGCAAACGCCAGCCCGAACACGGCAAGCGGCGCACCCTGGTGTTCGCCGCTGCGCTCTGCGCGGGCGCACAACACGATCCAGCCTGCGCTGGCCGCCGCGGCGATGATCAACGGCGCAATGTCGCCGGGGTGCCACAGCGCAGACAGCGCCGCGCACGCGATCACGACCAGAGGGGCGATAACCGTCGGCGCCCATATGGCGCTCGTCAACCGCCGAACCGTGTCGGCGACGCCCATCGCGATCAGCATGACCGCCAGCGCGCTCACGTCACCCTCCGCAGGTACTCCGATGACAACACGATCAGGTCGAGACCGTCACGGCTCGCGCGCTGCGACACCGCCGAGGGGCTGATGCCTTCCGTCGCGGCGA